>NZ_JCASIL010000013.1:0-192214 GCF_059685725.1 Telluria sp. RT2P19
GCAGGGACAGGCCGTCGACGCCGGTGCGCATGTCGACCGGATCGAGCGCCAGCCAGATCGATTCGGGCAGCAGCTTCACCGCAACTCCTGCAGCAGCCTGGCCAGCCAGACGGGATCAACGCCGGCGTCCATGCGCATGCTCCAGCCGGAAGGGCTGCGCAGTTCCAGAGGACTGGCTGCTGCCGGGACGGTGACACGCACCGGCAAGAGCTGCACGCCGTCCGCGGCGCGCTTGACGCGGCGGGCCCAATACATCAGGCGCTCCAGACCGATATCGTGCTCACGGGCATAGGTCTCAGCCGTGAGACCGCTGCTGCGCCATTGCGCCACGCGCTCATGCCAGGTCGATGCGGGAATTCGGTGACGGGTCATGGGTTCCTCGAAGTAGAAAACCTCGAGTCTGCCAATAAACGGCGCTATTCACAGGTGGGTGGGCTGCACGCTTACCACCCATCAGCCGACGATGCGTCGGCGAAGACGTCGATAACGAAGGCGACGTAAATCAAGCCTTGTCACGTAAGTGAAACCGCTGACCCACAACCCTTGAACTTGCGGTTGACCGGCCGAGCGGGCATAGTGTCTTCGCATCGGCCACCGTCGTGCGTACCACCTTGCCGCGCATGAGGCCTGGCAGGCCGGCCTTGCGCATCAAGCGCCCCACTGTGCAGCGGGCCACTTCGGTTCCCTCACGCCGCAGTTGGCGCCAGACCTTGTCGGTGCCGTAGACCTGCAAATTCGCATACCAGACCTGCTCGATATCGACGCTCAGCACGTTGTCACGCTGGGCATGTGCGCAACGCAACTCAGGATCGCGCTTTTGCGCGGCATATTGCGAGTATCCCGACGGCGTGATCTGTATCACGCGGCAGAACGGCTCGACGCCGTAGGTCTGGCGCTACTAGTCGATAAACGCCTTCACGGCTTGAAGCGGCGCTCGAGCTCCGCCTGGGCGAAAAACGCACTCGCCAGACGCAGGATCTCGTTTGCCTCGCGCAGCTCGCGCACCCCTCGCTCCAAGGCTTTGATGCGTTCTTCTTCGGCAGCGGTCGGTCCCGGGCGTTGGCCGCGATCGACGTGATGGCCGCCCACTGCGATTTGCACTCGCTGGCAGCCTCGCTGACCATGCGCGCAGCGCGCCCGGTGACTTCGGGGGAGCACATTGGTTGCTTATTCATAGCTCCGTTTTCTCAAAAAAATGGAGCCTCGACAAAACCCGGGGCGGTTCAAGGATGTCTTTGGCTCTTCATGAACGGGCCCCGGAACCAATCGAAACTGAGTGCTGCGCATCAAGCTGAATCTGGCTCGCGTGCTGACGCCTGCTCAAGCGCATCGAGCAAGAAGACTGGCCACATCGAGCGCCGGACCCGTCAGCCACGATGCGCCGACCAAACGAATCTATTCCGGTTGAAGCTGTCGGACGGCGGCCAGGCAAACCGGCACGGCGCTTATGAGCACGCCGAATACCAGCGTCCGAACACACCAGCGAAAAACTCCTTTCTCCGTGTCCAGCCACTTCAATGAAAGCTTGACCGATCGGTCCTGCCGATGTTTGGCAACGGAAAATTCGATTTCTCCTGCGAAGCAGATTTTCTTATGATGAAGTTACAGGAAACGGGCTCGGGATCGAGGTAGGGCAGGCGGATCGGCCGCTTACCGATCACGGGTGACAAATCATGGGGGGGCGACCATGCCTTGTCTTCCGACCTGACGCACGGCAGCGGCTTTGCCGTCGTCAGCGGCGAGGCGCGCAGCCTCGCTCAGCGCTTGGCCGTGGCAGCCAAGGATATCAAAGCCCATATCGGCCAATCGACGGGCAGCGTTCAGGAAGGTTGAAGCTGGTCGGCCAGGCTAGTGAGACGATCGGCGACATAGTTGCCAGCGTGCGCCGTGCCACTGAAATGATGGGGGAGATCTCGCTTGCCAGTGGCGAACAGACGAGGGGCATCCGCCATGTGGGAGGCATCGTCGACATGAACGGCGCCACTCGTGACAACGCCGACATGGCGCGGCAAGGCAGCGAGACGGCGGCAATCCTGCGCGAGGCGCAAAGGCTGTCGGAAATCGTCGGCAGGTTCAGGCTCCAACAGCAGGCAGGATCGTCGCCCACCGCCGTAATGCCCGGAAGTTGGGGCGCTTGCTCCAACCTGGCGGACACGCGGCATCGGCGCAGCGGGCATGAGGCGGATCCAGCGATGCGCCGGAATGGCCAGGGCCAGCATGGCCATCACCGACGCGGCAGGGCCAGGGAGCGCGGCTTTGCTCGTTGTTCTCGTGCACCAGCTTGGCCAGCAGTGCCATGAACTCGCCTTGCTGGGCAGGCGTAAGCGGTACCAGCAGGCGTTCGCGTCGCTGCAGGGCGCCGGTGTCGAGGCTTGCCAGGAAGCGTGCGCCGCTTGGGGTGATCGGTAGCGCGCTGGCGCCGGTTGTGCGGATGACCTTGCGCTCTGGCAGGCCCTTCTCTTCGAGGCGGGCGCAGACGGTGGCACCAGTCGAGGTATCGATGGCGGCCAGGCCAGCCAGCGAAACCTGGCGATGCCGGGCAACCGCTAGCTGCCTCAGGAGGGCCTACTGGACGGGAAGAGCTCGCTGCCGAGTTCGTCGTAGAAGAACGAGACGGCGATCTGTTGCGCGTGGCGCAGGAGCTGGCCCGGTTGCAGATAAGGATCGAGCAAGCTGCGATCGGGCCGTGCGGATGTTTGGTTGCTGGGCACGACGAATTGGGAATTGTGTTGCGGGACTGAACATCACGGAAGCAATACTTGCGCATCACGTGACGAGATAGCAATTTTATCAACGTTCAATGTACTTAAGATCAAGTTTGAAACGAACAATCAAGGAGACGGGCATGTTCCCCAAAAACGCTTGGTACGTGGCCTGCACCCCCGACGAAATCGCGGGCAAGCCGCTTGGCCGCCAGATCTGTGGCGAGAAGATCGTGTTCTACCGGGGGGAGGGCGGCAAAGTCGCCGCAGTGGACGACTTCTGTCCGCACCGCGGCGCGCCGCTCTCGCTCGGCTTCGTCCGCGACGGCAGACTGGTATGCGGCTACCACGGTCTTGAGATGGGATGCGAGGGCCAGACGGTCAGTATGCCGGGACAGCGCGTGCGTGGTTTTCCCTGTATCCGAAGTTACCCGGTCGAGGAGCGTCATGGCTTCGTCTGGGTCTGGCCGGGGGACGACAAGCTCGCCGATCCGGCAGCGATCCACCACCTCGAATGGGCCGAGAATCCGGAATGGGCTTACGGTGGCGGGCTTTACCACATCAACTGCGACTACCGCCTGATGGTCGACAACCTGATGGATCTCACCCATGAGACCTATGTGCATGCGTCGAGTATCGGACAAAAAGAAATCGACGAGGCGCCGGTGACTACCAGGCTGGAGGGCGAGCAGGTGGTGACCAGCCGCTTTATGGAGAACGTCGGCGCGCCGCCGTTCTGGCGCGCCGCCCTGCAATGGAACGGTCTTGACGGCGACGTGCCGGTGGACCGCTGGCAGGTCTGCCGCTTCAGCGCTCCGAGCCACGTGATGATTGAGGTCGGGGTGGCTCATGCGGGCAAGGGTGGCTACCACGCGGATCCGGCGCACAAGGTGTCGAGCGTGGTAGTCGATTTCATCACACCGGAGACAGAGACCTCGCACTGGTATTTCTGGGGCATGGCGCGCAACTTCCGGCCGCAGGATGTGGAGCTGACCGATAGGATCCGCGAAGGGCAGGGCAAAATCTTCGGCGAAGACCGCGAGATGCTCGAGCGCCAGCAGCAGAATCTGCTGCGCCATCCCGCACGCAAGCTTCTGATGCTGAACATCGATGCAGGCGGGGTCCAGTCGCGCCGTATCATTGACGCGTGGCTGGCGCGCGAAGCTGCGGCACAGGAGGCGGCATGAGCACGATCGAAGTCCGCGTCGCCGCCAAGGTAAGCGAGGCCGAGGGCATCTGCAGCTACGAACTGGTGCGCCTTGACGGCGCGCCGTTGCCGCCGTTTGAAGCCGGCGCCCACATCGACGTGCATGTCGGCGCCGGGCAAGTGCGCCAGTATTCGCTGTGCAGCGCGCCGCATGAAACGCACCGCTACCTGATCGGCGTGCTGCGCGACGCCGCATCGCGCGGCGGCTCGCAGGCGATGCACGACACCGTGCAGGTCGGATCGGTGCTGACCATCGGGGCGCCTAGGAACCACTTCCAGCTGGTGGAGGCGCCCCGCGTGCTGCTGGTCGCCGGCGGGATCGGGGTCACGCCCATCCTCGCGATGGCCGAAGCGCTGGCGGCGAAAGGCGCCGACTTCGAACTGCATTACTGCGCCCGTTCGCCCGAGCGTGCCGCCTTCCGCGAGCGCATCGCGGCTTCCCGCTTCGCGCGCCAGGCGCACTTTCATTTTGACAGCGCAGACGCGGCGCAACGGCTCGACCTGCCGGCCCTGCTGGCAGCGCCGGGCCAGACCCACCTGTACGTGTGCGGTCCGACCGGCTTTATCGGGCACGTGCTGGACACGGCGCGCGCGCAGGGCTGGCCGGAGGCGCAGCTGCACGTCGAATACTTCGCTGGAGCCGCGGTCGACACCACTGGCGACCAGACCTTCACCGTGAAGCTGGCGTCGAACGGCAAGGTGTACACGGTGCCAGCGGGACGCACGGTGATCCAGGTGCTGGCGGAGCAGGGCGTCGCGGTGCAGTACTCGTGCGAGGAGGGTGTTTGCGGCACCTGCCTGACCCGGGTGCTGGAAGGCGTGCCGGAGCACCGCGACCTGTATCTGACCGACGAGGAGCGCGCCGCTAACGACCAGTTTACGCCCTGCTGCTCGCGTGCCCGGACCGGGCTGCTGGTCCTGGACCTGTAACAATCATGCACACGCCCATGACTACCACGGTCGATAGCGACCAGCGCGCCATTCCCTGCATGCTGATGCGCGGCGGCACCTCGCGCGGCCCGTTTTTCCTCGAGGCCGACCTGCCCCGCGAGCCCGCGGCGCGCGACCGCGTCCTGCTGGCCGCGCTCGGTTCGCCCGATCCGCGCCAGATCGACGGCCTAGGGGGCGCCCATCCGCTCACCAGCAAGGCCGGCATCGTCCGGCCAAGTACCACGCCGGGCGTCGACCTCGATTTCCTGTTCGCCCAGCTGCAGCCGGCCTCCGATCAGGTGGATCTCACGCCAAACTGCGGCAACATGCTGGCCGCGGTACTGCCCTTCGCGCTGGAGCGCGGCCTGCTGCCGCTCCAGGATGGGACGACCAGCGCGCGCATCCTCACGCTCAACACCGGCATGCAATGCGACGTGACGGTGCGGACGCCCGGCAGGAAGCTGCGCTACGGCGGCGATGCCCGCATCGACGGCGTGCCCGGTAGCGCGGCGCCGGTCGCCATCAACTTTCTCGATACCGCCGGCTCGGTCTGCGCCGGCCTGCTGCCCACCGGCAGGGTGCGCGACCGCATCGAGGTGACCGGCCCCGACGGCATGCCGCTGGCCATCGAGGTGACCTGCATCGATAACGGCATGCCGATGGTGCTGCTGCGGGCCACCGACCTCGGGCGCAGCGGCTACGAAACCGTGGCCGCGCTGAACGCCGACGTCCAGCTCAAGCAGACGCTCGAAGCGCTGCGGCGCGCCGCCGGCCAGCTGATGGGGCTGGGCGACGTGGGGCTCAGGAGTTATCCCAAGATGTGCCTGGTAGCGCCGCCAGCGGCCGGCGGAAGTATCGCGACCCGCTGCTTCATCCCGCACGTTTGCCACGACGCCATCGGTGTGCTGGCTGCGGTGACGGTTGCCACCGCCTGCATGCTCGCAGGTACGGTCACCGAAGGGCTGGCGCAGGTGGATGGGGGGCTGGCGCAGCGTGTATCGGTCGAACACCCAAGCGGTGAATTCAGCGTCGAACTCACGCTCGATCCGAACGACCCGCAGCAGGTGGCTCGCGCGGCCCTGCTGCGCACCGCCCGCCTCGTCATGCGCGGCGAAGTCCTGATTCCCGCGACCTCCGATTCCGAATCCCTTTGATGCCACTGGAAACCCTGCCATGCGCCCACCCTTGACCATCGACTGTCACGGCCATTACACCACTGCCCCGAAAGCGCTGGAGAACTGGCGCAAGCTGCAGATCGCCAACCTTAACACGCCGGCGCTGGGACCGAAGGTGTCGGACCTGCGGATCTCGGACGACGAACTGCGCGAGAGCATCGAGAGCAACCAGTTGCGCCTGATGAGGGAGCGCGGCTCGGACCTGACCATCTTCTCGCCGCGCGCCAGCTTCATGGCCCACCACATCGGCGACTTCCGGACTAGCGCCACCTGGGCCGCCATCTGCAACGAGCTGTGCGCGCGCGTGGCGCAGCTGTTCCCGGACCATTTCGTGGGCGCGGCGATGCTGCCGCAGTCGCCCGGCGTGGCGCCCGAAACCTGCATCCCCGAGCTGGAACGCTGCGTGCGCGACTACGGCTTCGTCGGCATCAACCTGAACCCCGACCCGTCGGGCGGACACTGGACCTCGCCGCCGCTGACCGACCGCCACTGGTATCCGCTGTACGAGAAGATGGTGGAGCACGACATCCCCGCGATGATCCACGTGTCGACCAGCTGCAACGACTGCTTCCACACCACGGGCGCGCACTACCTGAACGCCGACACGACCGCATTCATGCAGTGCCTGACGGGAGAGCTGTTTCTGGATTTCCCGACCCTGAAGTTCCTGATCCCCCATGGCGGCGGCGCCGTGCCCTATCACTGGGGGCGCTTCCGTGGCCTGGCCCAGGAGCTGAAGAAGCCGCTGCTGCAGGAACACCTGCTGAACAACGTCTTCTTCGATACCTGCGTCTATCACCAGCCGGGAATCGACCTGCTGACCCGGGTGATCCCGGTGAAGAACGTGCTGTTCGCCTCCGAGATGATCGGCGCCGTGCGCGGCATCGATCCGGACACCGGCCACTACTACGACGACACCCGGCGCTACATCGAGGCGGCCGCGCTCAGCGACGAGGAGCGCTACCGCATCTACGAGGGTAATGCCCGCGCCGTATTCCCACGCCTGGACGCACAACTGCAACGCAAAGGACTCTGATATGGCTACTCCGCTGATCAACCAACTGGGGGTGGTGCGCCGCCGCATCGAACGCGCCGATCCCGCCGCCGTCGCACAGCTGGAACGCTTCGGCAGCGCCACCGTGCACGAGGCGATGGGCCGGGTCGGCCTGATGAAGCCCTACCTGCGTCCGATCTACCAGGACGCTGCGGCCGTCGGCACTGCCGTCACCGTGCTGCTGCACCCGGGCGACAACTGGATGATGCACGTGGCGGCCGAGCAGATCCAGCCCGGCGACATCGTGGTCGCCGCCATCACGGCCGAGTGCACGGACGGCTATTTCGGTGACCTGCTGGCCACCAGCTTTCAGGCGCGCGGCGCCCGCGCGCTGGTGATCGACGCCGGCGTGCGCGACGTCAAGGTGCTGCGCGAGATGGGCTTCCCGGTCTGGAGCAAGTGCGTGAGCGCCAAGGGCACGATCAAGTCGACGCTCGGCTCGGTCAACATCTCGGTGCTGTGCGCTGGCGCCTTGGTCAATCCGGGCGACGTGATCGTCGCAGACGAGGATGGGGTGGTGGTGGTGCCGGCCGCCGATGCGCCGCGGGTGGCGGAGCTGGCGCAGCGGCGCGAAGAGCTGGAGGTTGCCAAACGGGCGAAACTGGCGACCGGCGTCCTTGGGCTGGATATGTACGACATGCGCGGAACGCTGGCGCAGGCCGGCCTGCGCTACATCGATTGAGCACGCGTGCGAACCGGACCCCAGCGATGAAGACAGTGATGCTTTTGTGCGGCCTGCTGTGCGACGAAGTCGTGTGGCAGGCCCAGGCCGATGCCTTGCGCGGCGACTATGACGTGCGCATCGTGACATTCACGGAACAGGATTCCCTGCAGGCGATGGCCGAGCATGTCCTGCGCCAGGCGCCCGCGCGCTTCGCGCTGGCGGGTCACTCGATGGGAGGGCGGGTGGCGCTCGAGGTGCTGCGCCGCGCGGCGCCGCGGGTCGAGCGCCTGGCCCTGCTCGATACCGGCTTCGAGCCACCCACCGAAGGCGAGGCGGCGCGGCGCGCCGTGCTGGTGGACCAGGCCCTGGACCAGGGCATCGGTGCGATCGCGGCGGCCTGGGGGCTGCCGATGCTGGCGCCGCAGCGCCGAGGGGATGCGGCCCTGGTGGCGGCTGTCACCGCGATGGTGGGGCGGATGTCGGGTGCCATTTACCAGGCCCAGACCTGCGCTCTGCTCGGCCGGCCGGATGCGACCAGCGTCCTGATGAGGATTACCTGCCCGACGCTCATCCTGTGCGGCATGGAGGACGGATGGAGCCCGCCGGAGCGCCACCGCCGCATGGCGGGGCTGGCGCCGCGGTCGGTACTACGGCTGGTGGCCGACTGCGGCCACATGTCGATGATGGAGCAGCCGGCCGCGGTGCTGGACGCGCTGCACGAATGGCTGGCCCTGCCAAACTGATTTTTTTGGAACAAAGGAATTCCATGCTGATGCAAGACGAAGCAGCGATACAGCGCGCCTGCAGCGCACTGGTATCGCGCTATGCCTACCTGAACGACGAGCGCCGCTTCGAGGAACTGGCTGCGCTGTTCACCGACGACGCGGCGCTATACCGCCCTTCGGCGCCGACCGTGGCGATCCAGGGACGCGAGGCAATCCTGGCGGCCTTCCGCAAGCGGCCGGCCGACACCATGACCTTCCACGTCTGCAGCGACATCCTGGTCGAGGTTGACAGCGACAGTGCGGCGCGCGCCCGGTCGCGCATCCTGCTGCTGTCCGCCGCCAGGCCCGCGGATGGGGCCGTTCCACAGTCGGGCGCGCCGGTGCCGGGCGTGTTCGCCGACCTCCTGGTCCTGACCCCGCAAGGCTGGAAGTTCGCCGAGCGGCGCGGCTCGTTCTGGATCGCCTGACCGCCGCACCAGCGCCCACCCACATCACCACGCAGGAGCCATCATGGCACACATCATTGGCGGTATCGGGACCTCCCACGTCCCGACCATTGGCCTGGCCTACGACAGGAAGCGCCACAACGACCCGGCCTGGGCACCGCTGTTCGAGGGCTACAAGCCGGTCGCGGCATGGCTGGAAGAGAAGCAGCCGGACGTCCTGGTTTTCTTCTACAACGACCATGGGAACAGTTTTTTCTTCGACTGCTACCCCACCTTCTCGATCGGCGTGTCGCCGGAATTCGACATGGCCGACGAAGGCGCGGGGCGGCGACCGCTGCCCGGCATCCAGGGCCACGCGAAGCTTGCCGAACACGTCGCCAACCGCTTGGTGAACGAGGAATTCGACATGACGGTGTTCCAGGACCGGTCGCTCGACCATGGCTGCAATTCGCCGCTGGCACTGATGTGGCCGCACGAGCCGGCCTGGCCGGGCGCGATCCTGCCGATCGCCATCAATGTGCTTCAGCATCCCTTGCCGACGGCCGCGCGCTGCTACAAGCTGGGACAGGCCGTGCGGCGCGCCATTGAATCCTTTCCGGAAGACCTGAAAGTGGTGGTGGTCGGCACCGGCGGGCTGTCGCATCAGATCCACGGCGAGCGCACCGGCTTCAACGATACCGACTGGGACGAGGAGTTCCTGCGCCTGTTCGTCGAGGATCCAGACGCTCTCGCCGGGCTGACGCACGCGGAGCTGATCCGCCGCGGCGGCGCGGAGAGCGCCGAGGTGATCATGTGGCTGGCAATGCGCGGCGCCCTTGACGGCGAAATCCGCTGCCTGCACCAGAATCATTACCTGGCCACGACCACCAATATGGCGGTGGCGATCTACGAGCAGGTCGGGGCGCCGCCGCCGGAAGCGCCACGCGCGCATGCCAACGACCAACTGCTGGGAATCGAGGATATTCCCGGCACCTATGCCTTCGACATAGCACACAGCGTCAAGGCGCTGCGGCTGAACCGATTCTTCTGGCGGCACCGCGAACCCGCCTTCCGCGAACTGGTCATGCGCGATATCGAGGCGGCATTCGAGGAGTCTGGGCTCACTGAGCCGGAAACCGCGCTGGTACGCAGCCGCGACTGGCTCGGCTTGATCAGGTACGGGGTCTCTTTCTTCGTGCTCGAGAAGTTCGCGCGGGTGCAGCGGATGTCGAACCTGGAAGTCTACGCCAGCATGCGCGGCGAAAGCCTCGAGGACTTTCTGCGCACGCGCAGGGTGCCGGAATCGGCCTGAGCGGCGCCAGCCGGCGCAAGCTATTGGTTGTCCCGATACCTGCAATCGGAAGGTCCGATTGGTAGGGGAAGCGAACAGCCGCTACATTAGGGGAACGGCCACGTGGCGCCAGGCCCTGCCAGATCCCTGCACGACGCATGCGGGGCGGGGGCTAATTACCAAGGAGACAGCAATGGGAACGACTTCGGAAAACTGGGGCGGCCGCGCCGCCCTGATGGTGGCGCACTGCGCCGGGATGGTCGACCTGGTGGCCTTGCCGGTCTGGGTCGGTGTCCTGATCGGCGGCTACGGCCTCGACCCCCAGCAGGCCGGCGGCCTGGCCACCCTGTTTCTGATCGGCGCCGTGTCCGCGAGCGCCTGGGTCGCTCCTCGTTCCAACCGCATGCCTGCACGCACCGTGGCAGCCGGCAGCTTTGCGGCCGCCGCCTGTGCCTTCGGCGCCGTCGCGCTTGTGGATACGTTCGCGCTCATGGCCGTGCTTCACCTCGGCGCCGGCCTGGCGGCGGGCACGGCGCTTAGTCTCACCCATGCCGCGATCGGTTGCAGCAGCAATCCGCACCGTCTGTTTGCCCTCGTTGGGGCGGCGCTGGGCGTGTTCGGCGTCGTCTTCATGGGCGGCGTGCCGAACATCGTCGCCGCAGTGGGCGCGCCCGCGCTGTTCTGGACCTTTGCCAGCGTCATGGCCATCGCCGCGTGTGCATCGGCGGCCGGCTTCCCCGGTGCTGGTGCACGTAGCGCCACCCCGGCCGGCGCACACGGTAAATTGCCGCGCGCTGTCTGGCTGGCGGCCATGGGCGTGAGCTGCATGGCCCTGACGCAGGCGATGATGTTTGCCTTCGTCGAGCGCATTGGCGCCGACCGCGGCTATGGCGCGGCGGCAGTGGGCGGAGTGCTGATCGCCCTCGGTTTCGTCAATCTGGTGCCGGCGCCGCTGGCTGCCTTGCTCCAGCGCCGTATCAATGCCCGCACAGTGCTGGTGTGCGGCCCGGTCCTGCAAGCGGTACTGGCCCTGCTCTTGACGCAGAGCGAGGCATTTCTTCCCTATGCGGCCGGTGCACTGTTCTTCGCCGCTGTCATGATCTTTACTCACACCTTCGCCTTTGGCCTCATCGCGGCGCTCGATCCGAGCGGCCGCGCGGTGGGGGCGACCCCGGCCATGGTGATGACCGGGGCAGCAGTCGGGCCGCTGCTCGGCGGCACCCTGGTCAAGCTTGCCGGCTATCCCAGCCTGGGCGTGGCCGCGGTGCTGATCGCCGGCTGCGCGGTCGCCTGCTTCCTGCCGCGCCGCGCCGCCGGCGCGGTGCTGTCGCACTCCTGAATCGCCGAGAGGCGCAGAGCCCCGAAGGGCCGGCTTCATGCCGGCCCTTCGCATGTCGGGCCTGTGTGAGACGGCGGCTGCGCGAAGGTATCCATGTTTCCGTTGGTTCGAATCGGAAGAAACGATTTTATCCCCGCCGAGTTCGTCGATATGATCGTTGCAAGCAAAGTGCCTGCAGGCGCCGTCCGACATGCCTGCGCCGTGGCCATCCTTGACCCGCAGCGGCATCTTGATCGGCAAGGCAGCGGACCACAAGCTGCCCATGAATAACCAGAATGGAGACTCCATGACATACAACGCAAGCCCCTACGACCGTACGCAGCCCGGCAAGGCAAGCCATGCGGCACTGTTGCTGACGCTGGCATTCGGCGCATTGCTGACCTTGCCCGACGCCGCCGCGACCGATATCGATACCGGCAATCCAGACCTGAAGCTGCGCTGGGATAACACGGTCAAGTACAGCGCGGCGTTCCGCCTGAAGAAGCGCAGCGCGGAGCTGGTGGACGGGTCGAACGCTACCAACGGCGACGACGGCGACCGCAACTTCAGCAGGGGCCTAGTCTCCAACCGCGTTGACCTGCTGTCCGAGATCGACCTGACCTACAAGCGCTTCGGCGCGCGCGTGAGCGGCGCGGCCTGGTATGACTCGGTGTACAACCGCCGGACCGACAATGATTCGCCGTTCACCTACAATGCCCTGTCGGTACCGCATACGGAATTCACCGAAGCGACCCGTAAGCTGCACGGCCGCAAGGGCGAGCTGCTCGAAGCCTTCGTGTTTGCCAATGCCGAGGTCGGCGGCTTGCCGGTGTCGGTGCGGGCAGGGCGCCACGCCCTGGTCTACGGCGAAACTCTTTTCTATGGCATGAACGGGATCGCGGCGGCCCAGCAGCCTATCGACGTGCTCAAGGGCCAGTCGGTCCCGAACACGCCGTTCAAGGAACTGATCCGGCCGGTGGGACAGGTGTCCGGCGAGATCCAGCTGTCCTCGAACCTGACGTTCGGCGCATACTACCAGTACGAATGGGAGAAGAACAGGCTGCCTGGATCCGGCAGCTACTTCAGCTCTGGCGACAATATCGGGCCGGGCCGCGAGAGCCTGATCCTCGGCCCGCCGCCGGCGCCGCGCGCGCGTTACTTAGGCGACGTCGATGCCAGCGACTCGGGGCAGGGCGGCATCCAGCTGAAATGGTCGCCCGCGGGCAGCGACGTCGACCTCGGCTTCTACGCGGCGCGCTATCACAGCAAGTCGATGGACATCGTGATGAGCATGGCCCCGACCCCGACCGGTCCCGCACCGGCCGGCTTCCGCTACCTGTACCACGAGGGCATTCGTACCTACGGGATCAGCGCCAGCAGGACGTTTGGTGAATTCAACGTTTCCGCGGAAGTCTCGGTGCGTCATAACTCGCCGCTCAGCCATGCCGGATCGACCGACCTGTACGGCATCGTGCCGGCACAGTTCGGCGGCCCGACGGCGCCTTCCGACAACCGCGACAACACGGTTTATCCGCTGGGACGGACTGCCCACCTGAACATCTCGACGCTGGCGGCGCTGGCACCCAATTTCATTTCGCCGGAATCGACGCTGCTGGGCGAACTGGCCTGGAACCGCGTCACCAGCATCACCTCGCACGCCGACCACCTTGACCCCAACGCGACCCGTGACGCATGGGGCATGCGCGTGGTCTATACGCCGACCTTCCGCCAGTTCAGGCCGGGCCTGGACATCGACGTGCCGGTGGGGATCGGCTACACGCCGAAGGGCACCTCGGCCGTGTTCGGGTCGGTGTTCGGTCCCGACAAGGGCGGCGACATCAGCATCGGCATCGCCGGGCGCTACGAAGACACCTGGCACTTCAGCCTGGGCATCACTCATTACTATGGCGGCGCCGCCCCGACCGCCATCCCTGGCAATGGTGGTGCCGTCTACACCTACAAGCAGGCGCTGAAGGACCGCGATTTCGCCTCGGTTTCGCTGCGCCGCACATTCTAATCAACAGGGAGACACAGTATGAACTTCAAGCGAGCAATCATCGCGGCCGGCATCGGTGGCCTGGTCGGCATCCACGGCATCGCCGGCGCCGCAGTCGGCGCCGAGGAGGCCGGCAAACTGGGCAAGACCCTGACTCCGTTGGGTGCAGAAAAGGCCGGTAACAAGGATGGCAGCATCCCCGCATGGGATGGCGGCCTGACCAAGGCCCCGGCCGGCTTCAAGGCCGGCGGCCGGCGCGACCAGGACCCGTTCGCCGGCGAGAAGCCGTTGTATACCATCACCGCAAAGAACATGGGCCAGTACGCGGACAAGCTGAGCGACGGCGCCAAGGCCATGCTCACCAAGCACGCGAGCTACCGCATCGACGTCTACCCGACCCACCGCACCGCGGCGGCGCCGCAATGGGTCTACGATAACACCCGCAAGAATGCCATAGCGGCCAAGCTGAACGAGCGCCAGATCCCGGTCGGAGCTTATGGCGGTATCCCGTTCCCGATCCCGAAGGACGGCGCCGAGGCGATGTGGAACCACCTGCTGTCCTGGCGCGGCGCCGATTGGCAGTTCAATAACCGGGCCTACCTGGTCACATCCGCCGGCAAGCCGGTGATGACGGTCGACGGCATCGCCGACCAGAGCATGCCTTACTTCTACAAGGACGGCACGCCGGAAGCAGCCGACGGCAACTACTGGAATCTGCGCCTGGTGAACGCGGGACCACCGATCCGCGCCGGCGAGGCCATCCTCGGACGCCTCAACCTGGACTCGGACCGCGACCTCGGCTACGTCTATCTGGCTGGCCAGCGCCGCACGCGCAAGCTGCCCAACGCCTGCTGCGATACCCCGACCCCGGCCACTGCCGGTGTGATGAGCTTCGACGAGGTGAGCGTGTTCGCAGGGCGCCTGGACCGCTTCGACTGGAAGCTGGTCGGCAAGCAGGAGATGTTCATCCCGTATAACACCAACCGCTCGCTGGCAGGCAAGGACCTGGATCTGATCAACGGCAAGCACTTGAACCCCGACATGGTGCGCTGGGAACTGCACCGGGTCTGGGTGGTGGAAGCGAACGTGAAGCCGGGTGTGCGCCACGTGGCGCCGAAGGGCCGCTACTACCTGGACGAGGATACCTGGATGGCGGTGCTGGGCGACCGCTGGGATGCCAAGGGCCAGCTGTGGAAGACCATGTGGCAGCTGCCGGTGACGATGCCGGACCTGCCGGCGACAACCGGCGTCACATTCGGCTTCTACGACCTGCTGTCGAACACCTGGTTCGCCAACCTGGTTCTGAACGAAAAATCGGAGCAGTACAAGATCATGGCGCGCTACCCGGACGCGACTTTCGCGCCGGCTTCGCTCGGCAGCGGCGCCCGCTGATCCGACCCGGCAGATTGGCGCCGGCGCGGCCGACGGCCGGGCCGGCGCATAGTGGAGCAACTCATGCATGACAAGCATTCCCTTCCGGCCCTGGCCCTGTCCTTAACCCTGGCGCTGGCCTGCGCGGCGGCCCCGGCGGCCGCGGCAGCAGCAGGCGCACCGCTGGCCGACCCGGTCGTGCGCACCGCCGAGATCGTGCGCCAGCCGGCCAAAGCCTACCTTACCGCGGTTACCCATGCCGGCAAGCGCATCGTGGCGGTCGGCGAGCGCGGCATCATCATCCTGTCCGACGACGGCGGCGCTTCGTGGCGCCAGGCGAAGGTGCCGTCCAGCGTGACGCTGGCCGCGGTCCAGTTCCCGACGCCGACCCACGGATGGGCGGTCGGCCACTACGGCGTCATCCTGCACAGCCGCGATGGCGGCGCGTCCTGGATCCGGCAGCTGGACGGCGTCCAGGCTGCGCAACTGGTGTTGCAGGATGCCGAGGCCCACACTGGCAGTGAGTCCGCCGCCTATCTCGCCGAAGCACGGCGCCTGGTGGCCGACGGCCCGGACAAGCCTTTCCTGGCACTGCATTTCAGCGATGCCCGCAACGGTATCGTGGTTGGTGCCTACAACCTGGCCTTCCGCACCCGCGACGGCGGTGCGAGCTGGACCCCGATCTCGAACCGCCTGGACAACCCCGGCGGCAATCACATGTACGCGGTCGCCGCATCCGGTAATGAGGTCTACATCGCCGGCGAGCAGGGCCTGCTGTTGCGCTCGGCCGACGGCGGCGAGCGTTTCGAGCGACTCGAGCTTCCCTATAAAGGCAGCTTCTTCGCTCTGACGGCCGGCGCCGGGCAGGTCGCGGTTGCCGGACTCGGCGGCAATGCCTTCCGTTCCGTCGACAGGGGTATGCGCTGGGACCGGATTGCGGTCCCGATGCCTGTGTCGATCACCGCCATGCGCGCCCAGGGCGACACGCTGTTGATGGCCAATCAGGCCGGGATCCTGCTGTGCGCGCCTGCCGGTGGCCCGGCCGCAGTGCTCCCGGCGCGCCCGCTCGGCCCCCTGAGCGACGTGCTCGCCCAGCCTGACGGCGCGATCGTCGCGGTCGGCATGTCCGGCGCCGTGCGCCTTTCCGCCCAACCGGGCGCCATTCCCCATTCTTACGCCGCAAAATGATCCCGACCCCACTCAGCACCCATGGCGCCCCCGGTGCGGCGCCGTTCGACCCACGCTCCGGCTCCTTCCTCGAACGCCTGCTGTTCAACCACCGCCTGGCGGTCGTGCTCCTGTGCGCGCTCGTCACCTGCCTGCTCGGTTACCAGGCCGGCAAGCTGCGCCTGAACGCCAGCTTCGAAAAGGCGATCCCGACCGGACACCCGTATATCGTGAACTACCTGGGCTACCAGAAGGAGCTGAGTGGCCTGGGCAATGCCGTGCGCATCGTGGTCGAGAATCCGGATGGCAGCATCTACGATGCGCGCTACCTGGCGACGCTGGCGAAGATCAACGACGAGGTGTTCCTGCTGCCCGGCGTCGATCGTCCCTTCATGAAATCGCTGTGGACGCCAAACACCCGGTGGGTCGGCGTGACCGAAGAGGGCCTCGAAGGCGGGCCGGTGATCCCCGACGGCTACGACGGCCGGCGCGACAGCCTGCGCCTGCTCGAGACCAACGTCGCCCGCTCCGGCGAGACCGGTCAGACCGTGGCGCGCGACGGGCGCTCGAGCGTCATCTATGTGCCGCTGCTTTCCAGCGACGCCGAGGGCAGGCCGCTGGACTACCAGGCGCTGTCCGCCGCGCTCGAGCAGATCCGTGCGAAGTACGAGCCGCAGGGCGTGCGCATCCATATCACGGGCTTTGCCAAGATCGTCGGCGACCTGATCGACGGACTGCACCAGGTGCTGCTGTTCTTCGCTGCCGCCATCGCGATCGCCGCCGCCATGGTGTTCTGGTATACCCGCTGCGCGCGCTCGACCGCGCTGGTGGTGCTCAGCTCCCTGGTCGCGGTGGTCTGGCAGCTCGGGCTGCTGCCGACTCTGGGCTATGCGCTCGATCCGTACTCGCTGCTGGTGCCTTTCCTTATCTTCGCGATCGGCATGAGCCATGGCGCCCAGAAGATGAACGGCATCATGCAGGACATCGGGCGCGGCGCGGACAAGCTGGTGGCGGCGCGCTGCACCTTCCGGCGTCTGTTCCTGGCCGGCCTGACGGCCCTGCTGGCCGACGCGGTCGGTTTCGCGGTGCTGTTGCTGATCGACATCCAGGCGATCCGGGAGCTGGCGATCGCCGCCAGCATCGGCGTCGCGGCGCTGATCTTCACCAACCTGATCCTGTTGCCGATCCTGCTGTCCTACACCGGGGTGAGCGCGCGGGCGGCCCGGCGCAGCCTGCACACCGAAAACACCGACCATGCCGACGGTGCCGGCGGCCGCAAGGAAGGGCTGTGGCGCCTGCTCGACCTGTTCACCCGCAAGCCCTACGCGGGCGTAGCCGTGGCCTGCGCCTGCGTGCTCGCGGCGGGTGGCGCCGTGATGAGCCAGCAGCTGAAGATCGGCGACCTCGACCCCGGTGCCCCGGAACTGCGTCCGGATTCGCGCTACAACCGCGATGTCGCCTTCGTGAGCGAGCACTACGGCGCCAGCAGCGACGTGTTCGCCGTGATGGTGAAGACGCCGGACAACGGCGGCTGCTCCAGCTACGAGGTGCTCAAGCGAGTCGACGCGCTCGACTGGCAGCTGCGCCAGCTCGAGGGCGTCGAGTCGGTCAACACGCTGGCGCTGCTGAACCGCCGCATGCTGAGCGGCCTGAACGAGGCCAATCCGAAATGGTATGAGCTGGTGAAGAACCAGAACATGCTCAACTCGGTCACCGCCGGCGCCCCGCGCGGCCTGTACAACGAGTCCTGCGGCCTGCTGACGATGTATGTCTACCTACAGGAACACCGCGCCGATACGTTGGCGCGCGTGGTCTCGCATGTGGAAGGCTTCGCGGCCGCCAACAACACCGGCGATATCCAGTTCCTGCTGGCGGCCGGCAGCGCCGGCATCGAGGCGGCCACCAACATCGTTGTCAAGCGCGCCTGGTACGAGATGTTGTTCCTGGTGTATGGCGCGGTGACCCTGCTGTGCTTTCTCACCTTCCGTAGCTGGCGCGCGGTCGTGGTCGCGGTGCTGCCGCTGATGCTGACCTCGCTCCTGGCCGAAGCCCTGATGGTGGCGCTCGGCATCGGCGTGAAGGTCGCGACGCTGCCGGTAATCGCGCTCGGGGTTGGGATCGGGGTCGACTATGCGCTCTATATCCTGAGCGTTACGCAGGCGCGCATGAAGGAGGGGATGAGCCTGTCGGACGCCTATTACCGGGCACTGCTCTTCACCGGCAAGGTCGTGATGCTCACCGGGGTCACGCTGGCGGTCGGCGTCGCGACCTGGGTGTTCTCGCCGATCAAATTTCAGGCTGATATGGGCATCTTGCTCGCCTTTATGTTCCTGCTGAATATGATCGGCGCCCTGGTGCTGCTGCCGGCGCTTGGTCACTTCCTGCTGCGCCCGGCAGTGGCGCGTCCGGCGAGCCAGGCAGCTGCCGGTGGCCTGGCGCCCGTGAGCGATGGGGTGCTGAACGGCTAGTCGCCGGTCCGCCGCAAGACATCCAGCTCAGGTTGTCTTGCGGCGCCAGGAAGGGAGCGCCAGGGTGCAACCCTCTGGCGCAGTCAGGTACGCCTCCGCAGCGCCGGACCCATCGGCGCCAGGGAGGGAAGGGGAGCCGGGTCAGCGGCTGCGGTGCTCTGCGACGCAGGGATTGCGCTGCAAGCCCAGGCCGGTGATCGAGGCCTCCATCACGTCGCCGTCACGCAGGAAGCGACCGAAGTGGATGCCGTTGCCGGCAGGCGAGCCGGTGCAGATGACGTCGCCCGGCCACAGCTGCACCCGGCTGGAGATGTACTCGATCTGGCGCGCGATGTCGAAGATCATGTCCGAGGTGCTTTCGTTCTGCATGACCTCGCCGTTGAGCTTGAGGACGATCTGCAGTTGGGCCGGATCTTCCACGAAGGCGGCCGGCACCAGGTAGGGACCGAGCGGCAGGAAGGTGGGCGAGTTCTTGCTCGAGATCCAGTCCGTGCCCATGGCTTTCGGTTCCTTGCACCAGATAAGGTCGCGGCTGGTAATGTCGTTGGCGATCGTGTAGCCGGCGATGTACTGGGCAGCATCCTCGCGCCGCACATGGCGCGCAGCCTTGCCGATCACCACTGCCAGCTCCAGCTCCCAGTCGGGCTGCGAGGCCAGGGCGGGCAGGATGACCGGATCGTAGGGACCGGTGATGGCGGAAGGGATCTTGCTGAAGACATAGGGCGAACCGGTCCTGGAGCGCTCGCGCATCATGTCTTCCGCATGGGTGCGCAGTTCGGCAGGCGTCATGTGCTCGGTACCCGGATGGGCGCCGGGGCCCATGCTGACCAGAATGTCGACCACGTGCTTGAAATAGTTGGCCCCGGTGCAGAAGATCTGGCGCGGCAGGTCGACCGGCGCGTGCACCTGGAGGCTGGATACCGGCGCCCAATTCAGCGCGTCGCCTTGGTCGGCCAGCGCGAGCGCCTCGGACAAGGCGGCGAAATTCGATTCCCAGTTCTGCAGCAGGGCGAATACCGATTCGCTGCCGCTCAGCCGCAGGCCCTTGTCGTCGGCCAGCCGCTGCAGGGTATGCAGGGCGATGACCTGCTCGCCCCGCACGAGTCCTGCGAAGGGTCTCGAGCCGGCCGCCGAGAAGGTGCCGAGCCGGAAGCCGGCCTGTTTGGATCCGGCCTGATCGTGGGTGTCTGTCATGAAGCGTGTTCCTTTGTCAGTAGGTGGTGCGGGAAGGTGGAAGACCCGACGGCAAGGGGCCGGTCCGGCGGGAGCCGGGACCGGCCAGCGTGGCCCAGTATAGGGACGGCCGGAACGCTTGACGAATGCGGAATTCCGACAGCACGCTTCGGAAAAACCGATAGATGGCGGCACCGGCGGGCCATGCGATCCATCGGTCCGGCCGATAGCTTCGATCCGAAAAAGCCATGCCAGGGACCGGCAGCGCGTCGGTAGAATCGACCGGATTACGGCCGCCCCTCGCGGCCCGCCCGCCGATCCATCATCAGGAGAATCCATGCTGTTCCATCAATGTACGCCGCAATGCCCGCGTGATTGCCCGGAGGGCGCCACCGCCCAGGTGCGCGCCAAGGCCAGGACCTTCACGGTCGACCTGCACTGCCATGCGCTGTTCCCGGAAGTCGAGAAACTGGTCGCCGGCCAGCCGGAGAAGCTGGCCGAGCCGGACATGATGCTGCGTGCGCTCGGCGCCGCCACGGTGGAGTACAACAACCGGGTGATGCTGCCACAGGCCGGACCCAGGCTGACCAATCTCGCGCAGCGCCTGGCCGACATGGATGCGATGGGCGTGGACATGCAACTGGTCAGCCCAACCTCGACTCAGCACTACTACTGGGCCGAGCCGGAGCTGGCGGCCGAGGTGGTGCGGATTCAGAACGAGGGCATGGCGGAGCTGTGCGCCACCCATGCGGACCGCTTCCTGGGACTGGGCACGCTGGCGCTGCAGCACCCCGCCCTTGCGCTGGAGCAGCTGCAGCATGCCGTGCGCACGCTGGGCCTGCGCGGCGTCGAGATATCGACCATGATCGCCGGTAGGGAGCTGGCCGATCCGATGTTCGAGCGGTTCTGGGCCAAGGTGGAGGAGCTGGGCTGCATCGTCTTCATCCATCCCTTCGGCACCACGCTAGGATCGCGCCTGGACCGCCACTACCTGTCGAACGTGATCGGGCAGCCGCTCGAAACGACGATCGCGCTGTCGCACCTGATCTTCGGCGGAGTCCTGGACCGCTACCCGGGCCTGAAGATCCTGGCGGCGCATGGCGGCGGCTACCTGCCTTCCTACATCGGACGCTCGAACCACGCCTACCGCGCGCGCACCGATACGCGCGGCTGCGCCAGGCCGCCGGGCGAGTACCTGCGCCAGATCTGGTTCGACAACCTGGTGTATGAGCCGGAGGCGCTGCGGCACCTGATCCAGGAGGCCGGTATCAGCCAGGTCGTGACAGGATCGGACTATCCCTTCGACATGGGCCAGTACGCGTTCGGCGGACTGCTCGACGCAGTGCCGGGCCTGTCGCAGGAAGACCGCGAACGCATCGCCTACGGCAATGCCGAGCGGCTGCTCGGCCAGCGCCTGCGCCCCGCCGGCTGGCAGGCACCCGCCGCATCCTGAAGCGCGGCAGGCAAACAGCCTCCCGCAACACGCATGGCGGTCACCGCTTCCAGACCGGGAGCGGTGCGCCGGCGTGCGTCCGGCACGGCCGCGCCAGGCATCGTCCCGGTGCCCGCATCGCATTCAGCGGGCCGATAGCTCGTATCGGAATTATCCATTTTACGGATGCACCGCGCCTCCATACAGTGAGCCATCGCCGTGCTGGGCAGCGCCGGAGCGCCCGCCGCTCCAGGCGTCGGGCCAGGCAGCCGGCGCGAACCGCATCATTTTCACCATTCGAGGACATCGCATGAACATCATTGGACCAGACGCGCTGCTGTTCGGCGTCGACGACGTCGCCGCCTGCGCGCAATACTTGAGCGACTACGGACTGGCGCCGGTCGACGCCGACGGCCGGGGCGGGCGCTTCGAGGCGCTGGACGGCACTGCCATCGTCATCGCGCACAAGGACGACCCTGCGCTGCCGCCCGCCATGGGCACCGCCAGCATGTTACGCAAGACCGTGTACGGCGTAGCCGACGAGCAGGCGCTCGGTACGATCGCCGAGGAGCTGGGGCGCGACCGCGAGGTCCGGCGCCTGGACGACGGCAGCATCGAAGCGCTCGACGACATGGGCTTCGTGCTGGGCTTCCAGGTAAGCAGGCGCCGTCCGCTCGACCTGCCGGCCGAGGCCATCAACGCACCGGGAGCGCCGGCCGGGCGTCGGGCGAATGTGCCCGGCGTGGACGAGGACGCGCCAGCGCTGCCGCGCACGCTCTCGCACGTAGTGTACTTCGTGCCCGACACGGCCAGGGCCGAGGCCTTCTACCAGCGCCTCGGCTTTATCATCACCGACCGTCTGCTCGGCGCCGGTCCCTTCCTGCGGCCGGCCGGCAGTGCCGACCACCATGCGCTATTCATGATCCAGACCCCTCCGTTCATGAAGGGCTGCGAGCACTTCGCCTTCCACATGGGCGGCCCGACCGAAGTGATGCTGGCGGGGACCCGCTTCGTGAACAAGGGCTACCAGTCGTTCTGGGGGCCGGGCCGCCACAAGATGGGATCGAACTGGTTCTGGTACTTCAACAGCCCGCTTGGTTGCCACGTGGAGTACGACGCCGACATGGACACCCACGACGCGGCGTGGTCTGCGCGCGCCGTTCCGATGGATGCCGACGCGTCGCAGCTGTTCCTGTTCGAGCAGCGCGACAAGTGGGCGCCGGGCGGTCCGCCGCCGGGTGCGGGAGGAGCCGGTGAGCGCCATTGAGCGCAAGCCCGAGGGGGCGGGCTTCCTGTGCCATGCCGCCGAGCTGGCCGAAGGACAGTCGCGCGGCTTCGATCCCTGGGGCGAGGGGCGCGACACGGTGCTGCTGGTGCGCCACGGCGGCCAGGTGTACGGGTGGCGCGACGCCTGCCCGCACCATGGCGGCACCCCTATGGCTTGGCGCAAGGACGCCTACCTGAACGCCGACCGCAACCGCATCGTTTGTGCGGCGCATGGTGCGCAGTTCGACATCGCCAGCGGCGCCTGCACGCTGGGGCCCTGTATGGGGCAGTCGCTGCAGCGCATCGACATCGTCATTACGACAGAACACGAAATTTACATCCAGCGCGAAAGTGGAGGAGACAGGGAACATGACAAACACGGCTGACAAAGTACTCATCATCGGAGGCGGGTTCTCCGGCATGGCCGCGGCCATCGAACTGCGCCGCCAGGGCGTCAGAGTCGAACTGGTCGAGATCGACCCCGGCTGGCGCTCCTACGGCGCCGGCATCAGCCTGGGCGGCGCCACCCTGCGCGCGTTTCGGCGCTTGGGCGTGCTCGACGCCTTCATGGCCCATGGCGCGGCTACGGACAACGTCGACATCTGCATCCCGACCGGCGTCAAGGTGGCCACGCTGCCGACACCGCGCCTGGCCGGGCCGGACGTGCCGGGCAACGGCGGGATCATGCGGCCGGTACTGGCCGGCATCCTCGCCGAGGCCACCCGCGCTGCCGGCGTCAAGGTGCGCCTGGGCTGCACCTTCACCCAGATCGAGCAGGACGGGCAGGGCGTCGACGTCAGCTTCAGCGACGGCAGCAGCGGGCGCTACGACCTGGTAATCGGCGCCGACGGGCTGTATTCGAAAGTGCGAGAGAGCATGTTCCCGGATGCGCCCACGCCGCGCTACACCGGCCAGGGAGTGTGGCGCGCGGTGCTGCCGCGTCCGGCGGAAATCACGGGCGCCACGATGTGGGTCGGCGACAAGGTCAAGACCGGCCTGAATCCGGTGTCGCGCGATCACATGTACCTGTTCGTGACCGAGGACCGTCCGGAGAATACCCACATCGCCCCAGGCGAGTTCCTCGCCACCCTCAAGGGCCTGCTGGCGCGCTTCCCGGCGCCGCTGATGCAGCAGGTCGCGCAGCAGCTCGACGCCGATTCGCAGATCGTGTACCGCCCGCTTGAAAGCATCCTGATGCCGCGTCCCTGGTATCAGGGACGGCTGGTGCTGGTGGGCGACACCGTGCATGCCACCACGCCCCACATGGCCGCCGGCGCCTGCATCGGCATCGAGGACGCGATCGTGCTCGCTGAAGAAGTGGGCAAGGGCGGGCCGGTCGCGGAGGCGCTTGCGCGTTACCAGGAACGCCGCTGGGAACGCTGCCGGTTAGTGGTCGAGAACTCCGGCCGGCTGGGCGAGATCGAGATCGCCGGCGGCGACAAGGAAGAACACGGAAAAATCATGCGCGAGACCATGGTGGCGCTCGCCGGCCCGATCTGAAGGAAACACTATGACCCGTCAATTCATCGACCTCTCCATCTTCCTCGAGAACGAGGTGCTGTCCGATCCGCCGCCGCTGGCGCCGAAGATCACCTACCAGAAACACGACGAGACGCTGCAGGGCTTCATCGACATGATTCCGGGCACCACCCCCGCCGACTATCCGGATGGCGAAGCCGCCGCCGCCGAATGGGTGACTCTGACCACCCACAGCGGTACCCACCTCGACGCGCCCTGGCACTTCCATTCGACGATGGATGCCAAGAACGGGGAGCAGAAGCCTTCGATCACGATCGACGAGGTACCGCTCGAATGGTGCTTCCAGCCGGGCGTGAAGCTCGACTTTCGTCGCTTTCCGGACGGCTACGTCGCTACCGCCAAGGACGTCGAGGCCGAGCTGGAACGCATCGGCCGCGTCCTGCAGCCGCTCGACATCGTGGTGGTCAACACCCGCGCCGGCAGCCGCTACGGCAATAACGACTACGTCTCGGCTGGCTGCGGCATGGGCTACGAGGCCACCATGTATCTGCTGGAGCGCGGCGTGCGCCTGACCGGCACCGACGCCTGGAGCTGGGATGCGCCGTTCTCGTATACCGCGCAAAAGATTGCCGAGACCGGCGACATGTCCCTGATCTGGGAAGGCCACAAGGCCGGGCGCGACATTGGTTACTGCCACCTCGAGAAGCTGCACAACCTTGAAGCCTTGCCGGACCATGGCTTCTTCATCAGCTGCTTCCCGCACAAGGTGCGGCGCGGCTCGGCCGGCTGGACCCGTGCGGTGGCGATCATCGACGACGCGCTGCTCGCGCTGCCACGCAAATGAGGGAGTACGGATGAAACTCGCCACCTACCGCAACGGCCAGCCCGACGGCCGGCTGATGGTCGTGTCGCGCGACCTGACGCGCGCATTTGACGCCGGCGCTATCGCGCCCAACCTGCTGCATGCGCTGCAGCACTGGGAGAAAGTCGCACCGGGACTGCAGCAGCTGTCCGACGTTCTAAACGTTCATGCAGACAGCTCCGGCGTCGAGACCTTCCACCCCGCGCGCTGCATGGCGCCACTGCCGCGCAGCTTCCAGTGGTGCGACGCCTCGGCCTTCCTCAATCATGGCCGACTGATGGAACGCGCATTCAGTACGCCGCCGATTCCGGACTTCGACACCATCCCGGTGATGTACCAGGGCGCCTCCGACGATTTCCTCGGCCCCTGCGATCCGGTTCCAATGCCGGACGAGGCGCTGGGCATCGACTTCGAGGGCGAATTCGGTGTCGTGACCGGGCCGCTTCCGATGGGCGCAAGCCCAGAGCTGGCCGAGGGCGCGATCCGGCTGGTGGTGCAGCTGAACGACTGGAGCCTGCGGGCCTTGGCCGGGCGCGAAGCGCGCAGCGGGTTCGGTTTCCTGCAGGCCAAGCCATCGACCAGCTTCGCGCCAGTCGCTGTGACTCCGGACGAACTGGGCGAAGGCTGGCGCGACGGCCGCGTGCAGCTCGAGCTGGAGGTGACCTGGAACGAACAACGCTTCGGTCACCCCCACGGCGGCGAGATGCACTACAGCTTCGGCGAGCTGCTGGCGCATGCGGCGCGCACCCGTAAGCTGGGCGCCGGCACCATCGTCGGCAGCGGCACGGTGTCGAATGCCGGTGGCGAGCGCGGCTCGGCCTGCATCACGGAGCGTCGCGTGATCGAGATCCTGGCGCAGGGTGCGCCCGTCACCGGCTTCATGCGTTTCGGCGACCGGGTCCGCATGTGCGCACGCATGGCGAGCGGGGAGGCGCCGTTCGGCGCGATCGATCAGCGCGTGGTTCATGCAGAGGAAGGCGGGCGCGTCTGATTCCGAGGCCTGTCGCCGCGGTGCGACATATGGAATTCGAACGAGCTACAAGGAGCAGGGATGGAGTCTGAAAAGCATGGACGCATCTTGCGTGGGAAGAATGGCTTGCGCTTCGGTATCCGGCAAAGGCTGGCACTCAGCTTCGCGCTCGTCATTGGCCTCTTGCTGTTGCTGGCCGCTGGCATGGTGTGGCAGATGCGCGCACTGAACGTCCAGGTAGAACGTGTCGAAGGGAGCACAATCGGCGTAGCGATATTGCACACCGGCTCAATGCGGCGCAGCTCGACTGGATGCTTCAAATGCGCACGCTGATCATGTTGAGTGCCCCGGACGACCTGAAGGCCCAGGTCGACACCTTGACCGAAGTAAAGCAGCGCTACGAAACCATCGAACGTGCACTCGATGCATCACTGGTCGGCAGCGACAGGGAAGCGTTGGCGATGCGGGCCCAGCTGCTCAGTGTACGCAAGCTTCGCGAAGAGCTGGCCATCGGCCATGAGGCTGCGACCAATATCGTCATGAATGGCGCTGGCGCTGGCGCGGACGCCGCGCTTGGCGTGCTGTTGCCGGCAGAGGGGGCTGAGGCCAGGTGGCGCCAGCAGATTTTCGAAATGGTGGATGCTGCCGACCGCGCCAGCCGGCGCGAGTTTCAGGCCATGCGTGAGCAAAGCCGGACCGCTACCGTGGGTATCGGCGTGATTTCGGGCCTTGCTGTGCTGGCCGCAGTGTTGGCTGCCATCGGCATCGTGCGCTATATCACGCGCCTCGTGGCGGAGATGGCGGTGGTGGCCGAGCGCATCGCCGACGGCCACCTGGACACACCCGTCGACGCTGCTCGCCAAGATGAATTCGGCAGGTTACTCGGCGCGATGGACGTAATGCAGCAGCGCTTGCGTCACACCGTTTGGCCCTGCGAAAGTCGTCCTACACCGTCAGCAGTACCTGCAGCGACATCAGCATAGGCAGTCATGACTTGTCCAGGCGCACAGACGAGGCCGTAATCTGCCTGAAGGAGACGTCGCTGGCGGCACGCGAACTTGCGCAAGAGCTGAGCGTTGGCGTCGACACGGCAATGAAGGCGAGCGCAATGGCGCGTAAGGCGCGCGATGACGCTCAGCATGGCAGCGCTGCGGTGGTTCAACTTACGGCGAGTATGCGATATATCGCCCTGGTGTCGCGCCAGATCACGCAGATCCTTGAAGCGATCGATAGCATTGCCTTCAGGACCAATCTGCTGGCACTGAACGCTGCCGTAGAAGCAGCGCGTGCCGGTGAGCAGGGGCGCGGCTTCGCGGTGGTGGCGGCCGAGGTGCGTCAACTTGCGCAGCGCGCTGCCGAGGCATCCGACCAGATCCGAAGCTTGAGCGCCGAGACCAGCGCAAGTATCGAACAGGGTGAAACCAGCCTGGCTGCAGCCACCAACACGGTCAACGAATTGGTGGCCGCCGCCGATAGTGTTACCCGTACGGTGGATGGAGTCGCGCAGGCGACGTTGCGTCAGCGTAGTATTGCAATCCGCATCGACGACACCGTGCTTCAGCTAGAGCAGACGACCCGAAAAAATGCAGCGCTCGCGGTAGAACAGTCGGAGGCCGCGGCCGTGATGCAGGGCGAGTCGGTTGAATTGTCGCGTGTGGTGAGTAGTTTCCACGTCAACGATGATACAGGACGGGAAGCACTATTCAATCCCATGCATGTGCCGGCCCGGCAGCGGGAAGTCGAGCGCTTTGCGTTGCCGTGATCGCTGCTCAGGCCCACATGCGCATCGCGGGAATAGCATGCTCCTGGGTAGCAAGCATCGGATCATTCGGCGCAGGGCCCTCGTTGCTACCAGGCTCTCCGCTCGCGATGTCGGTCAGCAGTGCGCGCAACCACTTGTGCGATGGATCGTTCTCCAGATAGCGGTTCCACTGCATGCACATTTCGATCTTTGGAAACGCTATCGGCGGATCGACCAGCCGGATCGGATAATAGCAGGCCAGCATGCGTGCTAGCCTGGTGTGCATCGTTGCGATGCGGTTGGTGCCGATGACGAAATGCGGGAGGCTCGTGAAGTTGGGAGTCGACACCTCGATACGGCGGTCGTAGCCGTTCTCTTTCAGGAAATGCTCTTCGAAACTTGTTTGTGCGATACCAAAACGGGAAGATACATGGCCTAGCTTCATGTATTGTTCTAGCGAGATTGTGTCGCCGACGAGTTCATTGCCGGCCCAGACAATGCAGGTATAGGACTCTTCAAATAGCATCTGCATGGGCTGCGACTCCGACATATATTTCTTGGGGAGGATCACCAGCTCGACTTCTCCACGCTCAAGCCGTTCGGCGAAGACCGCAGAGGACAGCGAGATGTCGATTGATATGCCTGGCGCTTCCGAGTCTATGCGGCGGCCGAGTTCACCCAGCAGGACTGTCGATACGAAGTCGGAAGCGACGATGCGAAATTCGCGCACGGCCGTTGCCGGATCAAACTCGGGCTTGATCTCGATTGTCCGCTGGATCTGCAGCAACACGTCGCGCACCGGTTCCATCAGGCTGAGGGCGAGCGGCGTGAGGACCAGGTTGCGGCCTGCGGGCATGAGCAGCTCATCCTTGAAATAGTCGCGCAGCCGCGCCAGGACGCCGCTCGTCGCGGACTGGCTCAGGTTCAAGCGGCGTGATGCGCGCGTGATGCTCTGCTCGCTGAGCAGCGCGTCAAGCGCGACAAGCAGGTTCAGGTCTAGGCGGTTGAAACGCATGGTGTCTCCTTATTGTGGGCGAGCGTCTCATGTCGCTGCGCTCTCAACTGACGATGATGCCATACCGACGCCAAGTCGTCATGAGGTTTGTCGGCGGCTACTGCATCCGTATACTGCGGACTGGATGCATTGCCTGCCGAGGTGCTGGCCATGCTGGCCGGGTTACACGCCCGGTTGTAGCCACTTCTCCAATGCTGGGCGTATCCGCGGGAATGGCTTCGCTGCTGACGAGTTTCTCCCAGTGTCTAATGTCATCACTGAAATAACGGCTGGCGCGCGGACGGATAAGCTGCCTAGGGTTTCGAGGAGCGGAATTTGTGTATGTCTCGTCGCGTTGAATGCCCCGTTTGCAGCCGTGCCTATTAACGCTTCCGATGACGTACAGGTTTGAATGCCACTAAGGGGTAATACGAATCCTCTCAACCCATTTTGAGCACAATCGAAATTTGAATTGGTCAAACTCATGTGGTAGGAAGCGTGGTTCTCGACTATGTCGTTGATTATTGGTGCGAAATACCCTGCAAAGCCGTTTAAGCGTTGGCAGCGTATTCAGTTGCGTTAACCTGCAGCTTAACAATCCTTAGCTGGCTAGACTTGGACCGCTCTGCGATCCGAGCAGTTGCTAAGGCGCAACTTCGCTGTGCATCCAACCCGACGCTTTTTTCGACAGGTTGACTTGGCGGGGAAATCCCCCTTTTGAAGCCTTGCACAAAACGAACTGCGGGAAAATTCATGATGGTTCCTTGCAGAGATAGCGTTTTTATTGTAATTATGGCAATACTAAGCTCCGCTGTGTTGATGAAGTTGGCATGTGCGTATGTCGATGGTTGATCAGGTTTAAAGTAGGTATTTCCAGCCACGTTCGGGTGAGTCAAATTTCTGAGGTAACAAAGTTTATAGGGGTATGGGTGAGGGTAGCGGCGAGGGATCGCACAAGAAGTTCTTGATAGTGCGGAGGCGCTTTTTGGCGAATCCTAATCCCACCGTCTCCGCCAGTTACTTGAAAAAGCCCCTATGAAGGGGCTTTTTCTTTTCCGCCTACCCCCGTTTCTACACCCGTCCTGGCCGAGGCTCGTTCTGGTCCGGTTTGCAGCTTGCTCTGCCATTCCGCGATAGCGGCCTCGTCCGCCGGCAACCGCGCGTGGACTTGGCTGGGCCGGCGCCGGGAAGGTACCGGCCTGGATCCGCTCATAGATCGTGGCGCGCTTGATCCCAGCCTTTCCATTACGGCCGGCAGGCGCAAAAGCGTCTAGGTTCATCCATGGTGCTTCTCCTTCTTCGCCGGATTCGCTTTGCGACCGCTGGCGACCAGGGCGGGATAGCGCGTGCCGTGAAACGCGCGCTTCGCCAGCAGCCTGCCGCCCGGCACCGGTGCTCGCACATGCTGTTGGCCAGCCGGGACGGTCAGGCCGCGGAAGGCGCAAAGGTGGTCGCGCCGCGCCAGGTGCGTCAAGTCGCCCCGGGTCGACCATTAGCCGTGCTCTGCGTCGTCTGCAACTCGATCGGCCTGCACGGGCCGCGGGCCCCGCAAGGTGGCGAGCATCGTTGCCGTATGCGCGGCATCAAGATAGGTGCCCTTGCACGACAGTGCGATGTCGCCATCCCTTAAGCCGATCGCAGCATAGCTTTTCATCGGGGGGCGTCCTCAATGGCGGTCGGTACAGCCAAATGCACCGGCCGATATACAGGTAGTCGCCCTCGACGCTCATCCATGGATTGACCCGTCCCGCCGCTTTGCAGCGCGGCGCCCGAGCCGCCGCCGCCGCATCGCGCACCTCGGGACTGAGCGCCGATAGCTTGGCGGCGACCAGCCTTGAATGCGACGAACTCCCCATGCAGCCAGTCCTTGTCGAACTGGCCGTCGCTGTTCAGGTCCGGCAGGGTAGGCCATCCAAGCGACGAACGCTTCGAGATCGTCAGCCACAGCCTGTGCACCGCTCCCTGCATGCTGGGCGGCTGGCTGTACGCAGTACTGGATGCCTACGTAGAGCGCGGCGCGAAGCGCACCATCCATTCCGCGGTCGCTTGGATAGCATTCACGGTCGCAGAATGCAGCGAACGCGGATCCAGGGTTATTCGCGCCAATCACGGGCTCCGCTTGCGCTGTTGGCGTGGCGTCTCAAGCAGGAACGAATCGGCGCAATTGGTGGGCTTGGAACTTGACCGTGCGATTCGTCCGCGAAGCCGGCAAGAGCATCGGGATAGCCCGTGGCGATGCGGAGGCGCGGGCCGGATGTTTTACTTAGCCGTCCGCTGCTTGCGGCGGCGCACCATCCAGCCCATCAAGCCGAGGGTAGGAAGCAGTAGGGCGCCGGTGCCGGGTTCGGGAATTTCCGCGGTGCCAAGCGTGGTCAGCGATCCAGCGGTCACACGCCGATACGGGCTGCAGTTCGCGCATTCATAGCTTGTTGCGGTATCGAGCGCGAATTCTCCCCCAAGGGCATCCAGCGGATTGGCGAATGAGAAGTTGAAGTAACGATTGCCAGCGTTAGCAAATAAGATAAAGCCGTTTGCTCCTACAGCGCTGCCAAAGTACAGACCGCTATTGCTGCTATCAAAAGTGTACCCGGTCAGGGCGCCGTCAAAGGTCGACACATTGAAGCTGCCCGCAGTGCGTGCGATAGGATCCAGGCTGATCGCACCGGTGGCGGTGGTGCCGTCGGACAACTCAACGCCGGACAGCGTCCAGGTCAGCAGCGCAGCCTGCGCTGGCACCACTGGCCCCAACATCAGCGCTGCAGTCATGGCAGCCACGCGAAAATTATTCATATTCATCGAGATCCCTTAGGTTTATATGTCAGGCGAGTCCAGCCCAGTGCTCCTCCCTAAAGCAATACTCATGCCATAGTTACATATACCTTTCCAATCAACAACATATGAGTATCGAAGAGATTTCGCGATACACGACATGTAAAATTTGCCGACAGGCAATTCACTCAGTTACCTCAACGCTTGGTGGCGGCCTTGTCGCGAGGGCTGCCTGGCATCCCGGCTGAAGCACCGAATCAGCCCACAGCCGATGGGCGCCGTGCCGACCTTGCTTGCAGGGACAGGCTGGCGCACATACGGGCCACTTGCAATAGCGCGCCGCCTCGTCGACATGGCTGTCTCAAGGCGGAGAACGCCTAAGCTCATGGGTATGAGCAATGTCAGGAAATAAGTCGCGGTGATATGGAGCACGTCGCCGGCGAACTACCTTAGCGGGAGATATTTACTTTATGTATGGCGGAGATCGCAAATAGAAATTGGATTTATATCCTGATCCTGGCTAAGCTTGCTCCATCGCTCAACGCCAACCAATCAGGAGCTGTCATGGCTATCTCGACCACCCTTCGCCAACCCAAATCCGCATCCGGCCTACGCCTCCTGTTCGCTCGCATGGGCTCGCAACTGCGCCGCATGATCGCGATGGCAGGCGCCCCGTACGTGGATGGCGCGATGCCGCTGTAAGCGACATAGTCATCCTTTCGAGCGCCCCGCCCAGTGCGGGGCGCTGCCGTTTACGTCGCCGGAAACCGTTCGCTTCCACCGTGCTTCGATGTCGCTGTCAGCCCATGCGGTGCAAGCCACCACGCTTTGGCCGGTCGGCGCGAAACCGGGGTCACCGCAAGGGAGACAGCGTGAACGGCTCGAGCGCTGCGGATATGAAGCCTGGCATGGCGGCTGTCGCTGGCCCGGCGGGCGCGCAGTGTCAGCGCCGACGATGACGTGATCACCGCTGGCGGCGAGTGCGCGCACTCGCCGTGCCGCAGGCACGGGTACGGCGAGATCGGCGCGGTCGCGGTTGGTGGCAACGTAGCGCAGCGCTTGAGCAGATCACAACCGAGATGGAGCGCCTCCAGGCTGACCGGGCGCCGACCTCGTCCCGCACGGCAAGCGACAGCCACGCCCCACATCGGTAACCGTTTTCGACATGTCGCCTGTTGACCCGGGCGCGGAAAGGCGATAGCATCCTTAAAAATGACAACGTTGGACAATTGGCCGGGGCGAGGTTCTGGAACCAGTTGATCCGATGCATAGGCCGCAGGCCCAAGGAGACAGCTTGTCCACTATCCACGACGTCGCTGAAAAGGCCGGCGTATCGATCAAGACCGTATCGCGGGTGCTCAACGACGCGAGCAGCGTGTCGGAAAAGACCCGCACCCGCATCGAGCAAGCCATGCAGGCGCTCGATTTCGCGCCGTCGGCGGCGGCGCGCATGTTGCGCGGCGTGCCGACCGGGTTGGTCGCCGTGATCGCTGAAAAACTCACCACCACGCCCGATTCGTCCGAGATCATCAAGGGCATCCAGTCGGTGTGCGAGGAAATGGGCAAGATGCTGATCATCGGCGAGACCGGCGGACGTGCCGATGTCGCCAGCCGCCTGGTGGCCGATATGCGCGCACGGCGGGTCGAGGCGATCATCTTCGCCACGCCATTCCACCGCGAGATCACCCTCAACGAAATGCTGGGGCAGACGCCGACTGTTCTGGCCAACTGCTTCGAGGCCGAGCCGCGCTACCCGCAAGTGGTGCCCGACGACGAGGCAGGCGGGCACGCCGCCGCCGCCGCCGTCCTGCAGGCCGGCCATCGCAAGATCGCCTTTCTCCAGCTGATCGAAGACATGGTCGCGACCCGCCTGCGGATGCAGGGTTTCCAGCGCGCGATGCAGGAGCATGGCGTCGCGCCGCGTGCCGACTGGCTGCTGCACGGCGCTACCGAGGCCGAGGACGAATTCGCCCAGCTCGACACCACGATCGACGGCCTGGTCGCCGGCGCCGACCGCCCCAGCGCCATCCTGTGCGGCAACGACAAGATGGCGATGCGCGTGATCTTCATCCTGCAGCGGCGCGGCCTGCGGGTGCCCGAGGATGTCTCGGTGGTCGGCTTCGACGATTTTCGCCTGATCTCCGAGGCCCTCGATCCGGGTCTCACCACGGTCGCGCTGCCATACCGCGAGATCGGCGAGCTGGCGGCGCGCCGGGCCCTCGGCGGCGACCAGGATGCCGGCATGGTGCGCGTGGCTTGCCGCCCGGTGCTGCGCGGTACCCTGAGCGCGCCGGCCAAGGCGAAAGGCACGCGCCGATGAAGCCGCTCCTGTTGTCCCTGACCGCAGCGTTGGCCTGCCATGCGCTGGCCTGTCACGCGCAGGCCGCGCCGGTCGAGATCAAGGCCTGGCGCCACGATACGGGCGATGCCGAAATGGTCGCCAGCAGCCAGATGGTCGAGCGTTTCAATCGCAGCCAGGACCGCTGGAAAGTGGTGGTCGAATCGATCCCCCAGGGTTCTTACACCGAATCGGTCACCGCCGCGTCGCTGGTGGGCCACCTGCCGTGCGTGATGACGATCGACCAGCCGGCGGTGCCCAACTTTGCCTGGGCCGGTAATATCCGCCCGCTTGACGACTTGCTGCCCGCGGCGGTCGTAGAGCCGTTGCTGCCGGGCGGCCGTGGCGTGTACGACGGCCGTCTGTACAGCGTCGGCCAGTTCGATGTGGTGCTGGCCCTGTTCGCGCGCCGCTCGGCGCTGGCGCGCGAAGGCGTGCGCGCGGCCACCATCGAGCACCCTTACACGGCGCAGGAACTGTACGACATCGTCGCGAAAGCCAAGCGCGCAGGTCGCTACCGCTTTCCGCTCGACCTCAACGGCAAGGCCAAGGGCGAATGGGTCAGCTATGGTTTCTCGCCCTGGTTCCAGAGCGCCGGCGCCGACCTGATCGACCGCGCCGATTACCGGCGCGTGGACGGGGTGCTCAATGGCGCGCCGGCGCTGGGCGTGGCGCGCTACTACGCGCGCCTGTTCAAGGAGCGCCTGGCCGAACGCAACCCGGCCGACGAGAAGGGTTTTGAACAGGGCCGCTCGCTGATCCAGTACACCGGCTCATGGAAGGCGCGCGACTATGCCAAGCGTTTCGGCGACGACCTGGTGGTCATGCCGCCGCCCGATTTCGGCCACGGCCCGCGGGTCGGCGCCGCCTCATGGCAATGGGCGATCGCGCGCAATTGCCGGCATCCGGAAGGCGCGGCCGCGTTCCTGGCCCACGTGCTGTCGGCGCCCGAGATGGCGGCCATGTCGCGCGCCACCGGCCTGATTCCGGTCACGCTGGAAGCGGCGGCGCTCACCGAGCGCTATCGCCCGGGCGGCGATGGCCGCATCTATTTCGATTTCGCGGCCCGCTATGCGGTGGCGCGGCCGGCCACGCCGGCCTATCCCGCGATCTCGGCGGCATTCGAGAAAGCCATGTCCGACCTGCGCGGCGGCAAGGACCCCGACGACGCGATGGACGAGGCGGTCGAAGCGATCGAGTACGACATCGCGCGCAACAACGGCTATCGCAATAGCCACGCACGAGAGGCGGCCAGCAAATGAAGACGATACTTGGTCGGGACCATCCGCTGGCGGTGAGCGGCTTCGCCGGGCCGGCGTTGATCCTGTTCGGCGTATTCGTGCTGCTGCCGCTGCTGCTGGCGGCGGCGGCCACCTTCACCAATCACCGCCTGGTGTCGCCCGAGCCCACCCGCTACGTGGGAATGGATAACTACGCGCGACTGCTGGCGTTGCAGGTGACGACGGTGGCGCCGCTGCGCAATGCGGCGGGCGATGTGCAGCGCGACGAAGAAGGCCTGCGCTATCCCACGTGGCGCCAGGTGCGCCAGGCCCAGCCCGCACTGGCCGGCTACCGGCCGGCCTGGCAATTCGAGCTCGGTGAGCGCCGGGTGGTGCTGGCGGCCACCGATCCGCTGTTCTATCGCTCGCTGATCAATACGTTCCTGTTCGCGCTGCTGGTGCTGCCGCTGCAGTGCGGCGTGGCGCTCGGCCTGGCGCTGCTGGTCAACCAGCGCATGGCCGGGCGGATCTTCTTTCGCACCGTGTATTTCGCGCCGGTGGTGACCTCGATGGTGGTGGCGTCGATCGTGTGGTCGTTCATGCTCAATACCGACCGCGGCCTCCTCAACGAGTTGCTGCGCGCGCTCAGCGGCAACCCCGACGCCGGCCCCGACTGGCTGGGAGAAAGCAGCCACGCGCTGCTGGCGATCGCCATCATGTCGGCCTGGCAGGGCGCCGGTTTCCAGATGCTGGTGTTCCTGGCCGGGCTGCAGTCGATCTCGTCGGAGCTGTACGAGGCGGCCACGCTGATGGGCGCCAACGCGTGGCAGCGTTTCGTACACGTCACCCTGCCGGGCCTGCGCAACACCATCGTGTTCGTGCTGGTGTCGACCATGCTGATGGCCTTCGGCCTGTTCACGCAGGTCGACGTGATGACCTCGGGCGGGCCGCTCGATTCGACCACCACCGTGGTCTACCACGCGGTGCGCAGCGGTTTCAGGCAGCAGGACATCGGCTATGGATCGACCATCACCGTGGTGTTCTTCGGCATCGTGCTGCTGGTCTCGCTGCTGCAACGAATGCTGCTGGCGAAAGGAGCAAGTAAATGACAAGCATGATTCGCCGGACCCTGCTGCGTCTACCCATGCTGCTGGCCATGTGCGCGCTCGGCGTCGTGTTCGCGACTCCCTTGCTGTTCATGTTCGCGGCCTCGTTCAAGCACGACGACGCCATCTTCGCCAACCTCGCCAGCTGGACCAGCTATGTGCCGGACGCCGGCTGGTCGCTGGCCAACTACGCCGCCATTTTCGAGCGCAGCAACCTGCCGCTGTTCTTGCTCAATTCGACCATCATCGCGGCGCTGGTGGTGGTGGGCGGGATCCTGGTCAACAGCATGCTGGCCTTTTCCCTCAGCCGCATGCGCTGGCGCGGCCGCGGCGCGGTACTGTCGGTGGTGGTGGCGATGATGGTGATCCCGTTCGAGGTCATCGCCATCCCGCTGCTGTCGCTGGTCGCGCGCCTGCCGTGGCCGGGCTTCGAGGCGGGCATGCTCACCTGGCAGACCGGCTGGTTCAACAGCCTGCACGTGCAGATCATCCCCTTCCTGGCCAATGCTTTCTGCGTGTTCCTGTTCTATCAGTTCTTCCGCGATATTCCGCCCGAACTCGACGAGGCGGCCAAGATGGATGGCGCCGGCCCCTGGGCCCTGTTCTTCAGGATCATCCTGCCCAATAGCGGGCCGGTGATCGCCACCGCCGCCATCGTGTTGTTCATCGCCGCCTGGAACCAGTACCTGTGGCCGATCATGGTGGTCCAGGGCGAGGCCGCGCGGCCGGTGCAGCCGGGCATCCAGCAGTTCTTCGGGCGGTCCAACTCCTGGGGCCAGATCATGGCCTACGCGTCGGTGGTGACCCTGCCGGTGCTGGCGGTATTCCTCGCATTCCAACGCCAGTTCGTCGCCTCGGTGGCGGGTTCCGGCATCAAGGGCTAAGGCCTTACTTTTACTCTCGCTAACCACAATGACACTGAGCATCGACGACAAATTCATCTGGGACTTCTGGCATTTCGAGGAGGACGGCGAACAGCACCTGTTCATGCTGCAGGCCGACCGCGCCATCGGCAACCCCGACCTGCGCCACTGGAACGTGTCGGTCGGCCACGCCGTCTCGCGCGACCTGCGCAACTGGGATTATCGCGGCACCGTGTTCCAGCCGTCGGCCGGCCCGGCCTGGGACGATTTCACCACCTGGACCGGGTCGGTGATCCGCGCCGAAGGCTGCTACCACCTGTTCTATACCGGCACCAGCCGCAGCGAGAACGGCATGCGCCAGCGCATCGGCCACGCCACCTCGGACAGCATCGACGGCCCATGGACCCGGGTCGGCGACGGCCTGGCGCTGGACCTCGATGAACGTTACTACGAGGAATTCGCCGAAGGCAGCTGGCACGACCGCGCGCTGCGCGATCCATGGGTGCTGCCCGAGAAGATCGATGGCGCCTACCATATGTTCTTCACCGCGCGCCGCAAGGATGGCGAAAAGTACGCGCGCGGCGTGATCGGCCATGCCGTCTCGACTGACCTGCTGCACTGGGAAGCGACCGCGCCGGTGTACGGGGGCGGCCACTACGGCCAGCTCGAGGTGCCGCAGGTATTCGAGCGCGACGGCCGCTGGTTCTGCACCTTCTGCAATGTGCGCGAACACTGGTCCGAGGCCCAGCGCGCCGGCCACGGCGGCGGCGTGTCCGGCACCCATTACCTGGTGGCCGACCATCCACTCGGTCCATGGACGCCGGCCGAAGGTTTCCTCGACGGCGATGTGCCGTGCAGGCGCTACGCCGGCAAGATCCTGCGCGACCCGCTGACCGGCAACGACTGCCTGATGGCCTTCCTCGATACCGGCGCGAACGGCCAGTTCGTCGGCCAGATCAGCGATCCGATCCCGCTGCGCCTTGAGAATGGGCGCTACCGGCTGGCCGATTCTTCCGGCCACGAATGACAACGATAGACACGAAGTAGGCCGCCGACGAGCGGCCATCCAAACAACCAAGGAGACCCGGTGAAACCATCCCTGAAGACTGGCTTCGCGCTGTTGCTGGCCTCATTGTTGCCCGCGGCCGCCATCGGCGCCGCGCCCGCAACGCCCGGCCAGCCACTGGCCACCTGGAGACTGGACGAAGGCCGCGGCCGCGACACGCTCGAAGCGGTGTCCAAGCGCCGCGATCCGGTGAGCTTCGTATTCAACGAAGCGCGCTACAAGCCCAATTCGGATCCGCAATGGCGCGCCGCGCGCGCCTGCATCAAGGGCGGCTGCCTGCTGTTCGACGGCTACTCGACCGATATCGAGGCGCCCGGCCTGTCGGCGCAGCAGTTGGCCGCCGGCTGGACGATCAGCGCCTGGGTCGCACCGCATGCCTTCGAGTGGGGTGATGGCGGCCAGTATTCGGGCTTTGTGAGCCAGTATGACGAACAGGCCAGGTCCGGCTTCTCGTTCGGCATGTACCGGTTTGGCGCCTGGGGCATCAAGCTTGGGTTCGGCGCCCGCGAGTTCGACCTGCGCGTGAACGACCGCAAGCTGCCAAAAGACCGCTGGTCGCACGTGGCGGCCAGCATTGATCCGCGCGGCCGGCGCGTGCGGCTCTTCCTCGACGGCGAACTGGTGGCAAGCGGCGCCGGGCCGAAGGAGGGCGCTTTCACCGTGCCGGCGCGCGGCCTGACGATCGGCCGCCATTCCGAGCCGCGCAAGGTGGCCGACGTGTTCGAAATGAATACCTTCCTCGGCCTGATGGACGAGGTGCGCATCGAGGCCGGCGCGCGCGACGCGGCGACGGTCGCGGCCGCGATGCGCGCCGATCTGGCCGCGCGCGGCGGCAGGGCGCCGCAACTGGCGCGCGCCGACCTCACGATCGATGCCGCCGTGTTCTCCGGCGACCGCCATCGCCCGCAGTACCACGCGATGCCCGATTTCGGCTGGATGAACGAGCCGCATGGCGCGTTCTACTACAAGGGCCGGTACCACCTGTTCTTCCAGAAGAATCCGTTCGGCCCGTTCTGGCACCAGATCCACTGGGGCCACTGGATCAGCCCGGACATGGTGCACTGGCGCGAGCTGCCGATGGCGCTCGCGCCCGAAGACGATACGCTGGCGCCGGACGGCATCTGGTCGGGCAGCGCGACGTACAAGAAAGACAGCACGCCGACGCTGTTCTTCACGGCCGGTAACGACTCGGCGCCGGTGCGCGAGCGCAGCGGCGTGGCGTGGCCGAAAAATCCCGGCGACCCCGAACTGGTGCAGTGGGAAAAGCATCCGGTGCCGGTGACCGTGCAGGAGGAGGGCAAGGGCCGCAAGGGCGATTTCCGCGACCCCTTCGTGTTCCGGGACGAGGAGGGCGACCGCTGGTTCCAGCTGGTCGCGTCGCGCGAGCCAGGCCGCAGCGGCACCGCCCTGGTCTACGAATCGACCGACCTGATGAACTGGAACGCGCGCGGGCCGCTGTTTACGATCGACCCGGTCAAGTACCCGGCCTTCGACCGCACCTGGGAGCTGCCCTTGCTGCTGCCGATCGGGAAGGGCAAGGATGGCCGGCCGCGCCACGCCTTCCTGGTCGATGTCAAGGCGCAAGCCTATTACTGGACCGGCGTGTTCGATAGCGCCAGCGCGCGTTTCATTCCCGACAGCGAGGCGCCGCGCGTGTTCGACCTGGGAGAAGGCCACTTCTCGGGCCCGAGCGGTTTCGTCGATCCGAAGACCGGACGCAGCATCGTGTTCTCGATCGCCCAGGGCCAGCGCACCGCGCAGCAGGAATGGGATAGCGGCTGGGCCCACAATGCCGGGCTGCCGATCACGCTGGGCATCGGTGCGGACGGCGACCTGCGCCTGGCGCCGATCGCCGAGCTGGCCAGCCTGCGCCAGGAATTGCTGCTGGACCTGAGCGACGTGACGCCAGCTACAGCCGCGGCGCGCCTGGCAGGCGTCAAGGGCGACCTGCTCGAGGTCGAACTGGAATTGGCGCCGGGGCCCGCCAGCACCGCGGCGCGCGCTCTGGTGCTGCGCAAGACGCCGGACAATGCCGAGCGCACGATCCTGTCGATCGACCCGGCGAACAAGCGCTTCGAGATCGACCGTACCCACACCACGCTCGACCCGGACGCACGCTCGCGCGGCGTGCAGGGCGGCGCCTTCGATGCGCGCGGCGAGCACCTGCGCCTGCGCGTCTTCCTCGACCGCTCGATGGTCGAGGCCTACCTGAACGAACGCAAGAGCCTGACCAGCCGGGTCTACCCGAGCCGGCTGGATGCGACCGGCCTGGCCTTGAACGCGGCGCCGGGCGACCGCATCGTGAAGCTGAAGGTCTGGCGGATGGGGGCATCGAACGGCAAGTCGGTTGTCCCCGCACAGCCAGCCGGCGCAGGACGTTAATCAAGGACATCAGCATGGCATCCATCAAGCTGGCCGGCGTCGGCAAGACCTACCCCGGCAAGAGCAGCAACCACATCCTCAAGAACATCGACTTCACGATCGGCGACGGCGAGTTCGTCGTGCTGGTCGGTCCGTCGGGCTGCGGCAAGTCGACGGTCCTGCGCATGATCGCTGGGCTGGAAGAGATCAGCGCCGGTGAGATTTCCATCGACGGCGAACGGGTCAACGACACGCCACCGGCGCGGCGCGGCCTGTCGATGGTGTTCCAGAACTATGCGCTATATGCCCACATGAGCGTGTTCGAGAATATCGCCTTCGGCCTGCGCCTGGCGCGGGTGCCGAAGGCGGAGATCAAGCTGGCGGTGCACGAGGTCGCCCGCATGCTCCAGCTCGAGCACCTGCTGGAGCGCCGGCCTCCGCAACTGTCGGGCGGCCAGCGCCAGCGCGTGGCGATCGGGCGCGCCATCGTGCGCAAACCGCGCGCCTTCCTGTTCGACGAACCGCTGTCGAACCTCGACGCGGCGCTGCGCGCCGATATGCGGGTCGAGATCGCCCGCCTGCACAAGCAGCTCGGCGCGACCATGGTCTATGTCACCCATGATCAGGTCGAGGCCATGACCCTGGCCGACCGCATCGTGGTGCTGGGTCCGTCCGGGGTGCAGCAGATCGGCGCGCCGATGGCCTTGTACGAACGGCCCGCCAACGTCTTCGTCGCCGGCTTCATCGGCATGCCCAAGATGAACCTGGTCGAGGCCACGCTCGACGGCGCCGGCCGGCTGGCGCTGGGCGCGGTGGCGCTCGGCTGGACGCGGCTCGACGCCGCCGGCCAGGCGGTCACCGCCGGCGTCCGCCCTGAACACCTGGTGCCCGACCCGGACGGCCCATTGCGCGGCGTGGTGGTGCTGGTCGAGCGCCTGGGGGCCGAGTCGCACGTGCACCTCGACGTGGCCGGCTTGTCCAAGCCGCTGGTGGTATCGGTCAAGGATGCGCCGCCCGTCGCCGGCAGCGCCTGGGCGGTAAGGCCCGTCGCCGGTGCGCTGCATGTGTTCGGCCCCGACGGCGCGCGCATCGAGCCGCAGGCGCCGGCGGCCGGGGCTATCCAGCTCAACGGTTTCAATGGTCATTCGGAGGTTGCATGATTGTCGTATGTGGAGAAGCGTTATTCGACGTATTCGCGCGTGAAGAAGTCGCGGCCGGTATCGAGCTGTCCGCGCGCCAGGGCGGTTCGCCCTTCAACCTGGCGATCGGCCTGGCGCGCTTGCAAGGCAGCGCCCAGTTCTTCGGCGGCCTCTCAAAGGACATGTTCGGCCGCAAGCTGCACGCGGCGCTGCAGGCCGAGGGTGTCAATCTTGACGCCGCGCCGCGTCCCGACGCACCCTCGGCCCTGGTGATGGTGAGCGTCGACGACCGGGGCGTGCCGCACTATGCGTTCTATGGCAATGATACCGCCGAGCGCATGGTGCATCCGGCCGACCTCGCGCTCGTCGCGCACGACGCCCAGGCGATCCACGTCGGCTCGTACTGCATCGTGGTGGAGCCGGTCGCCTCGACCCTGCGCGCGCTGGTCGACCGCCAGCGCCGCCGCAGCCTGATCGTGTACGACCCCAATGTGCGGCTGACGATCGAGCCACGCGTCGACCGCTGGCGCGAAGCGCTCGGCTGGATGCAGGAGCGCGCCGACGTGCTCAAGGTGAGCGAAGAAGACATCCACGCCCTGTATCCGGGGCTGGGCCTGTCCGACTTCGTCGAGCGGGCGCTGGAGGCAGGCGTGGCGCTGGTGGTGGTCACCCGGGGCGAGCAGGGCGTCCTGGCGGCGACCCGCGCGCTGCCGGCGTTTACGCTGCCGGCCGTGGCGGTGACGGTGGTCGATACCGTCGGCGCCGGCGACACCTTCCAGGCCGGCCTGCTGGCCTGCCTCCAGCGCGCCGGGCGACTCACGCGCCAGGCGGTGCAGGACATCGGCGCCGACGAACTGCGCGCGGCGCTGGCGTTCGCGGCGCGCGCCGCCGCCATCACCTGCGCGCGCCGCGGCGCCGACCTGCCGTATCTGAACGAAGTCATGCCAGGCGCCGAACCGGCGGCGCCCGGTGCGGTATAGCGGTGTCCGGCGTGCTTTGGCCGGTCGCTCATGACAACGATGGACAGCTAGCAGCTGTCGTGAGCACGGCAACAGTTCTTGAACACAAAAGCAGTATATAAAACCACCCTCAGGAGACGCTTCCATGCCTTACTCGATTTCATCCTATATCGGCCGCTCGGCCGCCCTGATCATCGGCCTGATGCCGGCACTGGCCTTCGCCCAGCAGCAAGCCACCAGCGCCGCCGCCGAAACCCAAGCCCCAATCCAAGCCCAAGTCCAGGCCCAAGCCCAAGCCCAGGCCCAAGCCCAAGCCCAGGCCCAGGCCCAGGCCGAAGACGGCGCCGCCGTCGTCATCGTCACCGGTGTCACCCAGACCACCAGCAAGAAGAACGCGACTTTTTCGATCAATACGATCAGCGCGGAAGAGATGCAGCGCCTGGCGCCGATCAGTACTGCCGACCTGCTCGGCAACCTGCCCGGCATCTACGCCGAGGGCAGCACGGCCGGCGAAGCCGGCAACAACATCACGGTGCGCGGGCTGCCGGTGGCCGGGGGGTTCCGCTTCTCGCCGCAGCTGATCGACGGCTTGCCGGCGTATGAAGAACCGGAAGTGCCGTTCATGAACAATGACGTGCTGGTGCGCGATGACCTGATGACCGAAGCGGTCGAGGCGGTCAAGGGCGGCCCCGGCGGCATCCTGTATTCGAACGGCCTGGGCGCCACTGTCAACCACATCACCCGCACCGGCGGCAAGAGCCTGGAAGCGGGCTACAAGATCGAGTACGCCGACTACGGCTTCTGGCGCCACGACGCCTTCGTCTCGGGCCCGATCAACGACAACCTGACCGGCGCCATCGGCGGCTTCTACCGCCGCAGCGACGGCATCCGCGATACCGGCTACACGGCCGACCAGGGCGGCCAGGTACGCGGCAACCTGATCTTCACCAGCGATAACAAGCGCACCACGCTGCGCCTCGACGGCCACTACCTGAACGACCGCACCGCGTTCTACCAGAACCTGCCGATCTCGGTGCCGCGCTTTACCCAGAGCGGCACGCCGGCCAATCCGACGGTGCTGAACAACGATTCGATCGAGCCGCTCGGGATCGACTTCGGTAGCGGCACCACGGCCTCGCCCTATAACCGCCGCTTCACCATGCTCGGCGAGTACGGCAGCCGCGAGATCGACCAGGCCGACGGCCTGCACCCGAACTTCCGCATGTTCAGCGCCAAGGCGACCCACGTGCTCGACTCGGGGATCAAGCTGTCGGCCAACCTGCGCCACACCGGCGGCGGCAGCGGCTTCAACGCCGTCTTCACCGGCAACGATACTGCCAGCGCCAGCAACTTTCTCAATGCGCGCTACCAGAACGACGTGATCTCGCCGGCCCACGGCGCGGCCCTGAACTGCAACCTCGATAACGCCAAGCTGGTCGGCTACTTCAACGTGCCCGCCAATGGCGCCTGCTCGGCCTTCGCCAATATCAGCCGCGAGGACTTCATCCGCAACTACGCCAAGGCCAGCGGCGTGCAGGGGCGCTGGACCAACGACGGCTCGGCGGTCGCGGGCGACGCCTACCTGAACTTCCTGATCCCGTACATCGCCAAGATGGACGCCAGCAGCAATGTGCTGGACCTGCAGGCGCAAAAGACCTTCCAGGCCGCCGGCACCCACGACGTGACCTTCGGCGTCTACGGCAGCCGCTACACGTATGACGTCAACTTCCAGACCGGGCTGCTGGTGGGCGAAAGCGCCGCGCGCAGCCGCCTGGCCGACCTGATCGCGGTGGACGCAGGCGGCCAGCAGGTGGGGCCGTCGCTGACGCTGGGCGGTGCGATCCTGCCGGGCTGGAACGGCCACCTGGCCGACTTCAAGGGCGATGGCCGGGCGGTGTACCTGCTCGACCATTGGGAAACGATGAACAAGCGCCTGCGCATCGATGCCGGTGTGCGCTGGCAGAGCCTGGATGCGAACGTGGTGCGCCGCAACCGCGAGACGGCGCTCGACCTGACCCCGGCCGATGTGGTGGTCGGCTCGACCGGCGATACGACCGCCGACAACGAGGTGTTCTTTCCTTCCGCCGCGCGCAGCCTGAAGAAGAAGTTCGATGCGGTCGGCTGGTCGATCGGCGCCAACTACAGCATCAGCCGGCCGCTGTCGGTCTATGCGCTGGCCTCCAGCTCGTTCCGCCTGCCGAGCGTGGGCGACCTGGTCGACCTGAGCGCGGCCGGCACCATCAGCGCCAACGGCGAGCCGGTCGACATCGACGCGGTCGAGCGCATCCGCCAGTATGAAGGCGGCGTGCGCTACATGACGCGCGAATTCGGGACGTCGGTGGCGGTGTTCTACAACAAGTTCTCGCCACGCAGCGCGGTCAACATCTATCGCGACATCGAATCAAGCCAGTGCTCGGCGATCGGCGGCGTCACCCAGATCAATTCCTGCCCCGAAGTGGCGCAGCTGTACAAGCGCGGTGTCGAGAACGTGGGCGCCGAGGTCGAGCTGACCTACCGGCCGCGCTTCATCGACGGCCTGGAACTGAAAGGGAACTTCCTGGTCCAGCAGCCCAAGATCGAAGGCGCCAACTATACCTTCACGCAGGAAGACAAGACGCCGGACGGCGTCATCACGGGTTACCACTACGTGCAGGTGAGCGAGGATGGCCGCCGTCCGCGGCGCCTGGCGAAGTTCATGGCCAACTTCACGCCGTCGTACGATCTGCGCGCCTTGACCGGCCTGCCGCTGACGATCTATGGGCAATACCAGTACACGGGCGACCGCTTCTCCGAGGCGACCGATACCAATGTCACCCTGCTGCCGTCGTACAGCATCATCAATTTGGGCGCACAGTACGAGGTCACCCCGCGCCTGATGGCGCAGGTGCACGTGGCAAACCTGCGCGATTCGCTGACCTTCACCGAAGGCGATCCGCTGTTTTCGGATCTCTTGTCGCCGGATGGGACACGCAATCGCGGCGTTGCACGGCCGTTGTTCGGTCGGACGATCCGTGCGAGCCTGACATACAGGTTCTAGACAGGCCCGGCGCCGGCAGCCAGCCTGCCGGCGCCATGTTGACGATGTCGACCGTGCGCGTCACGACTGTCACGACCCGCCCGCGTTTGCACTGCCGGTCGCCGCCCCGCCCACCCCATGGTGTTGACATGGTGGAGTGCGGCCACGCGCGGGAAGATCGTGGCTGCGGCCAGGCCTGCGGCCCATCAAATTCGCATGGGCCGACTGCCGCCATGATCGGGCATGCGAATCCTTTTCTTATTGATGGGCGTTCTGATCGGCTGCGACGTGCGTGAGGCACACCAGGATGCCGGCGCCGAACCGCAATCGAGGGCCATACCCGGAGCGCGCTATCTCGTGGTCGGTCCGCTCGACGCCTACGGTGTCAGGCAAACCGCACAAGCGCCTGTCGATTACATCACATTGATTCCACCGCCAGGCGTGCGGGGCCCCGAAGTCGGCTTCCGGCTGCCGCTGCAATCGGGGACCACCGTCACGGTGCTCCAGGTGGTGCGCACCAATCGTTTCTTCGATCCACGCATGACCTTGATCGTGGCGCTGGATGGCACCGCATTGCCTGTCGTCGCCCCCGTGCGGATCGACTTCTTTCGCGGTAACAAGGGGCGAAGCGACCTGGCGCTGAACCCTGCCATCTACCGCAGACTCGCATTCGTGCCCGAGAAACGGATCACGCCTCGCGTTTCGCGCGATGGCGCTCTTGCAGCCAGGCCGCGATGCCGGGCACCAGGGACAGCACGATGATCGCCATGATGACCGCCGTCAGGTTGTCGTTGACCCAGGTGATATTGCCGAAGGCGAAACCGGCGACCGTCAGCGACACCACCCACAGCGTGCCGCCGGCCACGTTATAGGACAGGAAGGTCCGATAGCGCATGCTGCCCAGCGCGGCCACGAAGGGGGCCAGGGTGCGCACGATCGGCACGTAGCGCGCCAGCACGATGGTCTTGGGGCCATGGCGCTCGAAAAAGCGCTCGGTGTGGGCGATGTGTTCCGGCTTGATGAAGCGCAGCCGGTAGCCGTGCTTGACCCGGTTGCGAAACAGCGTGCCGATCGCGAAGTTGACGATGTCGCCGATGACCGCCGCGACAATCAGGAGCGGGATCAGGATTGGCAGCGCAAGCATGCCTTTTGCCGCCAGTGCGCCGGTTACGAACAGCAGCGAGTCGCCAGGCAGGAAAGGCATCACGACGACGCCGGTTTCGACGAAGATCACGGCGAACAGCAGGACGTAGACGAGGATCTGGTATTCGGCCGCGAGCACGGCCAGGTGGCGGTCGAGGTGGAGAAACCAGTCGAGCAGGGTAGTGAGCATAGGGGTCTTCTTGGTTCGTGGTTACGTACTTCTCGCGTCGCAGGGGCGAACGCGAAAATGCGATGCGCGCGCAGCATGCGCATGCTTTGCGCGCAGCAGCTTACCACCGCGGGATCATGTTTGCCGTATGCGGCGCTGGCGCAGCGTTTTTCGGGACGTCGTCGAGCGCCCGCGCACAGCGGCAGGCGTCACAGGCACGGCGTACCTTCCGGCATCGAGCCGAACGACTCGGTGAGCCGCACCGTGGTCGCGCGCGGCACGTCGAAGCGCAATGACAGCAGGGGGAGGAAGGTGCCGAACGAGGCTGCGTCGCACTGCGTCTCGTCGTCGTCGGCGCAGATGCGCGCGCGAACGAAACGAATGCAGTTGGCGGCATGCGGATCGCGCATGCAGATCTCGCGGTTCTGCCTGGGGCAGAGAGGGAGGGCACCGGCGGGAATCTCTTGCAGGGTCATGCTGTCGTCGTCCTCGCGGCGCAGCGACAGGTAGTCGATCCTGACGTTCTGGTCGCCGACAGGCGCTCCGAGCAACAGGCTGCCCGGTGACGTGCGCAGCATCGCGTGCTGCCGGATGCGGTCGAGCGCCGCCGTGTCGCGATGGCTCGTCATCGATGCGGCATTCGCGGCATACCGGGTCGCTTCGTACATCGTGTTGAAGACGTACACGGCGCGCGCCAGTTCCATGACGCTGATAACAAGTGTAAAGAAAAGGATTGCAAGAAGGGCGAATTCGGCCGCAGCCACGCCAGCCTGACGCGTACCAGGCATGCATGACGGTCGGCGCTGCATGTCAATTGCCGCCATAGCGCAATTCCGGATACGCGGTCGGCACAAGTTTGTGGCGTACGACGGCGCCCTCGAACACCGGGTCGAACATATCCATGCGCACGATGGCAGCCACGGTTTCCGGGAGCAGGTCGGATTTCACTCCCGAGCAGCTTTTGCCGCCACGCTGGACTGCGACCCGTGACAAAGTCTGCCCGGGGTCGGGTCCGGCGAGCGCGATCCCGGCGATGTCGCGGGCGATTTCGGCGGCGGCCGGCGCCAGGGCCGGGGCGCGCATTTCGTCCCTGGAGATGGTGGCGAGATAGCGCTGCGCATGCTGTGCGGCCTTGTGCACCGTCGTGGAATGCCGGAAGCCGCGCCCCGGGAACGGAGCACGCGACGACAGCAGGACGAAGAAGGGCGGCGGCAGCGCCACCTCGACAGCTGCGGCGGCGCCTGGCCTGCGCTTGCATGGAGACATGGGCGTCATGGGTACAGGACCACCTGGCCGGTCAGTCTGTGTTCGGGGACGATGCCCGCGAACTCGGCGTGGATGCTCGTGCTCGACGCCGGTATGGTCATGAAGAACTTGCCGATCGCGACGGCGGTTGCGCCGACGTTCGCCCCCGCGGCGACCGGACAGCGCAGCAGCGGGACATGCATTACCCGCCGGCCCAGCACCGCAATACCCAGGTTGTCGTCCGACGGAGCGGCATAGGTGCTTCCCGACGCTGCCTGATGGGGCTGCAGCCGGGCCGGATAGCCCGAGGCTGCCACCATCGGGGACGCAGGATAGAGGCTTTTCCAGTCGCTGGTGGCGAAGGTGGCATAGCCGCCCTCGGGTTCGGGGGAGCCGGCCACGTAGTCGGCGAACTTGACCGCCCTGGCATGGGCCCATAGCGGGCCATAGGCGCCCGGCGCCGTCCCCGCGGGCGGTGTCGACAGGTCCGCGATCGTGTGCAGGCGGCCGCCGGATGTCGATGGCGTGGCGCTCGGGCTGCCGGCACGTGGACTCATCCAGGATGCGCCGCCGCTGGCGCCGTGCGAGTAGGCCTTGATGTTGTAGTCGGGCGGCGCGCCGGCGGCGACGCACCTGCCGTCCGTGTACTGGTCGAAGCGCGCGTTCAGCGCATGGTAGAGGAGCGCGAGGGGGAAGGGCGAGCCCACCCGGATGGCGCCGCCGCTAACGCGGGGCACCCACATGCGGCCGGTGCAGAGGAACGGCGCGACCGCGCTGGCGCCGGTATTCGAGGCCGAACCCAGGCCACCTGGCGGCGCCAGGGGATCGAGCACGAAGTTCGCAGGCGTGACGCCATCCGGATTGAGCTGCATCAGGTCGTAGCTGACGCCGCGCCGGAATCCGTATTCGACCAGTTCGACGGCAACCGGCGGGCCCGGATTCGCGCGCGCCGTGGCGGCCTCCGGCGACATCGCGCAAATTGCCAGGGGCGTGACGTTGATCGTCGAGCGTCCGGCGATGGCGCGGTCGTTCACGGCGACCGTGGCCAACGCGCTGGCAAGGATCTTGATGAATATCGTGTCGACCACGCCCACGGCCTGGGCCAGGGCGCCGGTATCGACCTTGACGTAGTACTTGTTGTCCGGCGCGCTTCGTGCCACCTCGGCAGTGACCCATTCGGCGCCCGCGGCGGGCGTATTGCTGAACGTGATCGCCGCATCGCTCCAGCTGACGCTACGGCCATAATCGAACTTTCTGCGTCGCGCCTCGGCCGCGGCCCGGCCCAGCGCCGCCGTGACGCCGGCGCCGGTGCCGTTCAGTTCCCGCGCCGCCGTCAGCGCGACCTTCTGTGCGATGGCCTGGAGTTCGGCCTTCCGGTGATAGACGAAGCCCAGGTCCAGCGCCATTCCGAACAAGCCGATGATGATGAACAGCAGCGGCACGAACAGGATCGCGAAGACGCCGGACTCGGTCCGCCGCACCGCCGCCGTCCGCGCATGGGCAAGCGCCCGACGTCTCGGGTCGCTTCCAGCGTCAATGCTTCGTGGTCCAGGACTGTCCATCGATCCTCCAGCAGGCGGTACAATCGGGCCGCCGATGCAGACAAGCGAATTCTAGTCTTGTGGTGCGCAGCTAAATTGATTACCTACAAGGTCGCCCAAGATTTGGGCGCCGATGTGTGTCAGTTGGACCGCATGTCGGACGGATTATCGCCGCCGGCCTCGATCTGCGGCGTGGCCAGCAGGTGCAAGACCCGGTCCCTGGCGGTGCCGCCGGCAATCTACGCGGCCAGGGCGGCGGAGAATTTTTTCGCTCCGGGTGGTCGAGCGTGCACAGCTGGTCAAGCGTTCCTGCGCCTCGTCCGACCCTGCCAGTCAGGGTACCAGCATCGACAGTTCCTGCGCACTACGGCGCAGCACGGGCAGGAACTCGTCCACCATCCGCTCGGGCGACACCCGCGTGGCCTGGGCGCCGACATTCAGCGCGGCCAGCACGCGGCCCGATGCGCCGCGCACCGGCACCGCGATCGAGCGCAGGCCCAGTTCCAGTTCCTCGTTATTGAGCGCATACCCCTGCTCGCGCACCTGCGCCAGCACGGCGCGCAGCGCGCCGCGGTCGGTTACCGTGTGCTCGGTGCGCGGTGCGAGGGCCGTGCGCGCCAGGTAGGCGTCCTGCTCGTCGTGCGGCAGATGCGCCAGCAGCACCCTTCCCAATGACGTGCAATACGCCGGCAACTTGCTGCCCGCCCCGAGCGAGACCGACATCACGCGCGACGCCGAGGCGCGCGCCACGTACAGCACCTGGTCGTCTTCGAGCACCGCCAGCGAACTCGATTCGCCCAACTGGCGGCTCAGTCCGTCGAGGCAGGGCTGGGCCGAGGTCGTCAATGGCGTCGACGACAGGTAGGCGTAGCCCAGCGCCAGCACCTTCGGGCGCAGGCTGAAATTGTTCAGGGCCGAATCCACATAGCCGAGCTGGCGAAGAGTGTGAAGGCAGCGCCGCACGGCCGCGCGCGGGATGCCGGTCTGCTGGCTGAGCTGGGCGATGGTCTGCGGCCCCGGCACGTCGGAGAAGGCGCGCAGGACGGCAAGTCCGCGCGCCAGGGAGGTCATGAAATCGGGATCGGCGGGGGCGTCGATCTCCTCGGCGGCGCCGCGAACGGAAGAGTTGGGAGACGTGGACATGCCCGAATTGTAATCGACGCCGCGACGCCGAAACGAATTTCGGCTTGACCCGCGCCGATCGCGGACATACACTGATGTTCGATTATCGAGCATTTGTTCGATAATCGCACAAATCTATCAGAGACGAGACCTGCACAATGATCGATAAAACCTGCGACACGCTCGAACGCGCGGTGGCCGACATCCCGGATGGCGCCACCCTCATGATCGGTGGCTTCGGCAACGCGGGCATGCCTTCCAGCCTGATCGACGCCCTGCTGGCGCAAGGCGCGCGCGAACTCACCATCGTCAACAACAACGCCGGCAACGGCGAGACCGGCCTGGCCGCGCTGATCAAGGCGAAGCGGGTGCGCAAGATCGTCTGTTCGTTCCCGCGCCAGGCCGACTCGCACCATTTCGACGCCCTGTACCGCGCCGGCGAGATCGCACTGGAACTGACCCCGCAAGGCAACCTGGCAGAGCGCATCCGCGCGGCCGGCGCCGGCATCGGCGGCTTCTTCACCCCGACCGGCTATGGCACGCTGCTGGCCGAAGGCAAGGAAACCCGCATCATCGATGGCCGCGGCTACGTGTTCGAGACGCCGCTGTCGGCCGACTTCGCGCTGATCAAGGCGCTCAAGGGCGACCGCTGGGGCAATCTCGTGTACCGCAAGACGGCGCGCAACTTCGGCCCGATCATGGCCGCCGCCGCCAGGGTCGCCATCGCCCAGGTGGCGCAGATCGTGGACCTGGGTGAACTCGATCCGGAAACCATCGTCACTCCAGGCATCTTCGTCCAACGCGTCGTCAAGGAGGCAGCATGAACCGTTACAGCCGGGAACAGATGGCCGAGCGCGTCGCGCGCGACATCCCCGAAGGCGCTTACGTCAACCTCGGCATCGGCCTGCCGACCAAGGTCGCCAACTACCTGCCGTCCGAGCGCGAGGTGTTCCTGCACAGCGAGAACGGCTTGCTGGGCATGGGCCCGGCCCCGGCGCCGGGCGAGGAAGACGAAGACCTGATCAACGCCGGCAAGCAGCCGGTGACCCTGCTCACCGGCGGGGCCTATTTCCACCACGCGGACTCGTTCGGCATGATGCGCGGCGGTCATCTCGACATCTGCGTGCTCGGCGCGTTCCAGGTGGCCGGCAACGGCGACCTGGCCAACTGGCATACCGGCGCGCCGGACGCCATCCCCGCCGTCGGCGGGGCGATGGACCTGGCGATCGGCGCCAAGCAGGTGTTCGTCATGATGGACCACCAGACCAAGACGGGCGAAAGCAAGGTCGTCGCCGCCTGCAGCTACCCGTTGACCGGCGTGGCCTGCGTGAGCCGCATCTATACCGACCTGGCCGTGATCGATGTCACGCCGGCGGGCTTGCGGGTGCGCGAGATGGCGCCCGGCTTGACCCTCGCCGACCTGCAAGCGGTTACCGCAGCACCCTTGCTGCCCGAGTTGAACGAAGGAGAACCAGCATGATCGATGCATTCATCTGCGATGCCATCCGCACCCCGATCGGCCGCTACGGCGGCGCCCTGAAGGACGTGCGCGCCGACGACCTGGGCGCCATTCCGATCCGCGAACTGATGCGCCGCAATCCGGACGTCGACTGGAACGCCGTCGACGACGTCATCTACGGCTGCGCCAACCAGGCCGGCGAGGACAACCGCAACGTGGCGCGCATGTCGGCGCTGCTGGCCGGACTGCCGCAAGAGGTTCCCGGGTCGACCGTCAACCGCCTGTGCGGTTCGGGGCTGGACGCCGTGGGTATCGCGGCGCGCGCCATCCGCAGCGGCGAGGCGCGGCTGATGATCGCCGGCGGCGTCGAGTCGATGACACGCGCGCCCTTCGTGATGGGCAAGGCCGACAGCGCCTTCTCGCGCAGCAGCACGATCTACGACACCACCATCGGCTGGCGCTTCCCGAACCCCTTGATGAAGCAGTTGTACGGCACCGACGCCATGCCCGAGACGGCGGAGAACGTCGCCGACGACTTTCGCATAAGCCGCGCCGACCAGGATGCCTTCGCCCTGCGCAGCCAGGCCAATGCGGCGCGCGCGCAACAGGACGGCACTTTCGAGCAAGAGATCGTGCCGGTCGTGATTCCCCAGAAAAAAGGCGCACCGCTAGAGGTCAGCCGCGACGAGCATCCGCGCGCGACCAGCCTGGAAGCGCTGGCGACACTGAAACCGGTGGTGCGCGCCGACGGCACGGTCACCGCCGGCAATGCGTCGGGCGTCAACGACGGCGCCTGCGCGCTGCTGCTGGCCAGCGCCGACGCGGTGCGCGCGTACGGCTTGACGCCGCGCGCACGCGTCATCGGCATGGCCAGCGCCGGCGTGGCGCCGCGCGTGATGGGCATCGGCCCGGCGCCGGCGGTGCAAAAGCTGCTGCGCCAGCTGGACATGACGTTGGCCCAGTTCGACCTGATCGAACTGAACGAAGCTTTTGCCTCCCAGGGCCTGGCGGTGCTGCGCGAGCTCGGCCTGGCCGACGACGACCCGCGCGTCAACCCGAACGGCGGTGCGATTGCGCTGGGCCATCCGCTGGGCATGAGCGGCGCGCGCCTGGTGACGACGGCGACCTGGCAGCTGCAGCGCACGGGCGGCCGCCTTGCGCTGTGCACGATGTGCATCGGCGTCGGGCAGGGGATCGCACTGGCCATCGAGCGGGTCTGAGCGCTGCGCATGCTGCAGTAGTCGCGGGGCTTGCGCCGGGCTTTCGAGGCTGCTGACGCCAAATGCAGGCATTGCCGATGCTATCATCCGGCAATGAAAACACCGTGTTGCCGCCATGCTCGCCAAGGTCCGCTCCTGATTGGAACGCGCATGCTGGCGGCGCTGTGGACCGCGCTGGCGGCATTCCTCGCACCCGGCGTCCAGGCGATGGCGCCGGACAGCCTGGAGCACCGGCGCTGGCTGTCCGCCGACGGCGGGCCGGGCCAGGTCGGCGCGATCGTCGACGCCGCCAACGGTTACCTCTGGCTCGGCACCAACGATTCCCTGGTGCGCTTCGACGGCCTGCGCTTCCGGCGCCACGCTCCCGGCGCGCGCGGGGCGCCTGCCATCGTCTCGGCATTGCTGGCGCAGGGCGACGCCTTGTGGGTCGGCTTGCGCAGCGGCGGCGTGGCGCTGGCGCGTGCTGGCCTGCCGCTCGCGCGCCAGGAAGGGCCGGGCGCGCCGGCCGGGGTGGTGTTCGGCCTTGCCGAGGACCGCAGCGGGGCCTTGTGGGCGGCCGCCGAGGATGGCCTTGCGCGGCGCGCGCACGGCGCCTGGCGACGCATGGGCCGTGACCAGGGTTTCGACGATACCGGCGCGCGCGCCGTGCTTTTCGATCGCGCCGGCGTGCTGTGGGTCGCGGGCGCCACCCGGCTGTTCTACCTGCGCCGCGGGGCGCAGCGGTTTGTCGCCAGCGGCCTGGCGCTCGAGGGCGCCGGCCAGCTTGCGCAGGCCCCTGACGGCGCGATCTGGCTGGCCGAGCGCCATAGCGGCAAGGTGCACCGTGTCGTGCTGGACGGGGACGTGGTTTCCTTCGGCACGGCGCGGCTGGATGCGCCGGCGACCGGCCTCGTCGTCGATGCCGCCGGCGGCCTGTGGCTGGGTACGACCGGCAGCGGCCTGCTGCACGTCGCACGTCCGGACAGCCTGGCGGCGCTGGCCGGCGCCACCCGTTTCAAGGCCAGGCAGGGCCTGAGCTCGGACTTCGTCTGGAAGCTGCACGCCGACCGCGAAGGCAATCTGTGGGTCGGCACCAACGCCGGCCTGGATCGCTTCCGGCCACGCCTGCTGGCGCCGGCGCCGTTTCCGGCCGGCGCGCTGAACGTGGCCCTGGCCGCCGGCGCGGATGGCAGCCTGTGGGGCGGGCCGGGAAGCGGCAGCGCGCTGCGGCTGCAGGACGGGCAGGTCCATCGGCTGTCGATGCCGGCGCCGGTCAACAGCGCCATGCGCGATGGCGACGGCGGCGTCTGGATGGCCGGTCCGGCCGGCATCTGGCGTGCGCGCGGCGCCCAGCTCGCTTATTTCGCGCCGCTGCCGCCCGGTGCCCAGGCGCCGGTGCGCGCGATGGCGCGCGACTCGCAGGGCCGCCTCTGGGTGTCGATCAACAAGGTCGGCCTGTTCCGGCACGCGGCGGGGCGCTGGCAGCAGATAGCTGGCAGCTCCAGCGAAGAAAGCCAGCGCATGCCGGTCAGCGCGTTGGCCGCGCCCGACGGCTGGTTGTGGTTCGGCTACCGCGACGGCCTGCTGGAGGCGCGCCGCGGCGATGAGACAAGACGCTGGACCCGGGCCGACGGCCTCGCGATCGGCCACGTCACGGCGCTGGCCCACCATGCGGGCCGCACCTGGCTCGGCGGCCAGCACGGGCTGGCCTATGTCGAGGCGGGCCGCCTGCATCAGGTGGCGCTCCCCGGCGACGGTGCGTTCGACAATATCTACGCCATCGTTCCTGTGGCGGCGCCGGCAAGCCGTGACGCCGACCTGTGGCTGCATGCCAGGAGCGGCATCTTCCAGATCGGCGCCGCCGAATTGCGGCGCGCCATGGCCACGCCGGGATACCGCATCCGCTACCGCTCCTTCGACGCGCTGGGCGGCCTGGCGAACGATCCGCACCAGGTACTGCCCCTGCCGACCGCGGTGCGCGGCAGCGACGGCCAGCTGTGGTTCTCGACCAGCGGCGGCGTGGTGTCGCTCGATCCGGCGCGCCTGCCGCCGGCCGAACCCGGGCCGGCGGTGGAGATCGAGGCGGTCAGCGTCGATGGGGCCAATGTGTCGTTGGCCACGCCGCTCAGCCTGCGGCCGGGGGCGCAGCGCATCGCCATCGACTACACGGCGCCGAGCCTGGCCGCGCCCGAGCGCCTGGGCTTTCGCTACCGGCTTGACGGTTTCGACGAGGGTTGGCTGGACGCCGGCCGCACGCGCCAGGCCATCTATACCGGGCTGGCGCCGGGCGCCTACCGCTTTCGCGTGATCGCCCTGAACAAGGACGGCGTGCCCAGCACGCGCGAGGCCGTGCTGTCGTTTCGCGTCGCGCAGGCCTTTTATCGCCACCCCTTGTTCCTGGCCGGTATCGGCCTGCTGCTGCTGGCCGCCCTGTGGCTGGTCTACCGCGCGACCGCGCGCCGCGCCGCGCTGCGGGTACGCGACCGCCTGCAAGAGCGGCACCGCGAGCGCGAGCGCATCGCGCGCGAACTGCACGACACGCTGCTGCAGGGCGTGCACGGGCTGGTGCTGCGGTTCCAGGCCGCGGCCGACCAACTACCCCATGACGCTCCGGCCAGGGCCGGCCTCGAACAGGCCTTGCTGCGCGCCGACCAGGTGCTGGTGGAGGGGCGCGACCGCGTGCGCGAACTGCGCGGCGGCCCGCACGACACGCGCGAGCTGCACGAAGCGCTGGCGGCGGCGGGGGAAGAACTGGCCGCCGAATGGGCCTGCGCCTTCGCGCTCGCCACGAGCGGCGCGGTGCGGCGACTCCAGCCGGCCGTCCTGGATGAGGTCTACCGGATCGGGCTCGAGGCGCTGCGCAATGCCTTCGCCCATGCCCGGGCGGCGCAAGTCACGGTCCACCTGGCCTACCGGCGCACCGCCTTCGTGCTGACGGTGGCGGACGACGGCTGCGGCATCGACCCGGCCTGGCTCGCCGGACAGGGGAGGCCGGACCACTGGGGCTTGCGCGGCATGCGCGAGCGCGCCGAGCGCATCGGCGCCCGGCTCGAGATCCATGGCGGCGCGGGGCACGCGGCTGCCTGCGGCACGCGGGTCGTGCTCGCGCTGCCGGCGCGCATGGCATACCGGCGCAGGCGCGGTGCGCCGGCGTGAGCCGAAGAGGGGATGCGTCGGACATCCCGATCTGCTATCGTCATCGGCGTCGAAACGCGATCGACCAGCAAAGGAGCCCGGATGCATATGAACCCGACACGCCGACTCCTGGCGCCGGCCCTGCTGGCGCTTGCCACCTGCTGGCTGGCGCCCATTGCGCTCGCCGCCGAGGCAGGACAGCCGGTGCACCTGATCGTGCCGCTGGCGGCCGGCACGACGGCCGACTTCGTGGCGCGCATCCTGGGCCAGCGCCTGGCGCTGGCGACGGGCCGGCCGGTGGTGGTCGAGAACCAGCCCGCCGCCGCCGGGGTCCCGGCGACCGCGCACATCGCGCGCGGCGCCAGGGACGGCTCGGTGCTGGGCGTGGTGGCGTCGAACCACGTCATCAATCCCGCCATGGGCAAGCCGTTGCCCTTCGATCCGCTGGTGGACGTCGTGCCGATCAGCGTGGTCGGCAGCTTCCCGCTGGTCCTGGTGGCGGTGCCTTCGTTGCCGGTGCACGGCGTGCAGGACCTGATCGCTCTGGCCCGGAAGCGGCCGGGGACCCTCAACTACGGCTCCGGCGGCAGCGGCAGCCTGCTGCACCTGGCCGCCGAGCTGCTGCGGGTCGAGGCGGGAGGCTTCGACGTCCAGCACGTGCCCTATAACGGCTCGGCGCAGATGTCGGCCGACCTGTTGCGCAACCAGATCCAGTTCGGCTTCCTGTCGGTGACGGTCGCGGCGCCCCTGATCCGCAGCGGCAGGCTGCGCGCGCTGGGCGTGTCGACCCAGGCCCGCTCGGCCTTCCTGCCTGGAGTGCCGACGCTGGCCGAGCAGGGGCTAGCGCGCTACAGCTTCGACGCCTGGGTGGCGCTGGTGGCGCCCGGTGGCATGGCGCCCGACCTGGTGGCGCGCCACCACGCGCTGGTGCGCAGCGCCCTGGACGACAAGGAGGTGCGCGCCGCCCTGGCGCGCCAGGGGATGACCGTGATCGGCAACACGCCGGACCAGGCGGCTGCGTTCTTCGCCAGCGAACTGGCCCGGCACACGGCCCTGGTCAGGCAGTCGGGCTCCGTGATGGATTGAAGGCACCCGGCAGGCGGCCCGCGGACCCGGGCGGCGGGATCGTGCATCCAATGGGCGCGGCGCGACGTAGTTACCTGGGAACGCCGCACTCCACCCACTTCCCTGGAAAGCACGATGAGCAAGACCTCCACCCATGCCGCCCCTGCCTTATCCTCGACGCTGCCTTACGCCTGCCTGCGCGCCGTCACGACCTTGCTGGCGGCGGCGCTGCTGGCCGCGGCGGTCGCCGCCCCGGCCGACGCCGCCGGCGTTGCCGGCGCGAACGCCGGCGCCGCCACGCCCCGCCACGAAACCCTTCCTGCGGTGCCGCCGCTGCCGGCGCTGGACCAGCAGGGCCACGTCGACCATGCCGGTGCGCGCATCTGGTACGGGATCGTGGGCCATGGCGATCCAGTGATCCTGCTGCATGGCGGCCGCGCCAGCAGCCTCACCTGGGGCCATCAGGTGCGGGCGCTGGCGGCGCGCAGGCATCGGGTGATCCTGATCGACAGCCGCGGCCACGGCCGCAGCACGCTGGGGGCGCAGCCGCTCTCGTATGCACTGATGGCGCAGGACGTCGCGGCGGTGATGGACCGGCTGGGGCTCGGCCGCGCGGCGCTGGTCGGCTGGAGCGATGGCGCCATCGTCGGCCTCGAACTGGCCATGCGCCAGCCGCAGCGCGTGAGCCGGCTGTTCGCCTTCGGTCCCAACGTCAACCGGCGCCATATCGAGGCGCCCCTGCCGTCGCCGGTGCTGCCCCTGATCGGAGCCCGCCTGCGCGCCGACTACGAGGCGATCGCCCCGGATCCGCAGGGCTTCATGCGCCTGGGCGACGCGGTGGCGGCGATGCAGGCGCGCGAGCCGGACTATCTTGATGCCCAGCTGGCGGCGCTGCGCGGCCCGGCCATCGCGATCGCGGCGGCGGATCGCGACGAATTCATCACCATGCGCCACTTCAAGTACGCGGCCGCCGCGATTCCCGACGCGCGCCTGCTCGTGCTGCGCAGGGTCAGCCACTTCGCGCCGTGGCAGGATCCGGCCGGTTTCAACCAGGCCTTGCTCGACTTCCTCGGGCGTTGATGCGCGCGCCGCATCGCAACGCTTCACCATCGAGGACACGATATGGATGATTTGCAGCTCGACCGCACGCTTGACGCCGGCCTGCGCAGCTGGGTGGCGTCGGCCAATGCGCCGCAGACCGACTTTCCGATCCAGAACCTGCCGTTCGGGCGCTTCCGGCGCCAGGGCGACGCGGCCTGGCGAATCGGCGTGGCGATCGGCGACCAGGTGCTCGACCTGGAGCGCGCCGGCCTGGTGGCTGGACACGATATGCAGCGCCTGATGGGCCAGGGAGCGGCGGCGCGCCAGGCCTTGCGCTGCGCGATTTCGCGCGGGCTGGGCGAGGGCAGCGCCAAGCGCGAACCCTGGCTGGCGTGCGGGGCCCTGGTGGCGCAGGCGGGTGCCGAACTGGCGTTGCCGTGCCCGATCGGCGACTACACCGACTTCCATGCCGGCATCCATCATGCGACCACCGTCGGCCGGATGTTCTTTCCCGACCAGCCCTTGAGCCCCAACTACAGGTGGATGCCGCTGGCCTACCATGGCCGCGCCTCGTCGGTCGGCGTCAGCGGCCAGCGCTTCCATCGCCCGCATGGCCAGGCGCTGGCGCCTGGCCATGCGGCGCCCGTGCTCGGGCCGTCGCCCTGCGTCGATTTCGAGCTCGAGCTCGGGGCCTACATCGGCATGCCGAGCGCGGACGGAACGCCGGTGTCCATCGGCGACGCCGAGGAGCACCTGTTCGGCTTTACCCTGCTCAACGACTGGAGCGCGCGCGACATCCAGGCCTGGGAGTACCAGCCCCTCGGCCCTTTCCTGTCCAAGAGTTTCGCCACCACGGTCTCGCCCTGGATCGTCACGCCGGAGGCGCTGGCGCCGTTTCGCGCGCCGCATGCGCGGCCCGAGGGGGATCCCCGCCCCTTGCCCTACCTGGATTCGCGGCGCAACCGCGAGGCCGGCGCGTTCGACATCACGCTCGAGGTATGGCTCCTGAGCGCGGCCATGGCGCGCGCCGGCCTGCCGCCCGAACGCCTGATGACGTCGAACTACCGCGACGCCTACTGGACCGTGGCGCAGATGATCGCCCACCACGCCGTCAACGGCTGCCCGCTGCGCAGCGGCGACCTGCTCGGCACGGGCACCCTGTCCGGACCGCGGCCGGAGCAGGGCGGCTCGCTGCTCGAACTGGGCGCCGCCGGGCGCCGCGCGCTGGCCTTGTCGAATGGCGAGACGCGCAGCTGGCTGCAGGATGGGGACACCGTCATCCTGCGCGGCTTTTGCGAGCGGCCCGGCTACCGCCGGATCGGCTTCGGCGAATGCGCGGGCACCGTCCTGGCGGCGCGTGGCCTGCCGCGCCGCTGCGCGGCCGATTGAGGCCGGCGCCGCACGTGCGCGCTCGGCGGCCCGGCTGGCCGCGGGTGCCGGTCCAGACCCGCGCGACCAGGTAGGGCGCTTGCCCTGGTCGGCGGTGCCCGAGAAGATCGGATTGCGGTGCAGCTGGTTGACCGCGACGTACAGCCAGGATGCGGGACCGAAGTGGGCGTTGTCGGGCCACAGGAAGCGCGCGTCGCGCACCAGGGGACGCAGTTGCCCGTCCTTGTCCAGCACGTCGATGCCGTTGGCAGACAGGTTGGTGAAGAAATGGTTGCCCTCGGCGTCGGTGGCGGCGCCGTCCGAGATCGGCTTGCTGCCGGCCTTGGCGATGGCGGCGCCGATGTCGGCGTCGGGAGCGCCGTCGCGCAGCAGGCGCGCCGGCAGCGGATACCAGGTGGTGCCGTTCATCGCGCCGACATACAGGGTTCGCCGTCGGCCGACAGGGTGATCGGATTGATGCCGACGCGCGCCGGTCCCACGCGGCCATCGGCGCCGGGGAACAGCAGCGGCTTGCCTCGACCACGAGTTCGACGTCTTCGGACGCCAGCGAAGGTGGCCGCTGTAGCGGCGCGCCTGGCTGTTGCCGGTATTGACCACCACGATGGCCGGATCCGGTCCGCAGTCGGCAATGCAGGCGAAGCCGCGTTCGCTGTCCACGGCCAGGTCCTGCAGGATCTGGCCGGGCGGCGCCACCTTGCGCCCGAAGTCGTGGCGGTAGGCCAGCTTGCGGCTGGCGATGTCGAAGGCCACCAGCTTTGGCGGTCGCGGCTTGTCCATCAGTTGCCGTGGTCGACTACCCACAACTGTCTTTTGCGTCCACCAGCACGCCGTACGGGGTGTTGAGCACGTCCGGCCCGATCCCGGCTTGGCGTTCCAGCCGGCGTCGGGGAAGGGCGTACAGCCATTTGGGCCAGTAACCTCGATCAATTGCACAGGGCCGCGGCGCATGCCGTGGACGCTGGCGAAGACGCGGCCATCCTTGGTGACCGTCACATTGCCCGGCGTGATGGCGAGTTCGGCGACGATCTCGATCTGGCCCACCGTGGGCGCACTTGGGGCCACGGCGGGCGCGGCCCCGGCGGCGGGAGCGCTCGGCGCAGGCGCATTTTTTTTGGCAAGCCGGCGCCAGGCAAGGCCATGGTCAACGCCATACACAGAGCCCTGTTTCGCACGGAAAACTCCTTTCTATCGATGTGCGCGACGTGAATCAGGCTAGCACTTGGGGCCAATTGATTAGGGTCCTGTGTTGTCTATTCTTGTACTGTGAACGCCGCCGCATCTTCACCACAATGCACGAGAACCGACTGCGCCATCCGGGGCGCGCGGCATTCCACTGTCCGACGACAGCCTGCGCCGTAGCGGCATTGGCCGACCAGCGCGAGGCCCGTCCTCGCCGCCCGATCCCGACCTGGAAGGAGACCGCACGTGTCCACTCATCACTTACCCCTCGATCCACCAGATAACCCCGTGCGCCGCACGCTGGTCAAGGCCGCCGGCTTGGCGCAATCACCGCCTTGCCGGGCCAGGCCGCGGCAATGACGGGCGCGTCGGCAGACGCGCAGGGACCAGCCCTGGCATCCAGGCCGGCGCCCGCGCGTGGCCGCGGCGCGCTGGGCGCCCGGCTGCAGGGCGTCCAGCATATCGGCGTCACGGTACAGAATATGGACCGCGCCCATGTCTTCTATACCGAGGTGCTGGGCGGCACCGAGATCATGCGCGACGGCGATTTCCAGGGTGACGTCATCCATAACACCTTGCTGTTGAACGAGGAGCTCGACGCCAGGCAGCGCGGCGTGAATCCGATCTCGCTTGGCGTGCCGGACTTGCGCGGCGGCGCCCAGCGGCTCGACGTGCGCTTCATCCAGTTCGACAACGTCGTGATCGAACTGCTGCAATACCGCGACAGCGCCCAACCCCAGGGGAGCGGCAACAGCTTCGCTCCGCCGCAGGCGTTCACCAGTCCGGCTTTCCCGAAGTCGATGCACGTTTGCTTCTATGTGCGCGAGGATGTCGATTTCAATCAGTTCATCCACGACCTGGAAGCGGAGGCGGCGCGGCGCGGGATGCAGAATGTGAAGGCAAATCGCATCGTGGCATCCGGCAGTGAACAGGCCAGACAGCAGGCGCCGCTCGACACGCTGACCAACCGTATCACGAGCGGCAAGTCCGATGGCTGGACGCTGATCTACGCCAGGGAACCGGAAGGTGAGCAGCTCGAGTTCGTCCAGGTGCGCGGCCAGGCCAAGCGGGTGTTCGGCGCTGCGCTGGAAGCGCGCGAACGTATGACGGCCACGGCCAGCAACTAGCCGCAAGGGGACACGGCAGGGAGGTGGCTTGCGCTTCTTATTGAGAGTGAGATATCATTATCGAATTGATGCGCTGGCATTCTTTTCCGATACCCCCACGACTCCAATCATGAAGATCAAGCTCCTCCCCCTGGCGCTGGCAGCCAGTGTTCCCTTGCTTGGCGCGCCCGTCCACGCCGCCGATCCGACCATCGTCATGGGTGAAGTGCGCGTCAGCGCCCAGCGCGATGCTGGCGCACTGCGCTCGAGCACGGTTCTGACCTCGGTCGACGTGCTCGGCGCCGACAAGATCGAAGACAAGAACGTGACCAATAGCTGGGAACTGGTCGGCCAGCTGCCGGGCATCCAGCTCACCGAGACCCGCATGGGCGCGGAGTCGGGCAAGGTGACCTTCCGCGCCTTCAATGGCGAAGGCTATATCAATGGCATCAAGGTGCTGATCGACGGCATTCCGAGCAATGTCAACAGCGGCAACCAGCGCTTCATCGACATGATTTTCCCGCTGGAAGTCGATTTCATCGAGGTCGTGCGCGGCACCAACGACCCGCGCTATGGCCTGCACAATATCGGCGGCAACATCAACCTGGGCACGCGTCAGGGCGGCAACTACCTGGATGGCCGGCTCGCCGTGGGCAGCTTCAACACCCGCGAGGCGCAGCTGGCCTACGGCCGCGAAGCGGACGGCTTCTCGCAAAACTATTTCGTTGCCAAACAAAAGACCGACAGCTTCCGCGCGCACGGCGATTCCGACAAATACACGCTCGGCGGCAAGTGGTTCGTGACATCGAAGGACAAGTCGCTCAGCGCCGGCCTGGTGCTGCGCACCTACGAGCACGATGCCGAGGAGCCGGGCTTCCTGACGGCCGCCGAACTGGCCGCGGACCGGCGCCAGTCGCCGGCCAAGAACGCGAACGACTTCACCAACCGCGACATGCGCCATGCCAGCGTCCACCTGGACTGGCAGATCTCGCCCGACGCGTTCCTGAGTAACAAGTTCTACTACAACGACTACCAGGACGACCGCCGCGTCACCTTTACCAGCAATCCGGCCGGCACGGCGCCGCGCCAGCGCCGCCTGTGGGACGAGGAGCAGCGCGGCTTCATGAGTACCCTGACCTGGCGCGCCAGCGCGCGCGTGACGGTGGACGGCGGCGTCAACACCGAGCGCCAGGATAACCGCTACCGGCGCCTGCGCTTCAACTACGCGCTACCGTCGGATTTCGGCACGCCGGCCACGACCCAGAACAACGACCGCTATTACCTGAACAATGTCGGCGCCTACGCGCAAGCGGTGATCAAGGCCACCGACAGCTTGCGCATCGTGCCGGGCTACCGGGTCGACCGCTTCACCGGCAGCAACCCGCTGCCGGGCGGCGGCGCGGCGGCGCTGCAGGACTACGGCTGGATCAAGCAGCCCAAGTTCAGCATGGTGTACAGCCCGGCCAGCGACATCAGCGTGTACGGCAACTGGGGCCGGACTTTCCAGATCCTGACCGGTTCGGTCGCGCCGGCCTACCTGATGCCGGGCCAGGCCCGCTTCGACGCCTCGGTCAATACCGGCAAGGAAGTCGGGGTCAAGCTCAAGCCGGGCCAGCATTCCGACCTGCGCCTGGCGCTCTGGCGCCAGGACGCGACCGGCGAAGTGGCGAACATGCCGGCCACCGGCACCACGGTGGGCCTGGGCGAGACGCGCCGCGAGGGCATCGACCTGCAATTGTCGGGCAAGCTGACGGATGAGCTCGAGCTGTGGGCCTCGCATTCGCTGCAAAAAGCCGAAGTGGTGAGCGCCTTCGCTGCCGATGGCGTCTCGCTGGCGGGCAAGGAAGTGTTTTCGACGCCACGTTATATCAGCAACGTGGGTCTCGACTACCACCCTTCCGAACGCTGGCACCTAGGGGTGCAGGGCAGGGCGCAGGGCAGTTACTACATCGACAACCCCAACCAGCTGGGCAAATACGGTGGCTTCGTCCTGTTCGACGCCAATGTGCGCTATGCGATCACGCCGAAGGTCAGCGTCGACCTCCAGCTCAAGAATATCGCCGACCGCCGTTATCAGTATGCGTGGTACGACAATTTCTTCTGGCCGGCGGCGCAGTCGCAGCCGATGTACTCGTCGGGCAATGGCCGTGCGGCTTATGTTTCGCTGAACTTCAAGCTCTGAGCTGGAGCAGGATTGGTATCGCTCGGCGAAAAAAAGTGATTGGAATTGGGCGCGGCATGTTCTTACGATGACGACATCGATGTCGCCACGAAAGAGTCCATGCCGCGTATCCTTTGCCTGCTGCTGTCAACCGCCTTCGTCATCGGCGACGCCTGCGCGTCGCCGACCTTCGCCAATCCGCTGGTAACGCAGCGCGCCGATCCGCAAGTAACCTTGCACGAGGACGGCTACTACTATTACACGGCCACCGTTCCCGAATACGACCGTATCGAAGTGCGACGCGCCCGCAGCCTCGACGAACTGGGCCGGGCCGAAGCGAAGGTGGTGTGGCGCCAGCATGCCAGCGGACCGATGAGCCGCAATATCTGGGCGGCGGAACTGCACCCGATCGACGGCAAGTGGTATCTGTACTTTACGGCCGGGCGGGCGGATGCGCCGATGGATATTCGCCTGTATGTGCTCGAGAACGCCTCGGCCAATCCCCTCGAGGGAGAGTGGATCGAGCGTGGGCAACTCAAGACCGGTTGGGAGTCGTTCGCGCTCGATGCGACCACCTTCACGGTGCGCGGCCAGCGCTACCTGGCCTGGACGCAGACTCCGCCCGCGGCCGGCAAGCACATGACCGCAGTCTATATCGCCCGGATGAGCTCAGCGCTGGCGATCGCTGGTCCGGCCACCTTGCTGACGGCGCCGCACCATGACTGGGAAAAAGTGAAATTCGAGGTGAACGAGGCGCCGGCCGTGCTGGTGCGTCATGGCCGGGTGTTCATGACGTATTCGGCCAGCGCGACCGACGCTAATTATGCGCTGGGCCTGCTGACGGCCAACGAGAATGCCGATTTAACGGAGGCGAGCGCCTGGACCAAGTCGCCGACGCCGGTATTTCGCAGCAGCGTGGCGACAGGCCAGTACGGCCCCGGGCATAACAGTTTCACGACGACGCCGGACGGCAAGACCGACATCCTGGTGTATCACGCGCGTAACTACCGCGACATCGTGGGTGACTCGCTGCATGATCCGAACCGCCACACACGGGCGCAGGTGGTGCGGTGGCGTGCCGACGGCACGCCGGATTTCGGCGAGCCGGTTGCTGACGCCAGCCGCTGAAGCCCGGCCAGCCAGGCCCGGGCCCGGGCCCGGCTGGCCGGAGCCCGGAGGCGCTGACGCCGATCAGCCGACCTGGCTGCTCAGCGCCGCGTCGTAGCGGCGCTCGACCTCGGCCCAGTTGATGATGTTGAAGAAGGCCGCGATGTAGTCGGGACGCTTGTTCTGGTACTGCAGGTAGTACGCGTGTTCCCACACGTCCAGGCCCAGGATCGGGGTGCCGCCCGACATGCCGGCGAACTGGCCCATCAGCGGATTGTCCTGGTTGGCGCTGCTTTCGACCAGCAGCTTGCCATCCTTGCCCACGGTCAGCCAGGCCCAACCGCTACCGAAGCGGGTCTGGGCAGCCTTGGTGAACGCATCCTTGAAGCGCTCGTAGCCGCCGAGGTCATCCTCGATGGCTTGCTTGAGCTTGCCCGAGGGTTCGCCGCCGTCCGCGCTCAGCACGGTCCAGAACAGCGCGTGGTTGGCGTGGCCGCCGCCGTTGTTGCGCACGACGTTCTGCACGCCTTGCGGCAGCGCGCCGATATCGGCGATCAGGTCTTCGACGGGCACCTCGGCCACGTTCGCCTCGGCGAGGGCGTTGTTGACGTTGGTGATATAGGTCTGGTGGTGCTTCGTATGATGGATTTCCATCGTGCGTGCATCGAAATGCGGCTCGAGTGCGTCATAGGCGTACGGCAGTGGGGGCAGTGCGTAGGGCATGATCATTCTCCGTTCAGATGGTTGGGAACGCTGTTCCGGCATAAAACGTTGCACCGGGACCGGTCGGTCCCGCGGTTAGCATGTGCTGGTCACATTACACAACCTCAAGCATGCTTGAGGTCAAGTGAAATGCGCGACCTCTGCGTTCGCGCAGTTCCGGCGACTTGGTGCCATGCGGCGACACGGCAAGAGGACGGGACGCGCAACTGCACATCCCGGAGACAGCTTACCGGGCGCCTGGTCCTGTCCAGAATACCAGCATCGCGAGGATGCTGGCGCGCCAGGTGAGCGTGAAGGCGATCGCGAGCGTGGCGCCGGCCAGCGCCATGAACCATACCAGCACCGCGATCGACGGCGAATCGACCGTCAGGCAGAGGACCAGCGACAGCAGCAGGGCGCCGGCGCCAGCGAGGCGCAGGGCCTTGACCGGCGCCGGGGAGGGGAGCGCATTGCCCCGCACCCGGGACCAGTGCACGTCCATCGACAGGGCAAGCCAGCCCATGCCGGCTACCGAGGCCAGCAGGCCCAGCAGCAAGAGCAGCGCGTCAGGCATGTCCGGCCTCCAGCGTCACGTTCTTGACCGCCAGCGGCCTGGCCGCGCGCTGCTGCAGCTTGCGCGCCGCCAGCACGGCCAGCGCGGCGCCGACCAGCATGAACAGGTCGGCGCCGGCCACCGGCCAGTAGCCGGAGCCGATGGTGCGCAGCAGGTGGTCGCCGGTGGTGATCCAGTTGAGCACCGGCGCGGTCACCGCCAGCACGGCGATGGCCAGGCATTGTTCGCGCCAGGCGGGTGCCAGGCGGCCCTCGGCGACGACGGCGGTGCGCCACCAGGCGTGGACGCCGGCCGCCAGCCAGGCGCCCCAGAACAGGGTTTTCTCCATGGCGCTGCGCAATGGCCAGCCGGCCGGCATCACATCCGGCAGCAGGCGGTTGGCGATCAGCATCGACAGGGTGGCCACCAGCATGCCGGTCACGACCGTGACAGCCAGCGCATCGACCACGCGCGCGCCGCTCACGCCCTGCCTGGCGTGCTGGCGCTTGCGCTTCTCGACGAAGAAGAACAGGCCGGTGGCAATGCAGGCCGCGCCCGACAGGCCACCCAGCACGTACAGCCAGCGCAGCAGCCAGTGCTTGAAGTGCTGCAGGTGCAGGCCGGTCAGGAATTCATTGATGCGCGCCACGACGGTCGGCGGCGGATCCTCGCGCAGCAGTTCGCCGGTGGAAGCCTTGAAGTGGATGCCTTCGCCAGTCAGCTGGACGCGGTCGGTGCCGGCGCGGTACACGCTGACATAGCCGTTGGCGTCACCGACGTGGGTCAGGTTCAGGTAGCCGACGTCGCCGGCCATGCCCTTCGCGGCCCAGCGGCGCTGGGCTTCGGCCACCATGGCGTCGACCGAGGCCAGCGGCGCGGCCACACCGGCGCGGTCGTGCGGCAGGCCAGTTTCCTTCGCTTCGACCATCTCGTGACGATCGTGCAGCGGGGTCAGCTGGGTATGGGTGACCGGGAAATAGATATAAGCGAAGATTACCAGGCCGGTCAGCGCAAAGAAGAAATGGAAGGGCAGGGCCACGACGCCGGTCAGGTTGTGCAAATCGAGCATGCTGCGCTGGGTGCTCTTGTTCGGGCGGAAGGTGAACAGTTCTCGGAAGATCTTGCGGTGCATGACCACGCCGGTCACGAGGGCCATCAGCATCATCAGGGCCGAGAAGCCCACGATCCAGTAGCCGACGTTCTTCCAGTCGAGGGTCAGGCTGTAGTGCAGCGGGTAGAAGAATTCGCTGCCGATCTTGAGGCGGTCGACCGGCAGGGCTTGACCGGTGCGCGGATCGACGGTGCGGTTGGCCCAGATTGCCGTCTCGTGGTCCTTGGCGTTCGGTACTTCATAGCCCGCGAACAGCAGCAGCACCGGGTCGCGGTGGGTAGTGTAGGCGCCCCAGTTGCGCGGGGTGTCGAAATGGGCCGGCAGCGGACCGTCGGCCAGTGGCGCGGTCATGGCGCGCGCGGCGGCGTCGGGCTGCATCTCCTTGAAGATTGGCGCCAGCATCTTGTCGAACGACGGCATTGGCTGCGGTTCGTAGCGGGTGTCGGGGATGGCCCAGCGATCGATCTCGCGGTCGAACACCGACAATGAACCAAAGAAGAACACGACCATCAGCACCATGCCCAGCGCCAGGCCGAACCAGGTGTGCAGCCAAGCCATTGTGTGGCGGAAATTTGGAAACATGTCAGCCCCCCGCCTGGATGATCAGGCTCTGCACCCACGAGGCGGCCGCGCTCATCAAGAGGCCCCCACCCACCAGCACCAGCGCTATCCTATGCAGCCCCTTTGTGGCGAAGGCCACCAGGAAGGCGGCCAGGAAGACCAGGAAACCGAGGATGTAGAGCAGGTGTTCGGCGTCGTGGAATTCCATGCCGGCGCCATACAAGGCGGCGATGCCCAGGGAAATGACGCCCCAGGTGAAGGCGTAGCCGCCGAGGATGGCCACGGCGGTGCGCGCGGCGATGTGACGTGGTGTGAGGGTGATCGAAGTCATGGTCGCGCTGGTTGGGCGTGGCTGATGGGAGTAGAGGGGTAAATGAGACGGCGAATGATAATCATTCTCATGATAGATGCATCACGCCGCCTTGACAAGGCGTCACCGGGAATTTGAACGGTATTTCGACACGGGCAGCGCGCGTCGTGCACGCCAGCAGGGGCGGGAGAACTATTGTTGCGCCCGGGCGCCGCGCTGCAGGGCAAGCGGACGTATTTCGGTCGTCTGTTGCATCGTATTGCGCCAACCGTCCGGTCCCAGCACCCACAGGCGGACAAAGCGTCCGCGCATGCGTTGGGCGCCCTGCAGCTCGGCGCGAAAACGTCCGGTGACGATTGCCGCGCGGCCATTGTCGAACATCCTGGTTTCAATATCGTCGACTTCGTAGGAGCGGTACTCGGACTCGTCGCGCGTCAGCAGTTGCAGGAATTCCGTCTTAGTGCGCGCGCGGCCGGTGCTTTCGACATGATAATAGTCGCCGCTGATGAGCTTACGCAGTGCGGTAATGTCCCGGCTGGCGACGGCCTGGGCGCGCCGTTGCTCGGCGGCGCGCAGGGACGCCGATTCGCGCATGCCGGCAGAATCGGTGGCGCTTGCACGCGGCCGGGGCGCGGGCGAGGCCGCGTCCGGCACGATGCTGACGGCTGCGGCAGGCACGGAAGCGGCAAGAAACAGCAGGACAGGCAGGAAGCGCATGGTCGGCATTAGTGTGGATCCAAAGCAAGTGTATATTTTTTCGGACGTCGCGTTGTAACAAATTATTGCCGCAATGCGACATTGCGCCTCCATCGGCAGCCCCAGCATGGCAAGGAAAACCACGGCCGGCGTGCTCTACCGCAGTCTCGGCAAGCCATTCGGCGCTGATCGTTCCGGTCGAGCTGTCCGCCGCGCACCGCAGCGGGATGCGGCTGCACCTGCGCACGGGCGCCTTGCGCATGATCGACCGCCCGGTCGAGCTGCCGGCGCTGCGGCGCGACGCCAGCCGCCTGACGGTCGAGGTGCGCATCGCCGCCATCAGGCGCGCGGCGGGCCTGCCTTGAGCGCCTTCCTGCACGACGTCATTCTGCGCAAGCAGTGCGAGGCCCAGGGCGGATACGAACCCGGCACGATGTGCTGGCCGGCCTGAAGAACCGGCGCGCTGATGGAGGCGTTGCCGCTGGCGCAGGCGCGCGCCGGTCGCATCCGGTATCGGCGCGGCCTGTTGTTCATCGACCTGGACGGCTTCAAGGCGGTCAACGACCGGCTCGACCACGAAGGGCCGTCGCGCCTGGCGCTGCTGCGGGCGATCGTCCTGCGCCTGCGCCAGGCGGGACGGGGCACCAACAGCGTGTTCCGGCTGGCCGGCGATGAATTCATGGTGCTGTTGGAACACATCAACGGCGCACTGGAAGATGCCTGCCTGCCTGCCTGCCGGGTCGGGCGCAAGCGGGTCGGGACGCTGTCGGTCCCGGTCGAGCTGTACGGTGACACGGTCCAGGTCGGCGCCAGCATCGGCATCGCGGTCCAGTCACCCGGACTCGCACCCACGCCGGAAGCGTTGATCAAGCAAGCCGACCACGGGATGTCCGAGGCCAGGAAATCCGGGCGCGGCTGCGTATTGGCGCTTCCGTCCGCGGCGCAAGCGGATTAAGATGGTGAACATGGCATGCGCGCCGCATTGGCGCTGCGCACGACCGATTGGTTCATCTACCGGAGAACATCATGCATACCGCAGGCGGGCAAGACATCCAGGCGAACAAGGGTACGATGGGCATCGACCTGCTGCGGATCGGCCTGGCGACGGCGATGATCCTGCTGGTGCCGCTGGTCGCCATGCAGTTCACGCGCGAAGTGGCATGGACCGGTCTCGATTTCGGCGCCGCCGCGCTGCTGCTGGCCAGCGCCGGACTGGCCTGCCTGCGCACCGCGCGCCGGGTCGCGCGCCTGCGGCCGTGGCAACAAGTCATGGCCGTGGGCGTGGTGGCCATGGCCGGCGCTGCGACCTGGGTAGAGCTGGCGGTCGGCGTGTTCTTTGGTATCGGCAGCTAAGCCACGCCACGCCGCGCGCAGGTATTTCGCCCGGGAATCGCGCCCGAGAGACGTGCAAAGGAACGTGCCCGACAAACGCGCCCGGGCAATGCGTCCAAGTAACGCGCCCGACAAACGTGCCCGAGCATTGCGTCCAAGTAACGCGCCCGGATGACGCGTTCCGGTGACGCGTCCCGGGTGACGCGTCCGGGCGCCGCGCAGCCCGCGCCACGCCGTCTTTCCGCGCGTCTGGCTCGCTAGCGCAGCCGCATGCCGTCGAGCTTGAACGGCTCGGCAATGAATACCGTATCGCACACCTCGCTCGGATAGGCATAGTCGAAAGCGACCTGGCCGCCGCTGCTCACCGCCACCAGCCGCGCCTGGGTGCGGGCCGCCAGCGCAGAGTAGGCCACCAGGTATTGACCGGGGGCGCCCTCATAGGTAGATGAGCATATATCCGACAGTAACTCGCGGTTGGCGTCCCAGGTCCAGACTTCGCGCGCCGTGCGCGCCTTCTCGTCGATCGCATAGCGCGACGGTGTGCTGAAGCTGCGGTTTTCGCCTGCCGGCGCACCGGCCGGCTGGTTGAGGCTCGCCAGGCCGTTATTGAACAGCAGCAGCTCGCGGCTGGGGCCGACCGAGAGGGTATGCTGGCCGATCGGCGCCTTGCCTTCCGTGACCCTCAGGGCAAGTGCGCGCAGCGAAGGATAGTTGACGTGCCAGTGCTTGCTGGTATCGCCCAGCAGCCAGCGGATGGCACCGGTGTCGTAGTCGAGCTTGACCACGAAGTTCTCGCGGCTCGAGATCAGCAGCGCATTGTCCTGGGCATCGTAAATGGCCGAGTTCATATGGAACCAGTCGACGCCGTCGCGCACGAAATCATCGGGATTGTCGCCACCCGCGCGCATCGCCGCGCGGAAGATCTGGGCCAGGTCCCATTCCTTGAGCACCCGCCCCGAGATGTCGATCTCGGCCAGAATCGACTCGATCAGCAGCACGCCCCCGACCTGGGCGTCGAGTTCGGCCAGGAAACCGGTTTTGCCGCGCGCCAGTTCATGGTGGAAGTTGGTGAACCTGGGATCGTCCAGGCGGCTGCTGCGCACGCTGCCGTCGACGTCGACCTGGTGCAGGAGTGGGGCGGCCGCGTCCCCGACATAAAAGGCGTCGTCACCGAACAGTGAAGAGAACGAGTTGCCGGGCCCGGCCCCGGCCCAGCGCATCTGGCCGTCGCTGTCGAGGATGACCGGCGTCGTGATGCCGTTCTTGACGAGCATGTAGTCGAAGCCGGGCGAGGCCGCGCCGCGCGCCGTGCGCACCTCGGGGGTGGCATACAGCGTGGCCGGGCCGGTATAGGACCCGGTAACCACCTCCACCCTGGACTCGTGGATGGAGCCGTCGAGAAAGCGCGTGGTGAGGGTGAGCTCGTTGCGATGGTCGGCATACAAGCCGAACACGGGAAAGGCGAGGCGTCCGCTGGCGCCATCCCAGGCCGCGCGCCGCCCCAGCCAGGCGCGGTCGTAGGTGACGGACACCGGACGCGAATGCGAGCCGGCGCGGCCGGCAATGGTGTAGTGCACGCTGTCGATGTGGGCGAAGTCGCCCAGGGCGAAACTCAGCTGCGCCACGAAGGGCGTAGTGCCGGCTGTCTGGGCGATGACGCCGATGCCGGCGCGCTCGGCCTGCGATTTGTCGTCGTCCCTGCCGCCGCACGCGGCCAGGAGGGTAGTCATCAGTATCCAGAGGAAGAGCGTGATTGACGGCTTCATCGGTACTCCTGCGGTGGGGGCGGAATCCTCGCGACGAGGGCCAGCCTCAGTTGTAAGCCTTTGACGAACCCGTGCCTGCGACCCGCGCAAGGCGCTTGCGCGAACTAAATGAAAAACGCTTGACCTTCCCATCGTGGGAAGGATTATCCTCATGGTATGGATCATGGGAACAAGCAAATGAACAAGACAGTCCTGCTTATCGACGGCATGACCTGCGCCTCTTGCGTGGCGCGGGTCGAAAAGGCATTGCACGCGGTGCCGGGCGTGACGGGCGCCAGCGTCAACCTCGCCACCGAAAAGGCCAGCGTGAGCGGTAGCGCGGCGGCCGAGGCCCTGGCGGCGGCCGTGCGCACGGCCGGCTATGAAGCGCAAGTGGGATCGCCCGACGCCACCGGCGCGGCGCCCATGCGCCAGGACCACCCCGCGCGGCTGCCTGTCTGGTGGCCGGTGGCCGCCGCCGCGCTGCTGAGCCTGCCGTTGGTGCTGCCCATGCTGGCAGCACCCTTCGGCCATGACGCGATGCTGCCGGGCTGGCTGCAACTGGCGCTGGCGACGCCGGTCCAGTTCTGGCTCGGCGCGCGCTTCTACCGCGCCGGCTGGAAGGCGTTGCGCGCCGGCAGCGGCAATATGGACTTGCTGGTGGCGCTCGGCACCAGCGCCGCCTATGGCCTGTCGCTGTACCTGCTGCTCACGGCGGGCGGGCGCGGTGCGCATGCCGAGCCCCACCTGTATTTCGAGTCGTCGGCGGTGGTGATCACCCTGGTCTTGCTCGGCAAATGGCTGGAAGGCCGGGCCAAGCGCCAGACCCTGGCCGCATTGGACGCCCTCGGGCGCCTGCGGCCTTCAGAAGCGCTGGTGCGGCGCGCCGGCGCCGATGTGTCCATCGCGCTGGGCGAGCTGCGGGTAGGCGACCTGATGGTGCTCAAGCCCGGCGCCCGGGTGGCGGCCGACGGCCGCGTGGTCGACGGTCGCAGCCACCTGGACGAATCGCTGCTGACCGGTGAAAGCTTGCCGGTGGCCAAGGGGCCGGGCGACAAGGTGGCCGGCGGCGCCGTCAATGCCGATGGCCTGCTGCTGGTCGAGGCGACGGCGGTGGGCGCGGCGACGATGTTGTCGCAGATCATCCGCATGGTCGAGGATGCGCAGGCGGTCAAGGCGCCGATCCAGCGCCTGGTGGACCGGGTCAGCGCCGTGTTCGTGCCGGTCGTGCTGGCGCTCGCGCTGGCGACCCTGCTGGGATGGGGTCTTGCCAGCGGCGACTGGCAGGCGGCCCTACTCAATGCGGTGGCGGTGCTGGTGATCGCCTGCCCGTGCGCGCTGGGATTGGCGACGCCGACCGCGGTCATGGTCGGCACCGGCGCCGCGGCGCGCCACGGCATCCTGATCAAGGACGCCGAAGCCCTCGAGACCGCGCACGCGCTGGACGTCGTGGTGTTCGACAAGACCGGCACCCTGACCGAAGGCAAGCCGCGCCTGCTGGCCCACGAAGGCGCGGACCCGGCCCGGCTGTTGTCGCTGGCCGCCAGCGTGCAGCAGGGCAGTTCCCACCCGCTGGCCGGCGCCGTGCTGGAAGAAGCCGCGCGCCGGGGCCTGGCGCCACAGTACGCCGGCGCCGCGCGCGCCTTGCCGGGCCGTGGCGTCGAGGCCGAGGTCGGCGGCGCCACGATCATGCTCGGCAACCGGCGCCTGATGGAAGAACTGGGCGTGCCGGCGGCGGGTGCCGAGCAGCACGAAGCGCAGGGCCGCACCGTGTCCTGGCTGGCCGAACGCCGCGCGGGCCAGGTCAGCGTGGTGGGCCTGCTGGCCTTCGGCGACCGCATCAAGCCGGGCGCCCTGGACGCCGTCGCGCAATTGAAGCGGATCGGCATCGAACCGGTCCTGCTCAGCGGCGACAGCCTGGGCGCCGCGCGCGGCGTGGCGCAGGCGCTCGGCATCGAGCGGGTGCATGCCGAGGTGCTGCCGGCCGACAAGGCGCAACTGATCGCCGCGCTGCGCGCGCAAGGGCGCAAGGTGGCGATGGTCGGCGACGGCATCAACGACGCGCCGGCGCTGGCGGCGGCCGACGTCGGCATGGCGATGGCCACCGGCACCGACATCGCGATGCACAGCGCCGGCGTGACCCTGATGCGCGGCGATCCGCGGCTGGTGGCCGACGCCATCGCGGTGTCGCGCCGCACTTACCGCAAGATCCGCCAGAACCTCGGCTGGGCCTTCGTCTACAACGTGATCGGCCTGCCGCTGGCGGCCTTCGGCCTGCTCGACCCGGTGCTGGCCGGCGCCGCCATGGCGCTCAGCTCGGTCAGCGTGGTCGCCAATGCCCTGCTGCTGCGGCGCTGGAAGGCGGCGCCGCCCCTGCCGGCAAGCGCGCCGCACCCATTATCCGAATCCGAATCCACTTCAACCACCGGGGCGACGCCGCCCCAACCATCAGGAGAACACAGCATGTATGAACTGACCGTGGAAGGCATGAGCTGCAAGCACTGCGTGGGCCGCGTCACCAAATCTGTGCAGGCGGTCGACGCCGAGGCCAAGGTGGCGATCGATCTCGACAAGGCCAGCGTTCGCATCGACAGCCGGGCCGACCTCGAGCGCATCGTCGCGGCCATCGACGGCGCCGGCTATCCGGTGACGGCGCGCGCTTCGGTGTAGCGATTTCTCCGTCCAAAGTATCAATCATGGACGGAAAGACATCAATATCCCTCCCTATGCACAGGAAATTGCGCTATATTTTATTGAAACGACAATAAATACAGGCGCCGCCCCGGACAGCCCAGTATCACCCCGCTGTCCTCGCCGGATCCTCCACGAGGAGAACCATGCGACATGGCGTTCTAGCGGAACCGACGAACCTGGTAAAGCATCCGCCGAGCAGTGTCCAGCTGCGCCATGTGGTCTGGGTGCTGGCCGGTCTGGCGCTGGTCTTCGCGCTGCTGGCGCCGGTCGCCCGCACGCCGCTGGCGCAGGCGCCGGAATTCATTCCGATCTACGGGGCGGTGCTGGTTGGCGCCAACCTCCTGACCGGCGTGCTGCTGCTGGGGCACGTCCACACGGCGCGCTCGCGCGCGCTCGGCATCCTGGTGCTGGGCTACCTGTTCACGGCGCTGATCGCCGGCGCCCACCTGCTGACCTTCCCCGGACTGTTCGCCGCGCAGGGAGTATTGGGTGGCAATATCCAGACCATGCCCTGGCTGCTCCTGGCCTGGCATGTGCTGTTCCCCCTGTTCGTGCTCGGCTATACGCAGACGTCCAGGTCGGCGCCGCCGCTGCCCCCGCACTTCATGCGCGTCGGCGCCTTGCTGATCGTGCTGTGCGTGGCGCTGCTGGTGCTGGTGTCGACGTCGGGTGCATCCTGGTTGCCGCCCCTGATTTCCGGCATGCGCACGCTGCCCCTGTATCACTGGATCTCCAGCGGCGTGCTGGTGCTGTCGCTCTGGGTCTTGTGGGCGATCGTGCGCAAGGCGCCGCGCACGGTGCTCGATATCTGGCTGGCGGTGGCGATGGCGGCCTGGGTGTTCGAAGTCGGGCTGTCCTGCGTGCTCAACGCGGGCATGTACGACCTTGGTTTCTATGCCGGCCGCCTGTATGGCCTGGCGGCCTCGCTGTTCGTGCTCGGCGCGCTGGCGATCGACAGCATCGCGCTGCATGCGCGCCTGCACGCGACGTTCGAGGAAATGATGGAGACCCGCGCCCATGCCCAGTGGCAAAGCCTGCTGGGGACGGTGCTGCGCCAGTTGCCCGACGGCGTACTCATCGTCGACGCGAGAGGGCGTTGCGTGATGGCCAACGACCAGGCCAGGCGGATGGCTTCCTGCTTCGCGCCCGGGCTCGGTCCCGATCCCGATGGCGCGGCCACCGACGGCAAGCCGTACGGCGTGTCGGCCATGCTCGACCTGGTCAGGGATCCGGTGGCGCGCGCACTGGGCGGCGACACCTTCCGCGACGCCCTGCTCGAGAGCGAGCGCGACGGCGTGCGACGCGTCTACACGGTGAGCGGCGCGCCACTGCGCGAGGGCGCAGCCGACCTGGCGGCGGCCGTGATCGTGCTGGACGATATCACCGAGCGCACCGAGGCCGGCGCAGCGCTGGCGCGCGCGCTGGACCAGACCCGCTACCTGATCGAAAATACCCCGCTGGCCGTGATCGAATGGAACCGCGAGCGGCTGGTCACCCTGTGGAACGACCGCGCCGAAGAGCTGTTCGGATGGCGTCACGAAGAAGTGCTCGGCGAGCGCATCGATGCGCTGCCGATGATCCACGAAAGCGACGCCGACCAGGTCGAGCAGATGATCCGGCGCCTGCTCGAATCGCCGACCCGCCACGCCAAGTCGAGCAACCGCAACCTCACCCGCGACGGCCGGGTACTGTGCTGCGAGTGGTACAACTCGGTGCTGGTCGACGAGGCGGGCGAAGTCCAGACCGTGTTCTCGCTGGTGCTCGACGTGACCGAACGCGAACAGGCGATGGACGGGCTGCGCGTGGCCGACCAGCGCAAGGATATCTATATTGCTACCCTGGCCCACGAGTTGCGCAACCCGCTGGCGCCGATCGCCAACGCCGCCTCGCTCCTGCGCAGCAAGACGCTGCCGCCCGACCGCATCGAGTGGATCGCAGCCATGGTCGGGCGCCAGGCGGCCCAGATGGCGCGCCTGCTGGACGACCTGCTGGACGTGTCGCGCATCGGACGCGGCAAGATCGAGTTGCGGCGCAGCCGGGTGGAGCTCGGGCGCCTGATCCGCGACACCCTGCAGACCAGCATGTCACTGATCGAGACCGGGCGCCATCATGTGACCATGCGGCTGCCGGACGAGCCCTTGTGGGTCGAGGCCGACGCGCTGCGCCTGACCCAGGTGTTCGCCAACCTGATCAACAACGCGGCCAAATACACGCCGCCCGGCGGCGCGCTCGAGATCGGGTTGCGCTCCGAGAACGGCGAAGCGGTGGCCTGGGTAAAAGACAACGGGGTCGGGCTCGACGCCGGCATGATCGAGCGCGTCTTCGATCCCTTCGTGCAGGTCAGCAGCGCCAGCCACATGGCCCAGGGCGGCCTGGGAATCGGGCTGGCGCTGGCCAAGGGCTTTGTCGAACTGCACGGCGGCAGCATCCGCGCCGAGAGCGCAGGGCCGGGCAAGGGCGCGGTCTTCCTGGTGCACCTGCCGCTGTGCGAGGCGGCCGAGCCGGAAGCGAGCGCAGAACGCCACGCGCCCGATGGCGCCGTCATCGGCCGGCATATCCTGGTCGCCGACGACAACGTCGACGCCGCGGAGTCGCTGGCCTGGCTGCTGCGCTCCGAAGGCGCGACCGTGACGGTGGCGCACGACGGCGCCCAGGCGTTGCGGCTGTACCACGAGCGCTGCGCCGACATCGTCGTGCTCGATCTCGGCATGCCGGAGATGGGCGGGCTGGAGGTGGCCGCCATCCTGGCCGAGAAGTGCCCGCGGCCCTACCTGATCGCGGTCACGGGGCGCGGCCGCCAGGAAGACCGTGCGGCGTCGCGGGCGGCCGGCTTCGACCAGCATTTCACCAAGCCGGTGGCGCCGCAGGAACTGATCGAACTGTTGCGCACGGTGGGGGAAGAGCCGGTTCGCGGCTAGTTTGTTCTTCCGTCTGTTCCTCGGCGTTGTCCACGAGCGGCGACAAGTAAAGAGTGCCACTGGTGGCGTCGCCGAATGGGCGATGTCGTGCGCGGACAAATCGATATGAACCCAGTTAACAAGCCATACTCGCCGCCTGCACGTTCGCAGCAACCAGCATCGCTTCGGCTACGGTCTTCACCGTGAGCGGTTCGTCCGTCACCTCGGGTGGCGGTCGCGGTGTCGATGCCTCGGCGAGTGCTAACTCGGCGACACTGCTCGACGTGGCGTTTCCGAATACCGGCGGCGTCACGCAGACGTTCAACCTGACCACGGGGAACCAGGGGAGCAGCACCTTCACGATTGGCAGTGTCCGCTTGCGCGGACCGGATGACAGCCAGGGCATCAGGACGAATGAAATGGATGATCCGGGTGTCACGTGCGCGCAGGATTTCCTCGCCCCGGGCGTCGGACGTACTCGATCGTCGCGGTTGGTACTGCCGTTCTGCGCAGTATCCAGGACAGCGCAGTCGATTACACGCTGACCTGGTCGCCGCTGACTGGCAACGTCGGCACGACCGGCCGCTACCAGATCGATCTGTTCGACCTGGAGATCTCGACCGTTCCGAGCGCTCCACAAAATCAACTCGCCCCCTTACCCTGCTTGACGTCGAGGTGCCGGCCGATGCGCCTGAACCGGGCAGCCTGGGCCTGCCGGCCATCGGCATGCTCGGCGCCGGTTTCCTGCGCCCGCAGGCGTGCCACCTGATCTACCCGAAGCCGCGGCGCAATCCGCGGCTTCGCGCATCTGGAGATCCGGGCAGGCCGCCGAACGCTTCGCGCCCGACTTCGCTGTTCCCGATACGAAAAAACGCCTAGTGGTGGTCGTGCCCGCCCGCGTCCTTCGCACCGGGTTTGCGCGCATCGAGCGCCTGGCCGGCCGGCGCCGGCGCCGGCCTGGCATCGGGTGCGCCGATCGGCGCCGGCGCCTCGCCGGTCCATTCGCGCGCGACGGTGCCGGCCGGGTGGCGGTACCAGCCCGGGTCGCGATAGTCATTGCGCGCCAGGCCCTCACGCACCTTCAGTACCGTGAACATGCCGCCCATCTCGAGGTTGCCGAAGGGGCCGTCGCCGCTCATCATCGGCAGCGTGTTGGCCGGCAGCGGCATCTTCATGTCGCCCATCGAGCCTCCCTTGTCGCCCATGACCATATAGCCCGGCACCAGCTTGTTGATCTTCTCGGCCACGCCGCGGTGGTCGACCCCGATCAGGGTCGGCACGTCGTGGCCCATCGCGTTCATCGTGTGGTGCGACTTGTGGCAATGGAAGGCCCAGTCGCCGGGCGCGTCGGCCACGAACTCGATCGCCCGCATCTGGCCGACCGCGACGTCCGTGGTCACCTCCGGCCAGCGCGCCGATTTCGGCACCCAGCCGCCGTCGGTGCCGGCCACCTCGAAGCGGTGTCCGTGCAGGTGGATCGGGTGGTTGGTCATGGTGAGGTTGCCGACCCGGATGCGGACCTTGTCGTTGATCCGCGCGACCATCGGATCGAGGCCCGGGAATACGCGGCTGTTGATGGTCCACAGATTGAAGTCGAGCATGGTGTTGGTGCGCGGGGTGTAGCTGCCCGGCTCGATATCGTAGGACGACAGGAGCATCACGTAGTCGCGGTCGACCGCGTGCTGGCGCGGGTTTTTTGGATGGGTCACCCAGAAGCCCATCATCCCCATCGCCATCTGCTGCATCTCGTCGGCATGCGGGTGGTACATGAAGGTGCCGGCGTGGCGCGCCACGAATTCGTAGACGAAGGTTTTGCCAGGCTGGATGCCGGGCTGGGTCAGGCCGGTCACGCCATCCATCCCGCACGGCAGCAACTGGCCGTGCCAGTGCACGCTAGTGTGCTCGGGCAGCTTGTTGGTAACGAAGATGCGCACCCGGTCGCCCTCGACCACCTCGATGGTGGGACCGGGACTCTGGCCGTTGTAGCCCCACAGGTTGGCCTGCATGCCGGGCGCTAGTTCGCGCACCACGGGTTCGGCCACCAGGTGGAATTCCTTGACGCCGTCCTTCATGCGCCAGGGCAGGGTCCAGCCGTTGAGCGTGACCACCGGGTTGTAGGGACGGCCGCTGGCCGGGGCCAGTGGGGCGGCGGTGGCGGCGGAGCCGTGCACCGGGGCTTCGGGCAGCACGGCGGCGCCGGCCTTGCTCACCAGCGAGGCGCCCAGCATGGTTACGCCGGCGCCGGTCAGGAACGATCTGCGGTTGGTCATGGTGCTTCTTTCTTGTCGTGTGCGTGGGCAGGCGTGGCGTTCGCCCGCGACTCCGGCAGGCGGCCTCCCAGGGCGGCTTCGAGGTCGGCCACGGCCAGCCAGAAGTCCTTCTGGGCCTCGATGGTCGCGTGTACCGCCGCCGCCTGCTCGCGCGCGTCGGTCAGCAGTTCGAAGGGACTGGCCAGCATGCCGTTGTAGCGCAGCAGGGTTTCGTCAGCGATCCTGCGGCGCAGCGGAATCACGTGGTCGCGGTAGTGGCGCGCGACGTCGTGGCTGGCGCGGTAGCCCAGGTAGCCGGCGCGCGCCTCGCTGCGCGCATTCACCGCCGTCTCGGCGACCCGGCCCAGCGCCTGCATATAGACGGCTTGCGCGCGCGCGACCCGGGCCCCGCCCCAGTCGAACAGCGGCAGTTCGAGGGTGACCTCGTAGCCTTCGCTGCGCGGTTCGCCCGTCTCGCTCTTGCTGGCATAGCCCAGGTCGAGCACATTGACCATGCGCGTGGCGCGCGTCAAGCCCAGGTCGGCGGCGGTGCCGGCGGCGGCGGCGCGCGCGGCGCGCACGTCCAGGCGCCGTTCGAGCGCCAGGCGCTCGATGCCGGCCAGCTCGACCGGCTGCACGGGCAGTTCGGGCAGGCGCTCGGGCAGCGTGTAGCCGGCCTGGGCTCCCCACAGGCCGAGCTGGCGCGTCAGGTGTTCGCGCGCGGCGTCGCGCGCGCGGCCGGCGCGCAGCACGGCGGCGCCGGCTTCGGCATGGAAGGCCGATTCGCGCGCCAGGTCGAGGGCGCTGGCATTGCCGGCCAGGGTCATGCGTTCCATCAGTTCGCTGGAAGCGTCGGCCGCGGCCGCGACCTGGCGCGCGTAGTCGAGCGCCTGGCCGGCGGCCACGGCCTCGATCCAGGCACGCCGGGTGGCGATCGCATGGCGCTCGATCGCGGCGGCGACCCGCAGCGTCGTTTCCTCATGGCGGCGCGCGGCCATGCGCTGGCGCAGCGGTAAGGTCAGGAGGCCGGCCAGGTCGAGCGACACGCCGCGTTCGATCTCGCGGCTGCCGCCACCGTCCATGCGCGAGAATCCGAAGGACGGATTGCGCAGGCGCGACGCCTGGGCCAGGTCGGCCTGGGCGATGCCGGCATCCCAATAGCTGGCCTGCAGGCCGGGGTGGTTCAGGATGGCGATGCGCACCGCGGCGTCCAGGCCGAGGGGCTCCTCGAGCAGGGCGTCGATCTCGGTGGCCAGCGCGCGCCGGTCTTCGTCGCTACGCAGCAGGCGCGGTTCGACGCCGGTGCGGGCCTGGGCGTCGCCCGCACTGGCGCGCAGCGCGGCGGCAGGGTCGAGGCTGGCGCAGCCGGCCAGCAGCAGCGCCGCGCCCGTGGCCAGCGCGCAGCGAACCATGATTGGCGTGGGCATCAGTGGTGTTCCTCGTGCTTGTGCTCGCGCTTGTGCTCGTGCTTGTGCTCGTGCTTTTGCTCGTGTTCGTGCCGGGGGCGCCCGTGGTGGTGGGCGTGCGGGTCGGCCCTGGGCGCCGCCTGGTCGGCTGGTCCGGCGTGGCCGGCTTGTGCGCCGTGTGCGCCGTGCCCGCCATGCGCGCCATGCGCGGGCTGGCTGGCCACGGTGCGGTTGCTTTCCTGCCAGTTGCGGTCGGGTGTGGACGCGGCCGCGACGGGGGGGCGCTGGACGTGCGTGGCCTGGTAGCGGGTCGCGGGGACAGCTGCGGCAGGATCGTCGGCCGTGCTCTGGGCGACGGCAGGCATGGCTGCAAGGCTTGCAGCGAGCAAGGCGGCCGCGCCCCAGGGCGTGGCGGTGTGGGTCGACATGGTGTTCCTCGTTCGGATGGATGCGTCATAGCCGCGCGCGCAGCGCGGCAAGTGGCGATATCAGGCGAGCGAAGGGCGGGGAGGTCGTTCGGGCAGGGCAAGGTCGACCCCCACCGGATGGCTGGATGTGGCCGCGAGGAGGGGGGTGTTCAAGGCTGGCGGCGCTGGCGCGACGCTTGACATAGGCGCCATCGCGGCGCCCATGCAGCAGGCGGCGCAGGCGCTGCAACTGCCGTCGTGGTCGTGGGAATCCGGTGCAGCGCTGCCTGTCGCCTCTTGCATTTCGTGGCAGGGACCGCTCGCGGCGTCGTGCCGCGCGCTTGCCTGAACAGTATGCTTTCCCCCTTGCGGCGCATCATGGGAGCACGCAAGCATGGCTGCCGAAGCGATTCCCTGGAACGGGATCGCCAGCAGCATGAGCCACACGAACAGGAGACGAACGGAATATTTCACGCGGCGATTCTAGCATGGCGTCCCCATTCCCCGGCAAGCCCCGCCTCGACCACGATGCGCGCCATCGCGTGGCGACGTTTGATACGATGCTCCAACACTTGCTGCCGGAAGGGTTCGACCATGCTTGACGCCGCTCGCCATTCACCCGCCATGCCGTCCACGCAGGCGCCCGGGGCATGAGCGTCCGCAACCTGCAGTACCTGTTCGCGCCGAAGTCGGTGGCGCTGCTCGGCGCTTCCCAGCGGCCCGGCAGCATGGGCACGACCCTGCTCGACAACCTGCTGGGCGGCGGCTACAAGGGCAAGCTGTACGCAGTCAATCCTAAGTACGACCAGCTCGGCGACCTGCCGTGCTACGACAGCGTGGCCGACCTGCCCGAGACGCCCGATCTCGCCGTGGTCTGCACGCCGCCCGCGAGCGTGCCGCAACTGGTGCGCCAGCTGGGCGAGAAGGGCACGCGCGCTGCGGTGGTACTCAGCAGCGGCATGGCGCGCGCCCGCGATGCGCGCGGCCGCAGCCTGCGCCAGGCCATGCTGGACGCGGCCCATCCATATCTGCTGCGCCTGCTGGGGCCGGACAGCGCCGGCCTGCTGGTCCCTGGCCTGGGCCTGAACGCCAGCGTGGCGCACAGCGGCGCGCTGCCGGGGCGCATCGCCTTCGTCTCGCAATCGGGCTCCTTGATGACCGGGGTGCTGGACTGGGCCCGCACGCGCGGCATCGGCTTCTCGCATTTCATTGCGCTGGGTGACTCGAGCGACGTCGACCTGGGCGACGTGCTGGACTACCTGGCCAGCGACGGCCATGCCGGTGCGATCCTGCTGTATGTCGACCAGCTGCGCTATGCGCGCAAGTTCATGTCGGCCGCACGCGCCGCGGCGCGCAGCAAGCCGGTGCTGGTGCTCAAGTCGCATAGCCTCGGCGACGGCGTGCGCGCCGTCGCCAGCGAGAGCGGGGCCCTGGCCAGCGAGGATGACGTGTTCGACGCCGCAGTGCGGCGCGCCGGCATGCTGCGCGTGTACACCACCGAGCAGCTGTTCGCGGCGGTCGAGACCCTGGCCCATGCGCGCCCGCTGCACGGCGAGCGCCTGGCCATCGTCAGCAACGGCGCCGGGCCGGGCGCGCTGGCGCGCGATGCGCTGCGCCACGGCGGCGGCATGGAGGCCGCCTTGTCGGCCGGGTCGATCGAGCAACTGGCCGCGCTTGTGCCCGCGGGCGGCGTAGCGCACCCGGTCAATCTCGGGGGCGGCGCGCCGCCCGAGCGCTACGCCGCCGCGCTCGAGGTCCTGCTCAAGGACCCGCAGATCGACGCCGTGCTGGTCGTGCATTCGCCCACCGCCACCGTCGACAGCCGCGAGGTGGCGAACGCCATCGCGCCGCTGGCGCGGGCGGCCTCGCGTCCGATCCTGTCGTGCTGGCTGGGCGGCGCCTCGGTGCTCGAGGCGCGCACGCTCGCCGCCAACGCCCGCATGCCCACCTTCCGCACCCCCGAGGACGGCGTGGCCGGCTTCCTGCAACTGGTGCACTACCGGCGCAACCAGAACCTCCTGATGGAGGTGCCGCCCTCGATGGTCGGCCACATGGCCCCCGACCGCAGCGCCGCGCGGGCCCTGGTGCGCGAGGCGCTCGCCAACAAGCGCCTGCTGCTGTCCGATCCCGAGTCCAAGGCCATCCTGCGCGCCTACGGCCTGTCCCTGGTCGAGACCCGCGCCGCCGTCGACATCGAGGCCGCGGTGGCGGCGGCGCGCGCCATCGGCTATCCGGTGGCGGTCAAGATCCTGACGCCCGACGTGATGCACAAGTCGGACTTCGGCGGCGTGACACTCGACCTCGATTCCGACGAGGCGGTACGCGCCAGCGCCCGGCGCATGCGCGCGCGCCTCGACGCACTATTCCCCCAGGCGCGCTTCGACGGCTTCTCGGTGCAGGCAATGTGCCGCCGCGCCCACGGCCACGAACTGATCGTCGGCGCCGCCACCGATCCGGTGTTCGGACCGGTGCTGGTGTTCGGCCAGGGCGGGGTGGCGGTGGAGGTGACCGACGACCATTCGGTAGGGCTGCCGCCGCTGAACCTGGTGCTGGCGCGTGACCTGGTCGACCGCACGCGGGTGGCGCGCCTGCTGGCTGGCTACCGCAACCGTCCCGCGGCCAATCTCGATGCGATCCTGGCGGTGCTGATCCAGGTCTCGCGCCTGGTGTCCGACATCCCCGAGATCGTCGAACTCGACATCAATCCGCTGCTAGCCGACAGCCGCGGCGCGACGGTGCTCGACGCGCGCATGCGCCTGGCGCTGGCCGACCGCTCGGGCAGCACGCTCGACCGCCTGGCGATCCGCCCCTATCCGCGCGAGCTCGAAGAGACCATCGAGTGGCACGGCGCGCAGCTGCTGCTGCGGCCGATCCGCCCGGAAGACGGCCCGGCCCACCTGGCCTTCTTCGATGCGCTCACGCCGGACGACATCCGCTACCGGATGTTCGTGCGCATCCGCGAGCTGCAGCCTTCGCAGCTGGCGCGTTTCACCCAGATCGACTACGACCGCGAGATGGCCTTCATCGCCACCCGCAGGAATGAAGAGGGGGTGAACGAGACGCTGGCAGTAGGGCGGGTCGTGGCCGATCCGGACAACACCAGCGCCGAATTCGCCGTCACCGTGCGCTCCGACCTGAAGGGCATGGGCCTGGGTGGGATCATGATGACAAAGCTGATCGACTACTGCCGCGCGCGCGGCACGGGCGAGATCGTGGGCGAAGCGCTGCCGCAGAACTCCCGCATCGTCGCCATGGTCAAGAAGCTCGGATTCGAAGTGACGATCGATAGCGAAGAGGGCATCCGTAAAATGCGGCTTGCATTACGTTAGCCATTTCACCCATTTTGTGACAATCGGTGCATTTTGGATGAAGTCGCGGTGGTATCGTAGCGCCCAATCTCTAGCGTTACTTGCCGCCCTGTCACGTCGTGACGATCCGCCATAGTCCTTGCAAATCGAATCCGAATCGCTCACGATGTCCCGTCTTGGTCTTTTCTTTTGCGCCCCGTACGCCGCCTTCGTCGCGGCCTGCCTCGGCATTGTCTCGCTGGGCAATGTCGGCTACCAGTCGCAGCTCAGGTACCTGGAACTGCCCATCACGGCCCAACTGGCGCTGGCGAACTGGCTCGGCATGGACCGGGCCCTGGCGGTCATCTCGTGGCCCGATGCATATGGCCTGTTGATGACGCCGGCGTTCATCCTGTTGTATGCCGCGGGTGCGACGCTCGAGCGCTCTCTGGACCGCAGGCGCGCGCTCGTGGCAGTGCACGACTAGGGAGTCTGGCGATGCGATGTGCGCCTGACGGCACCGTGCGCCGACGCCTGAAGGCCTGCATCATTGTCGCTGCCGGTCTCGCGTTCGCACTTGGCGTGCATGCGGGGCAGGTCGCCGCACGCGCATATTTCAAGGCTCACGACGCGCAAGCGTCGGGCGGGCAGCCGGCGCCACGGACATGAATGGATCGTCCGATTGCCTGCGCTTGCGCCGGCGGACAGTCAGATGACGCGGCGCGGGGCGGCGGTCAGCGGGTCGCCGCTGTTCGGCGTCCCGGTCGGCTCGATCAGCACGATATGGACGTCCCCGATGGCCCGCGGCCGGTGGCGCACACCTTTGGGAACGATGTACAGCTGCCCAGGGCCCAGCTTCACCGTTGCGCCACCCTCGAGATCGATTTCAAGGTCACCGTCGAGGACGAGGAAGAAGTCATCGGTGCCAGCATGGACGTGCCAGTGGTAGTCGCCACGCAATTTGGCAACCATCACATCGTGACCATTGAACAGAGCGACTGTGCGGGGCTGCCACGCCTCGGTGAATGTCGCCAGCTTTGCGGCAAGGTCGATTGGGGTATGCATGAGGTGCTCGCGTACTGAAAGCGCCATTCTTGCTTTTTCGCACACCGGGGTCTTGTACAATTGTTGCATGAGTGAACCTTCCCGTCCGCCGCTCAACCAGGCCACATTCGGCGCGCTCGCCAGCGGCGTGACGCTCATGCAGGCGGATTTTTCCGATCACGCCTTCGAGCGGCACAGTCACGATTGCTTCGTGATCGGGACCACGACCCACGGCATCCAGCGATTTCGCAGCAAGGGGCGGCAATACGACAGCCAGGTCGGCGACTTCGTCCTATTCAATCCGGACGAAGACCACGATGGCCGGCGCGGAACGCAAGAGGGGTTCCGCTATACGATCTGGTATGTTCCCGCTGAATTCGTCGCAAGCGGCGAGACGGATGATGGGAGCGCGGCGCACAGCCGCTACTTCGCCAGGCCGCATGTGACCGATCGGCAGATGGCCAGGCAGTTCGGCCTGTTGTCCGCCAGCCTGGCCGGGGCGCAGGCCGAATCGCTACGGTCGGAAACCCTGATGCGCGCATTCCTGAGCGCCATGCTGGGCCGGCATGGCGAATGCGCGCAGGCGGCCGCCATGCCGTCCCCGGATGCAAATTCCCCGGCGCTGGCCAGGGTCAGGGACTATATACGTACCCATTACGCACGCGATATGACGGTATCGGACTTGGCGGCCGTGGCCGGCCTGTCGCGCGCGCACCTGACGCGCGCCTTCAGCGCGAGGTACCATATGCCGCCGCACGTCTACCTGAATGCGGTGCGCGTTGCACAGGCGCAGGAGCTGATCAGGCGCGGCATGCCGCTCACGATGGTCGCGCTCGATTGCGGGTTCGCGGACCAGAGCCACCTGACGCGGCGCTTCAAGGGAGCGATCGGCGTCTCCCCGGCGCTATGGCGCAAGATGACACGCTGCGCGCGCCCCTCACCGTGGAATCCATCTCATTTGCAGGCCAACCATGCTGGAACCGAGCACCAAACTGTCGATCACGGTCGACACCAACCCCGACTACCGTGATGCAAATCGCATCATGCAAGGCCTGATCGATTTCAATGCGGCGCATGCCGGCGGCGCCGCGCCACAAGAGCTCCTGGTGACGCTGCACGACCGGGCAGGCGAGGTGGTGGGAGGTCTTTCGGGCGATACCTGGGTCGGATGGCTGCAGGTGCACGCGCTATGGGTGGCCGATGAGATGCGCGCCCGGGGGATGGGCCGTGCGCTCATGAAAGCCGCGGAGCATGAAGCCATGCGTCGTGAATGCACACAGGCCTTCCTCGAGACCTTGAGCTTCCAGGCTGTCGGGTTCTATGAGAAGCTCGGCTACACGGTATCGAGCCGGCTCGACGGCTTCCCGCCAGGTGGCGCGCGCTATGCCTTCCGGAAGATGCTGAGCGCCAAAGCGCCCAGCGCCGACATGCTCAGCGGCGGAAGCGCACATCCTCGCTGACGACCGCCGCATCGCCCTTCGGTTTCTTGGGCTTCTTGGGTTTCTTGACGATCTGCCCCTTGGCGTCCGTCAGCGGCACCCGGTGATCCGGTGCGAAGCCCGGTTCTTCGACCCGCTCCAGGCTCTGCCGCGTCAGCACCTCGATCGCCGCCAGCTGCTCGACTTCGTCGGCGCATACCAGCGACACCGCCTCGCCGGTGGCGCCGGCGCGGCCGGTGCGGCCGGTGCGGTGCACGTAGTCCTCGGCCACGATCGGCAAATCGACATTGATCACGGCCGGCAGGTCATCGATGTCGATACCGCGCGCGGCGACGTCGGTCGCCACCAGCACCCGCACTTCGCCCGCCTTGAAACGCTCCAGCGCGCGCAGGCGCGCCGGCTGCGGTTTGTCGCCGTGGATCGAGTCGGCCGTGATGCGTTTCGCCTCCAGCAGCGACACCAGTTCATCCACGCCCTTGCGCGTGCGGGCAAAGGCCAGCACCTGGCCCCAGTCGTGGCGCTTCAGCAGGTGCACGAACAGCTCGGACTTGCGCTTCTTGTCGACCGGGATGATCCATTGCTTGACCGCCGCGACCGTCGTGTTGCGCGGCGTCGCCTCGATGCGCACCGGGGAGCGCAGCATCTGGTTCGACAGCGCGCGGATCTGGTCCGAGAAGGTGGCCGAGAACAGCAAGGTCTGGCGCTTCTTCGGCAGCAGTTTCATGATGCCGTCCAGCTCGCGCGCGAAACCCAGGTCGAGCATGCGGTCGGCTTCGTCGAGCACGAGGGTCTTGACCTCGTTGAAGCGCACCGCGTTCTGGCGCTGCAGGTCGAGCAGGCGGCCGGGGGTCGCGACCATCACGTCCACGCCCTTGCGCAGCGCCATCATCTGCGGATTGATGCTCACCCCGCCGTAGGCGACCATGGTGCGCAGCGGCAGGCCGGCCGCGTAGGCACGCACGCTCTCGTGCACCTGCTCGGCCAGCTCGCGGGTGGGCACCAGGATCAGGGCGCGGACCGCGTTGGGGCTGACCGCGCCGCTTTTGCTGAGGCGCTGCAGGATCGGCAGGGTGAAGCCGGCGGTCTTGCCAGTGCCGGTCTGGGCCGCGGCCATCACGTCGTGGCCGGCCAGCACGGCCGGAATCGCCTGTTCCTGCACGGCGGTGGGAGTGGTGTAGGCGAGGGTGTCGAGAGTGCGGACGATCTGGTCGATCAGGCCGAGGGATGCGAACGACATGGGTAGAAACACCTTGGGACGAAAATGGACAGGCCGTAGTCTACCCTGCCGAGGCTGGCATGGCGATATCACCGTGGGCGAGCAGGGGCGCGCCCGGCGTCACATGCGCGATACTGCCTGGGCGCCCACCGATAGGTCGGTGATCGGCTTTACTGGCTCATTGTGTTCGCGGCAACCTCCCAACAGCAGGCAGGTCATGGTCAGCGCGGCGGCAAGCATTCGGCGAGGTTGCATGATGGTCCTCCAGCGTTGGTGAAAGCCCATCATACGCCGGCCGCGCCAGCCATGGCGCGCGGCCGGCAGCCGGCTCAGAAGCTGTATGACACGCTGGCGCGCAGCACCGGGAAGAATTTGTAGTCCGACAGTTCCTCGGTCAGTCGTGATTCTTCGGCGGCGACGTCGCTGGCCAGCACGGTGCACGTCACGCGCGAGCTGTTGCAGCCGCGGCTGACCAGGTTCACCTTGGCATTGCCCTGGTAGAAGGCGCCCAGGTCGGCGCTGAAATTCCAGCGCCTGTTCGGGCTCAAGGCATTGCCCCAGCCGATGCCGATATACGGCGCGGCCTTCTGGAAGTCGACCTTGCCGTCGAGCGTGCCGACGTCGGACGGCAGGTAGCGGCGGCCATTGATGTGGTAGTAGCCGTCGCCTTGCGCGCGAGCGCGGCCCGTGATCTCGTTACCGTTGTACATCACGCCGCCGGTCAGGCGCAAGGCGCTGCCGGCGATGACGTACCAGTCGAACAGCACGTCGAAGGTCTGCAGCTTGGCCTGGGCGGCATACGAGATGCCGCCCGAGTGCTTGTCGCTGCTGTGCTTGAGGTAGTTAAGGCCGAAACGGCCGTTGAGATCGCTCTCCATCGGGACGACCAGGTGGACGCCGGCGCCCGTGGTGCCGAGATCGGCAGTGACGGCGACGCCGACCTGGGCGTGGGCGGAAGCGGCGGCCAGGGTGGCGGCCAGCACGAAGGAGAGGCGTTTCGGGTGCATCGTTGGAACCTTTCGAAGAAAGGCGAAATTGTAGCGGCTAGGGGTAGGGCCTTGCCTGTATGAAAATTGTATTCTGAATTAGAAAGCAACACTTTCCGGATTGTTTTACCGGCCGCAGCGAAGCCGCATTGACGCCGCATTGAGGCCCCATTGAGGCCCTATTGAGGCCCCATTGAGGCCGCGCCGGGGCGGTTTCGTCGGCCCAGTCCCGCGTCCGTCGCATAATGCTGTTTTGCAAGGAATGGCCTGCCTATGCTGGGCCCATTCCCACCACAAGAAAGCACATCATGTTCGCAAGCCTGTTCCACGTCTTCCGCCTGCTGCTGGCATGGCTGACGGTCTATCTCGCCCTGTGCATCACGCTCAACGAAACCTGGCTCGTGCACGTCGACTTCGACCTCGGTCCCATCGGCCCGCTGCTCGGCTTCGCCCTGTGCGGCTGGGTCTTGCTGGAAGTGTTCTCGCACATCCGCCGGGTGCGCCTGGTCACGGGCCGCCTCGACGCCGGCACCCTGTCGAACCGCCAGCGGCGCCAGATCGAGATTCCCCTCGAGGCCGGCGAGGCCTTCGACATGATCGACGCCGCGATCCGCGAACTGCCAGGCGCCAATGTGGTCGACAGCGCACGCGACAGCCTGCAGGTGCGGGCCAAGGTCGCGCGCATCGATCCCTACGGCAAGGCGGCGACCACAGTGTGGGGGTTGGACGGCATCGTCGCCCGCCGCAACCAGATCCTGGCGACCGTGACGCCGAACGGTGACGTGGCTGGCAGCGTGACCCTGATCTGCGAGCCCGAGGCGCCGGCCTGGACCGACTGGTTCCTGGTCGACCATGGGACCAACCTGGAAAACGCCGAAGCGGTGGTGCGCGCCATCGCGCGCCGCATCGCCGAACGGCGCCGGATGGAAGCGAACCAGGTGCGCGAGAGCGTGACCGAGAAGGAGCTCACCGTGGCGCGCCTGAACCTGCTGCACGCCCAGGTCGAACCGCACTTTCTGTACAACACGCTGGCCAGCGCCCAGGTGCTCACCCGCAGCGATCCGGCGCGGGCCGACGCCATGCTGGGCAACCTGATCCAGTACCTGCGCCACTCGCTGCCGCGCACCGAGGATGCGCCATCGACCCTGGGCGAGGAGCTGGAACGGGCGCGCGCCTACCTCGACATCCTGGCGATCCGCATGGGACCGCGCCTGGCGCTGCAGGTCGACGTGCCGGGCGAGTTGCGCCGGCTGGTGTTTCCGCCGATGATGTTGCAAACCCTGGTCGAGAACGCCATCAAGCACGGGCTGGAACCGAAGCCGGGCGGTGGTACCGTATGGATCCTGGCACGCAGCGTGGACCAGGCGGTGGCCGTCACGGTGGCCGACGACGGCCGGGGCTTCTCGGCCGAGGGCGGCGGCACCGGCATCGGCCTGCGCAATGTGCGCGAGCGCTTGCGCCTGGCCTATGGCAACACCGCCAGCTTCGCCATCGTCGCCAACTTCCCGAGCGGCGTGGCGGCGACCATCACGGTGCCGCTGGCGCTGCAGGGAAACGGAGCCCGCCATGCTGAATAAGGTCATCACCTGCGTCGTCGCCGAAGACGAGGCGCTGCTGCGCGACGAACTGGTCAGGCAGTTGACGCAATGCTGGCCCGGACTGGAGATCGTCGCCGTGTGCGAGGACGGCGGCAGCGCGCTGGAAGCCATCGAGACCCATCGTCCCGACATCGCCTTTCTCGATATCCGCATGCCGGGCCTGTCGGGCCTCGAAGTGGCGTCGAACCTGCTGGCGGCGGGCCTGCATACGGAGGTCGTGTTCGTGACCGCCTACGACCAGTACGCGCTCGACGCGTTCGACCGCGGCGCGGTCGACTACCTGCTCAAGCCCGTGTCGCGCGAGCGCTTGTCGGCCACGGTGACGCGGGTGCGCGAGCGCCTGGCGCGCGGCGGAGGCGACAGCGCCCAGCTGGCCGAACTGCTGGCGCGCTTGCAGGTGGTGTCGCCGCCGACGCCGCGCGCGCAGCCGCTGGTGTGGCTCACTGCCAGCCGCGGCCACGAGACGCGCCTGATCCTGGTCGACGACGTGGCGTATTTCCAGGCCGATTCCAAGTACACGGTGGTGATGACGCTTGATGGCGAATCACTGCTGCGCAAACCCATCCGCGACCTGCTCGAGGTGCTCGACCCGACCATGTTCAAGCAGGTGCACCGCTCGACCATCGTCAACCTGCGCGCGGTGGCGGGCGTGGCGCGCGACGAGAGTGGACGCGGGACCATCCGGCTCAAGAGCCGGCCCGAGACGCTGACCATCAGTCAATCGTTCATGGGGCTGTTTCGCAATATGTAGTCAACAATATTGACAAGTGCAACGCCATTCACGCCCCCATAGTAAAATCGACACTGCCTGAGGGCCCGGCAAGGTTGTCGGGCGAGGCATCAAAAGGAGGCAACTTGCGTAGCGATATCGTGATCGTGGGTGGAGGCGCCGGCGGACTTGAGCTGGCCTGCAAACTGGGCCGCAAGCTGGGCCCATCCAAGGTGACGCTGGTCGACAGCCGCCTTTACCATATCTGGAAGCCGTCGCTGCACGAAGTCGCGGCCGGCACCCTGGACATCCACCAGGAAGGCCTGTCATACGCCATGCTGGCGCACGACAATGGATTCAATTTCGTGCTGGGGCCGATGACCGGGCTCGACGCCGCCGGCCAGGCGATCGAGATCGGGGCGGTGCGCGCCGCCAGCGACAATCAGGAAGTGCTGCCACTGCGGCGCCTGGGCTACAAGTCGCTGGTGATGGCGATCGGCAGCACCTCGAATTATTTCGGCGTGCCGGGGGCCGAGGAGCACTCGATCTCGCTGAACGCGACCGAGGACGCCGAGCGCTTCCGCCTGCGCATGCTGCGCCTGATGCTGGCGGTCGAGCAGCAGCGCGAAGAAGGCAAGGAAACCGGCCTGGACGTGGTCATCATCGGCGGCGGCGCCACCGGCGTCGAGCTGGCGGCCGAGCTGCGCGAAGCCTCGGGCGCCTACGCACGCTATGGTTTCGCGCGGATGGACGTCAAGCGGGACGTACGCATCACCATCCTCGAAGGTGCGCCGCGCATCCTCGCGCCGCTGCCCGAGCGGGTGTCGAGCGCGGCGAACGACCTGCTCGGCAAGCGCGGCATCAGGGTGGTGGCCGATTGCCGCGTCACCGCGATCGAGGCCGACCAGGTCATCGACGGCAAGGGCAATGTGTATCCGGCCGACCTGTGTGTGTGGGCCGCCGGCATCCGTGCGCCGGAATTGCTGGGCAACCTCGGCCTGCCGACCGCACGCGGCGGCGGACTCGATGTCGACGCTCACCTGCGGGTCAAGGGCGTGCCGAACATCTGGGCGCTGGGCGATTGCGCCGTGTGCATCGACGGCAATGGCGCTCCGGTACCGCCGCGGGCCCAGGCTGCGCACCAGCAGGCAGATTACCTGGTGACGGCCTTCTTGCGCATCGACAAAGGTCAAGCGCCTCAGGATACGCCCTATGAGTACCGCGATTATGGCTCGCTGGTGTCGGTGGGGCAGAGCACCAGTGTCGGTAGCCTGATGGGGTCGCTGCGCGGGGCGAGCTGGTTCGTGCAAGGCGCCGTGGCGCGCACGATGTACGCCAGCCTGCACCTGATGCATCACCGGGCGGTAATGGGGATTACCCGCACCGCGCTGCTGGCGGTGGCGCGGTTCCTGATCCGGCGCAGTACGCCGCTCGTCAAGCTGCACTGACCCTCGGGCAACGTCGTTCTCGCGCAACAAGGTTTCCGTCCGCACGGAAACGACGGTGCTTGTTAACGAACCGTAATCAAGCCGCCAGTTCGCGCGGCAATGTCATTTGCAATATGGCGCCGCCAGCCTCGGCGCGCGCCAGCGTCAGATTGCCGCCCAGGTGGCGGGCGCGTTCGCGCAGCAGGCGCAGGCCGTGGCAGCGCGGCGCGCCGTTCTCCAGCGCGTTTTCGCGCGGCCCCACGCCATCGTCGCGCACTGTGAGCATGGCCATCTCGCCATCGTCATCCAGGATCACGTCCACGCGCGTGGCCTGCGCATGGGCCGCGGCGTTGCGCAAGCCTTCCTCGGCGCAGCGCAGCAGCAGCACGCCGTGCTTGCGCGACCAGGCGCCTTCTTCTTCGGGCAGGCTGGCGCGCGCAGTCAGGCCGCGCTCGGCGCCGAAGGCCGGCACCAGTTCGGCCAGCGCGGCGCGCAGGCCCAGGAATTCGAGCTTGTCGTTCCACAGCTCGAGCTGCATCTTGCGGTTGGTCTCGATGATGCCGGCCAGCAGGGACTTCATCTGGGACGCGCGTTCGCGCGCCTTGCCGTCGGCCGGCAGGTTCTGGGTCAGCAGGGCCAGGTGCATGGTCAGGGCCGTCATCGACGAGCCGAGGCTGTCGTGCAGCTGGCGCGCCAGCTGGCGGCGCTCCTGGTCCCAGCAATCGGCCTGCCAGGCCAGCATCTCGGTGAGTTCAGCGGTGCGCGCCGCGACCTGGCGCTCGAGCGCAGGGTCGGGGGGCGGTGGGGCCGGTTCGGTCATCGTAGGCTCTGTTAAATGTTTCCCAAATCATACAACAATTGGCATTTCGGCGGCGCGCGCCCGGCATGGCAAGACCTGTCGACGTTGTTACCGAACAGTGTGCGCTCCCGTACAGTCTGCAGGGCAAGGGCGGCGCATGCTGGGGACGTGGCCAGCGAGCCATCCACTACACACAATATCGGGGGTATTACCATGAGCAAGAACGACAAGCCACAGGATGCGATCGCACTTCTGACCAGCCAGCACGACGAAGTCAAGGAAATGTTCGACCAGTTCGACAAACTCGGCGATCGCGCCACCACCAGCAAGAAGAAGCTGGCCGAAGAGATCTGCGAGCAGCTGATCATGCACACGCAGATCGAGGAAGAAATCTTCTACCCGGCGCTGCGCTCGGCGTCGAAGGAGATGGAAGACATGCTCGATGAAGCCAAGGTCGAACACGCATCGGCCAAGGACCTGATCACGCAGATCCAGGAAATGGAGCCGGGTGACGACCTGTACGACGCCAAGGTGACGGTACTGGGCGAATACGTCGCGCACCACGTCGAGGAGGAAGAAGAAGAAATGTTCCCGAAGGTGAAGAAGCTCGATCTCGACCTCGACGCCCTTGGCGCCGAAATGGCGGCGCGCCGCGACGAGCTGCTCGCCACGGCCTGATCGGCTGTTGCGTCGGCCTCAGGCGGCGGCTGTACCGGCCGTCGCGGCGGCAGGGCTCGGCGCCGGAACCAGCGCTTCGAGCAGCCGGCCGATCATCACCGGCTTGACCAGGTGCTCGTCGAAGCCGGCTTCCATCACGCGCCGCTGGTCCTCTGGCAGGCCGTAGCCGGTGACCGCGATCAGCCGGATGCCGCGCGTGGCCGGGTCGGCGCGCAGGCGCCGCGCCACCTCGTAGCCGTCGATGCCGGGCAGGCCGATGTCGACCAGCGCGGCATCCGGCTTGCAGGCCTGTGCCTGGTTCACGCCCTGCAGGCCATCGGCGGCCTGGAACACCGGGTAGCCGTGGGCGGCGAGCATGGTCGCCATCATCTCGCGCCCGTCTTCATTGTCTTCGATCAGCAGCACCGATGGCTTGCCGGTCTCGATGGGCGGCGCGAGCGCGGGCGCGCATGGCGCGTCCGGCGCGGCCGATGTGACGCCCGGCAGGCGGATCGTGAAACTGGAGCCGAGGCCGGCGCCGGGACTGTCCGCGGCCACGCTGCCGCCATGCAGCTCGACCAGGCGCCGCACCAGCGACAGGCCGATCCCCAGGCCGCCCTGCGAGCGGTCGATCGAGATGGCGCCCTGCACGAACACGTCGAACACCTGCGGCAGCAGTTCGGACGGAATACCGACGCCCGAGTCGCGCACGTTGAGCACGACGTCGTCACCGGCACGGATCAAGGCGATATCGATGCTGCCGCCGCTTGGCGTGTACTTGAGCGCGTTATCCAGCAGGTTCGAGACGATCTGCTCCAGGCGCGTCGGGTCGCCCTCGACCCAGCCCGGGGCCAGGTCGGTCGCGATCCGGTAGCCAGCGGTGCGGCCGGTGGCGCGAAAGGTTTCCAGGCAGCTGGCCACCAGCAGCGACAAGTCGGTCGACTGGCGCGCCAGCAGGATCTTGCCCGACATCGCTCGCGACAGGTCGAGCAGGTCGTCGACGATGCGCGACAGGTGCTGGCTCTGGCGCTGGATGATGGCGCGCGCGCGCGTCACGCTGTCGGGCGCCGCGCCGGGCAGACCGATCAGGCTCGAGGCGCTGGTGATCGCCGACAGGGGGTTGCGCAGCTCGTGGCCCAGCATGGCCAGGAACTCGTCCTTGGCGTGGCTCTTGCGCTCGGCCGCGCGCCGTTCTTCCATCTCGCGCACCAGGCGCCGGTTGGTGGCGGTCAGTTCCAGCGCGTGCTGCGACAGCTTCTCGGCCTGGCGCTTGAGTTCCTCGTTCTTCATGGCCAGGGTGACGAACACCGACACCTTGGCATGGAGGATCTGCGGAATGACCGGCGTAAACAGGAAATCGGCGGCGCCGCGCTGGTAGGCCTTGAGGCGGTCGATCTCGTCGGCCAGGAAGGCGGTGACGAAGATGATCGGGATGTCGGCCGAGCGCGGACGCTGGTGGATCGCCTCGGCGGTCTCGAAGCCGTCCATGCCGGGCATGTTCACGTCGAGCAGGATGACGGCGAAATCGTGCAGCAGCACCTGGCGCAGGGCTTCCTGGCCGGAGCGGGCCGAGAGTACGGCGTAGTTGCCCTCGTCGGCGCGCCCGTCGAGCAGGCTGGTGAGAGCGAGCAAGCTGGCAGGATCGTCATTGACGACCAGGATCTTGGGTTTATCGCTGTTGGCCACGATGGATTCCGTCAACATTGCTGTGCTCGCCCGACAAAGGATTCTAGACTTGTAGTTATATTCGAGTAAATACCTTGCAAAACGCGCCATGATAGCATGTGACATAAGTGCCATTCGGCAAATAAATCAATCGTGCAAGAGGGGAGATGTTCGGTGTCGCACATACGCCGGCAAAGGGCTATGCCATAGTGGAATCGAACCGGTTCGCTGGAGGACGGGGCCTACAAGAAAGGACACAATATGAATATCGATAGCATCGTAAACGAACAATTCCATGGCAAGACCTTCCGCGAGCTGGCCGGGGCGCCGCTGTCGGCGCTGCGCGGCATCGGCGCGCAGCAGGCCGCTGCGCTGGCCGACACGCTGGGCGTGAAGACGATCGGCGACCTGGCCAACCTGGACGTGATCAAGTACGCGGTCGCCATCAAGGCGCTGTCGGGCTGCGAAGGCTTGTCGAGCAAGGAAAAGGCCGAGGAAACGCTGCTCGACGACGCGGTCGAGATGACCTTCCCGGCCAGCGATCCGATCTCGGTGGATGCCGGCATCACCCGTATCGAAGTGGCGCCGGACATGGTCGACGCGGGGCACGATCACCAGCACGCGCAGTCGATCGAAGAGACGAGCACGATCCGCGAGTGCCCGGTAGGCGAGAAACGCTGATTCCTTGCTGACACGGCATGCCTGACAGGCCACGCAGCGCGCTGCGTGGCCTGTTTGCTTTATGCGGTCGCCAGGAGTGCTGCTTTCATCCGTCCAAAGCAGGCGCTGTCCTCGCTGGGTATGGACGAGCATCGCAATGCTGGGCCGCAGCCTGTCCGGCCTTCCCCCGTGTCCACGGCATGACGCACCGGGCGGTCAATGTCAGCGCCGGCGAACGGATTCGGACCAGCGTCGAAGGCACTGTCCACGTGCAAACGTCAATGCCTGCCACCGGCGATGCGAGCACTGGCTGGCACGTTTTCATGGCGTGTCGCCTCGTCTATTCGGTTACGCAGGATGGCATCGGGCGTTCGATGGTGGCCGAGTCACTAACGTCGGGCAAGCGCTGCGTCGTGTATTCGGCGTCATCGGCGGCTAACGAGTACAGCACCCGAAAGAACGAGGCCGGCGCCCCGTGCTGGGGGGACGCCGGCCTCGATTGCAAGCGCGAATCTCGCTGGGTGTCAGCGATGCTGCGCCGCCATCTCGACCGGCGGGGCAGCCTGCGTCGTCGTTTGACCAGGGGCTGCCGACGTCTTGGCAGCGGCCTGGCGATTCGCCGCTGGCGAGCAGAAACGGTTCTTGCCGGCGCGCTTGGCTTCGTACAGCGCGTAGTCGGCGATATTGATCAGCGCATCGACCGATTCGGCATCGTCCGGATAGATGCTGATTCCGATCGAGGTCGACAGGCGCAGCGTCAGGTCGTTGATGAAGAAGGGCTCCGACAGCGCCTCGACCAGTTTCGAGGCTGGTCCCTGGGCGTCGGCGAGGCTGTGGATATCGCCCAGCACCACCATGAATTCATCGCCGCCGAGACGCGCCACGGTATCTTCCTTGCGCGAACTCGACAGCAGGCGCTGAGACACCATCTTGAGGATCTCGTCACCGTAGGCATGGCCATAGGTGTCGTTGATCGCCTTGAAACCATCCAGGTCGAGGTACATGACGGCGGCCTTGGCATGGCTGCGGTTGGCGTGCTGCAGGGCGGTTTCGATACGGTCCTCGAGCAGGCGCCGGTTGGGCAGGCCGGTGAGGGCGTCGTGCAGGGCCAGCTCTTGCTGGGCCTTGGAATACTGGGCCAGTTCCTTGTACAGCAGGCGCACCTCGAGCATATTGTGGATGCGCTTGTGCACTTCGAGCAGGTCGAAGGGCTTGCTGATGAAGTCGCGGGCGCCGGCTTCGAGCGCGGCGATCTTGAAGCTCGGCTGCGCGGTCAGGGCCAGCACCGGCAGGTAGCCGCCTTGCTCGATTTCCTTGAGCCCTTTCATGACCTGGAAGCCGTTCAGGCCAGGCATTTGCAGGTCGAGCAGGATCAGGTCGTAGTTGTGTTCGCGATGTAGCGGGCACACCTGTTCCGGCAGCATCGTCGAGCTGACACAGGTGTAGCCTTCTTCGCGCAATATCTCTTCCATCAATTCGATATTGTCGGGCGAATCGTCCACCACAAGGATCTTCGCGTTCAAAATGTCTTGTCTGCTCGGCATGCTTTTTTCTCTTCTATTCGTGTGGAGCGGATTCCCTTCTGGGTGGAATCGGCTTGAACCCATCACTATTTAGTCTAGCAAACAGCTCAAAATTTCTTGTAGGACAGCGCCGCGTGCGTTGGTAGGATCATCAAGGAACGCAGGTCAACGGCCGAGCACGCGCGCGCCGCCGCTGACCAGCGGCGCCGTCGCCGGCGCGCTGACCATGCCGATCGCCGCCATGAGTTCGGTCTGCTCGACCGGTTTCGACACATGGGCCGAGAATCCCGCTTCGAGCGCCCTCAGGCGGTCTTCGGATCGGGCAAAGGCCGTCAGGGCGATGGCGGGGATCAGTCCGCCGGCATCGCGCGGCAGCGCGCGCACCCATGATAGCAGTTCCAGGCCGTCGACCTCGGGCATGCCGAGGTCGCTGATCAACAGGTCGGGCGGATCGGCGCGCAACAGCTCGAAAGCTTCGCGCGCGCTGGCGGCCAGGCGCACGCTGGCCTGGCAGTCGGCGAGGATGCGGGCGATCAGCTCGCGCGCATCGCGATCGTCATCGACCACCAGTACCGAGGTGCCGCGCATATCGCGCACCGCGGCCTCGTCGGCCTGGGGAGTCCTGTCGGACGATCGTGGCGCCGACTGCAGGATCATTTGCGCCCGGGCCGACTGGGTGGCGCGCGGCGGCGTCTTGGCGAGCGGCAGCTCGATGGTGAAGCTGGCGCCCTGGCCGACGCCGGCGCTTTCGGCGTGCACCGTGCCGCCGTGCTGCTCGACGAGGTGCTTGACGATCGACAGGCCCAGCCCGAGGCCGCCATGGCTGCGCGTCATCGAGGCGTCGGCCTGGCGGAAGCGTTCGAACACATGGGTGATGAATTCAGGGCCGATGCCGGCGCCATTGTCGCGGATCGTGATCGCGACCTGTTCCTCGTGCTTGGCGACCTCGACTGTTACCAGGCCGTCGCGCGGCGTGAACTTGATCGCGTTCGACAGCAGGTTCCAGATCACCTGTTGCAGCCGGCCGGGGTCGCCCGCCACCGCCGGCACGTCGATGCCGTAGTGGCGCTCGAGGCGGATGCCCTTGGCGTCCGCCGCCGGGCGTACCGTCTCGATGGCGGCGTCGATGAAGCTGGCGGGAGCCACGGTCTGCATGTCGAGCAGCACCTTGCCCGAGGTGATGCGGCTCATGTCGAGCAGGTCTTCGATCAGCTGGGCCTGCGCGCGCGCATTGCGCTCGATGGTGGACAGGCCGCGCTGCAGGTCGGCGCCGTCGCGGCTGCCGCGGCGCAACACCTGCGACCAGCCGAGGATGGCCGACAAGGGCGTCCTCAGTTCGTGCGACAGGGTGGCCAGGAATTCATCTTTCATCTGGCTGGTGCGCTCAGCCTCGGCGCGCGCCTCGCGCTCGTTTTCGAGCAACACCTTGCGCTCTTCGGCGGCGCGGCTGGCCGCCTCCACCAGACGGATATTGTCGACCGCGATCGCGGCCTGCGCCGCGATGCCGCTGACTATGCGTTCGCTGCGCTCGGTAAATACCCCGGGCTCGGGATGGCCGAAGAACATCGACCCCAGCAGCTCGCCCGAGCGCGCCGTCACCGGCACCGACAGGTAGCTGCGCACCGGCGGGTGGCCGGCCGGCAGGCCGAATTGCGGCGCCTTGGCGACATGCTGCGGATCCTGGCCGAGGTCACCGAGACGCACCAGGCCATCTGCGCACAGGCCTGGCCCGAACAGGGCGCTGGTGCCCGGTTCGGCGAAGTCCTGGAACTCCGCCGAGGTGGCGCCGGACAGGGTGTACAGCGAGAACCGCGTGCCCGCGCCCTGTTCGCCGTAGTGGAAGAAGGCGCTGAAACGGGCGCCGCAGACGCCGGCGGCGGCGCCGGTGGCGGCCCGCATCAGCGAGCGCAGGTCGCGCGTCGAGGCGAGGATCGTGCCGGTGCTGTTGAGCAGTTCGAGCACGTGCGACTCTTCGCGCAGTGCCTGCTCGGCACGTTTCACCTGGTCGACGTCGGTATTGGTGCCGAACCAGCGCACCACGCGGCCGTCGCGGTCGTGCACCGCCTCGACGCGGGTCAGGAACCAGCGGAAGTTGCCGTCGGCGCCGCGGATCGGGAATTCCATCTCGAACGGCGCGCCGGTACGCACCGATTCATCCCAGTGTTCGAGTACCGCGGGCAGCACCGCCGGGTCGTACACGGATTTCCAGCCCCAGCCAGTCGATTCGCTGGGAGTGATGCCGGTGTACTCATACCAGCGCTGGTTGAACCACACGATGGCGCCGCTGGAATCGGCCATCCAGGCCAGTTGCGGGATGGTGTTGGCCAGCGCGCGCAGTTCTTCTTCGCTCTGGCGCAGGTGGTCGTCTGCTGCGCGCCGGGCGCTGATGTCCTGGGCCATGCCGCTCATGCCCAGCACGCCGCCGCCCTGGGCCGGACTGGCGTAGTCGGGACGGCCGACCAGGGCCACGCAACGCGCGGCGGATTGAGCGGAGTCGGCGCCGGCCAGCGGTAACAGGCGGCACTCGAGGTCGAGGTCCTTGCCTTGCGAAAAAGCTTCGAGCACGGCGCGCCGCACGCGCGGACGGTCGTCCTGGACCAGCCGGGCGCGCAGCAGCGGCCAGTCGAGAGCGCTGCCGGCCGGCAGGCCGAGGATCTCGGCCGCGCGGGCGCCGAAGGTGACGCGGTCGCTGGCCGCGTCCCAGCGCCAGTCGCCCAGGCGGCCGGCCGCGATCGCGAGCTGCAGCCGGTTGTTGTTGTCGACCAGGGCTTGCTGGTCGAGCTTGCGCGCCGTGATGTCCTGGAAGTACAGCGTCAGGCCGTCGGGCGAGGGATAGACCCGCATGTCGAGCCAGCTCTGCAGGCGGCGGTAGAAGAATTCCTTGTTGACGGTGATGCGTTGTTCCATCGCGCGCCGGCAGTCGGCGGCGACCGAGGTGCCGTGCAGGTCTTCGAATTCGTCCCACAGGCTGCGTCCGACCAGGCTGTCGCGGCTCTTGTTGAGCGGCGCCACCATCTGCAGCGCGCGGCCGTTGATATACGTGATGCGCCAGTCGCGGTCGACCGCGCAAAAGCCGTCGGTAAGGCTTTCGAGCATGTTTTCCATGCGCTCCGCGGCGCGCTGCAGCTCTTGCCGGGCGGCTGCCAGGTCTTGCTCGGACACGTGGCAAGGGGGGCTGGTGGAATGGTCGGAGGGAGTGTTCATGCCGGGGTTGCGGAACGCCCGAAACCGGGCAGGATGTGTTTCATTGTAGACCAGCCAGGCCGGTCCGCCACACACGCTTGATGCACGCTCGGTTCCACCGTTGTTCGACCGCGGCCTCAGCCGGTCTTGCCCGGCGCACGCGCCACCTTGGACAGGGCGTCCTGCAACTGGTCGATCTCGTAGGGCTTTTGCAGCGACTGGTAAGGGAAGGACAGGTGGCGCAGCAGGGTGTCGCCATAGCCCGACGCGAAGATCACGCGCAGCGCCGGATCGTCGCCGATGGCGCGCGTGGCCAGGTCGACGCCCGACATGCCGGGCAGGCTGACGTCCGAGAACAGTACGTCGTAGCGCTGGCGCGCGAGCAGGGCCAGGGCGTCGTCGGGATGGGCCACGCCGTCGGCCTCGTGGCCGAAGGCCTTGAGCATCTCGCATACCAGGTACTGGGAGTCGATGTTGTCCTCGACCACCAGGATGCGCAGGGCACCGCCGGTACTGTCTTCCTCGACCGCGACTTCGGTGGCCGGCGCCAGCGCCACCTGCACACCGCGCACCGCGCCGGTCTCGTCGCGCACCGGGCTCAAGCGCAGGTCGAAGCGCGTTTCCTGGCTGCCATCGAGGCGGCGGAAGGTGAGGGGAGCGTCTTGCACGACAGTGGCTTCACCGCGCCAGGCCGCTTCCAGGGCCCGGCCGGCAACCGCCAGCGGAGGGGGCAGCACCGGCGGCACCGAACCGCCGGGGACGCGGCCATATCCGGGACCCGCCAGCAGCGAGTAGGCCTCGTTGAACACCACGATCGTCTCCGTGCCCCACACCAGGAGGGTAGGAAGCGGGGAGTTGAGCAGGAGGTCGCTGCACAGCCGCAGTGGCAGGGGCCAGCGGGCAGCGTCGCCCAGTGCGGTCGCGGACCAGTCGTAGGACGCAGTGCTCCGGGCGGAGATGTCAAGGTCGGGCATTGGCAGCTAGTTGTAAAAACGAAAATATGGGCGGCATCCTACACCAAAAGACCAATACCTGCTCCGGCAACCGTGCGCAGCCGCACAGACGCTGTTCCGTATCTAATTTACTACCTTGTAGGCCGTATTCTTCCCTATGGGTATCAATATATGGCGGAAGTGGGCAAAAAAAAGCCCACCTCGTGAGAAGTGGGCTGAATCTATTTCCTAGGAGGAGAATAGAGGAGACAGATGAATGATGCTGCATTGCGGCAAATCAGTCCAATTTATATTTGCAATACCAGTCATAGCATTAATTAATATCCCGGCAGCTTGTCAAGAGCGCACTGTAGCGCGTGCGCACTTGGTGCAGGCGAGAAAATGTTCTACGATGGCAACTATGCCATCTTCTTCCTTGCTCGCCTGCGCCGGTATCGCGCTGTTGTCCTGCGCCTGCACCGTGCAGGCGCAGGCCCGTCCGGCCGATCCGCCGCCGGAACCAGTCGTCGCGCTGGCCGACTATTCGCTTGAACAGCTGTCCGACATCGTGGTGAGCTCGGTTTCGCGCCAGGACGAGCAGCTGGCGCGCGCCGCGGCCGCGGTCTACGTGATCCAGGGCGCCGAGATCGCGCGTTCCGGCGCCACCACCTTGCCCGAGGCATTGCGCCTCGCGCCAAACCTGCAGGTGGCGCGGATCGATGCCGGCGCGTATGCGATCAGCGCACGCGGCTTTTTGTCGTCGCTGTCCAACAAGCTGCTGGTGATGATCGACGGCCGCAGCGTCTATTCGCCGCTGTTTTCGGGTGTGTTCTGGGAAATGCAGGACGTGGCCCTGGAGGACGTCGAGCGCATCGAGGTGATCAGCGGCCCGGGCGGCACTGCCTGGGGTACGAATGCCGTCAACGGCGTCATCAACATCATCACCCGCAGCGCGGCCGACACCCATGGCGGCCTGGTCACGGCGCATCTTGGCGCCGACGACAGCGGCGCCAGCGTGCGCTACGGCGGCCAGTTCGAGCGCGGCCCGCACTGGCGCGCGTACGCCAGGACCATGAAGGCCGACGGCCTCGACGGCGAAGCGCGCGGCGCCGCCACTGGCGGCCTGCGGCGCCAGCAGGCGGGCTTCCGGCTCGACTGGGAAGGCGATGCGACCGACGTCACCGTCAGCGGCGACGTGCACGGCGGCCGCCAGCGGGCCGCCGCCGTGCAGACCCGTACCGAGGTGTCCGGCGCCAACCTGCTGGCGCGCATCGAGCACCGGATGGATGCGCGCCAGAGCGTGCGCCTGCAGGCCTGGCTCGACCACACGCGGCGCGACGTCGACCGCGTCGGCGGGCAGCGTCTCGACACGGTCGACGTCGAGGCCCAGCACCTGCTGCGCCTGGAGCGCCATTCCCTGAGCTGGGGCGGCGGCTATCGCCATAGCCGTGACCGGATCCACAATGGCCCCTTGCTGCGCTTTACGCCGGCGCGCCGCAGCCTGCGCTGGTCGCACCTGTTCGTGCAGGACGAAGTGCGCCTGGCGCAGGACCTGCGCGTCAGCGCCGGCGTGCGCGTCGAGCACAATGTCTATACCGGCAGCGAGGTGCTGCCCAGCCTGCGCCTGGCCTGGGATGTCGATGAACGTTCGATGCTGTGGGCGGCGCTGTCGCGCACCGTGCGCGCGCCGTCGCGCCTGGACCGCGATTTCTACGTCATCGATCCACTCGACCCGCGCGCTTTCCTGGTGGCGGGCGGCCCGGAGGTCGTGTCGGAGACGGCGCGCGTGGCCGAGCTGGGCTACCGCGCCCAGCCGGCGCCGGCGCTGTCGTGGTCGGCGACCGCCTTCTACACCGATTTCGAGCGCCTGCGCACGCTCGAACGGGCCCCGGCAGGGGGCAACCGGCCGGCCGACTATGTGCTGGCGAGCCTGGGCAAGGGCGCGCTGCGCGGCGTCGAGCTGTGGGCCAACTGGCAGGTCGCGCGCGGCTGGCGTCTGCACGCGGGTGCCGTGCTGCAGGATCCCGACGTGGGCCGCGAACCGTCCAGCCGCGACAATACCGGCCTGAGCTTTGTTGCCGGCAACGATCCGCGCCTGACCTGGACCGTGCGCAGCGCGCACGACCTGGGCGCGCGCCTGCGGGCCGACCTGGCGCTCCGTTATGTCGCCCGCCTGCCGCAATCGATGCTGCCAAGCTATCATGAACTCGACGCGCGCCTGGCGTGGCAGGTACGCCCCGATCTCGAGATCGCCCTTGTCGGGCGTAACCTGCTGCACCCACGCCATGCCGAGTTCGGCGTGGCGGGAAGCCGCCAGCCCATCGAGCGAACGGTGTTCGCCAGCGCTGCGCTGCGTTTTTGACTGGCCAATGGATTCCATGACGATCACCCAACCTGACCGCCCGCAGCGCCGCCTGGCATGCCGGGCCCTGCTGCTGCCCCTGTTGCTGGCCGGCGCGGGCGCGCCGCTGCTGCCGGTGGCCGCCCAGGCCGCGGCGCCGGCGCTCGAGCGGCGCGTAAAGGCGGCTTTCCTGTATAAATTCCTCGGCTACGCCGAGTTTCCGCCGCAATCGTTCGCCGATGCCCGCACGCCGCTCAGCATCGGGGTGGTCGGCGCCGACGACTTGGCGGCCGAATTGACCCGGATTGCGAGCGGGCGCATGGTGGCGGGACGCACGATCGCCGTGCGCTCGCTGCGCGAACCGGACCTGGCCCAGCCGGTGCACCTGCTGTTCGTCGCCGGCGAGGATGAGGCGCGCGCCGCGCGCCTGCTGCGCGCCTCGCCATCCTGGCTGACCGTGACCGAGTGCGCGGGCGGCTTGCAGCTCGGCAGCGTGATCAATTTTACGATCGTCGATGAGCGGGTACGTTTCGACGTCTCGCTCGATGCGGCGGAAAAGAAGAATGTGAAGCTCAGTTCGCGCCTGCTCACCGTCGCGAACCGTGTGCAGAAAGGAGCCTCATAATGCCGATGCACGACACCGGTTCGGTCCGGAGTAAACTGATCCTGATGGCGGTGGCGACCACCGTCGTGGCGCTGCTCACCGCCGGCGTGGCGATGCTGCTGCTCGACCTGCGCACTTTCCAGCGCTACTGGATCGACGACCTCACTACCCAGGCCGACATCGTGGCCAGCGTGACCGCGCCCGCGGTCTCGTTCAACGATGCGGCCGACGTCACCCAGAACCTGACCCTGTTGCGGGTGCGTCCGCAGATCGTCGCGGCCGCGGTCTACACCGCCAACGGCACCCGCTTTGCCACCTATGTGCGGCCCGACGTGCAGGCCCAGCTGCCGGTGCGCCCGGAGCCGGCCGGCTACCGCATCGAGCGCGGCGAAGTGGTGCTGTACCGCGACATCGTCGAGAACGGCGAGCGGATCGGCACCGTCTACCTGCGCTCGCGCTACGGCGTACTCGACCGGGCCCTGAGCTATGGCGCCATCCTCGGCGGCGTGCTGCTGGGCGCCCTGGTGATCGCGGCCCTGGTGGCCTCGCGCCTGCAGGCGTCGATCACGCGGCCACTGGAGGCGGTGACCATTGTGGCGCGCCAGGTCATGCTGCGGCGTGACTTCTCGCTGCGCGTGCCTGGCAAGGAGAAGGGCGAGATCGGGGTGCTGGTCGAAGCCTTCAACGATATGCTGGCCGAAATCGGACGCCGCTCGGACGCGCTGCAGGCGGCCAACCGCACGCTCGAGCACGAGATGGAAGTGCGCCAGCGCGCCGAAGGCGCCCTGATCGTGGCCGACCGCCGCAAGGACGAATTCCTGGCCACCCTGGCACACGAGCTGCGCAACCCGCTGGCGCCGATCCGCACCGGCCTCGACATCCTGCGCATCCGCAGCGGCGACGCCCAGGCCACCCAGCGCGCCACCGACATCATGGAACGCCAGTTGCGCCAGATGGTGCGCCTGGTCGACGACCTGCTCGACGTCTCGCGCATCAATACCGGCAAGTTCACGATCAAGATGGGGCGGGTCGAGCTGAAGGCGGTCGTCAACGACGCGCTGGAAGTGGTGCGCTCGTATATCGAGCTGCACGGGCACGAACTGGTGCTGGAACTGCCGGACCGTCCGGTGTTCCTGCACGGCGACGCGACACGCCTGGCGCAGATCCTGTCGAACCTGCTCAACAACGCCGCCAAGTACACCAACCGCGGCGGCAAGGTGATGCTCAAAGGGGCGGTCGAGGACAAGACCCTGGTGCTGGAAGTGGCCGATACCGGCATCGGCCTGGCGCCGGACATGCTCGATTCGGTGTTCGAGATGTTCGTCCAGGTCGACTCGACGCTGGAACGCAGCAATGCCGGCCTGGGCGTCGGCCTGTCGCTGGCGCGCAAGCTGGTCGAGCTGCATGGCGGCACCATCACCGCCCACAGCGAAGGCCTGGGGCTGGGCAGCCGCTTCCTGGTGCGCCTGCCGATCGTGGTCGAGCCCGAACCGCCGACCAAGCCGACCCCGGCGGCCTTCATCAGCACCGAGAGTTACCGCATCCTGCTGGCCGACGACAACGTCGACTTCGTCAACAGCATCGGCGCCTTGCTCACCGCGATGGGCCACAGCGTCGTGATCACCCATAACGGCCCGGACGCGCTGGCCGCGGCGGCGCGCTTCTGCCCGGACTACGCCTTCCTCGACATCGGCCTGCCGCATATGTCGGGCTATGACCTGGCGCGCGGCATCCGCAAGCTGCCGACCGGGGTCATGACGGTGCTGATCGCCGTGACCGGCTGGGGGCAGGAGAAGGATCGCCAGCTCGCCTTCGAGGCCGGCTTCGACCACCATATGGTCAAGCCGGTGCGCTTCGAGCAGATCGAGGAAATCCTGGGCACGCGCAGCGTCATCAAGAAGCTGCGGACGTAGAAAAACGCAAGCGCGTCGTGCGTTTGTGTTTGCCGAGCCAGGCGGGGCGGTTCAGCCCTTCTGGTGCGGCGGCGGCCAGAAGCCCACACGCCCAGGCCACCCGGCATGAGGCCACAGGCACCGGGACCGGCACCGGCGCTGGCGCTGGCGCACCGCGCCGCCGCAGCTGGCGCCGGCATCCGACACCGGTTCTCCTCACCTGCAGGTAGTAGTCCCGGTGGCAAGATTGTCGCTGGCGATGGTGCACAGGCCGAGGGCGCCGCTTTCCATTCCCACGCCGTTTGTCATCAGGTCATCGTCCGCGCCGTACAGGGCAAGGCCGGCGCCGTCCAGGCCGACGTGCCGCTGCGGCTATCGAGGCGACCACGGCGTCGAGGTCATGGCAGATCGTGTTGTCGATCATGCTATGCGCCAGCAGGATCGCCATCAGAGCACGCGTCATAGGAGAGCGTGCCTGTCTCGTGTCGAAGAGCAGAAATTACCGGATGATGTGTGCTGGTGAGGTGGGGCGGGCCATACGAAGAGTGACGAATGTTCCCGGCGCAGAGACCGTTGGCAGCCTGGTCGAGTTGCTAGACGTGGCGCGAGAGAGGGGCAACAGCTTCTGGAGGCCACATGCCTAGGTGAACGGTCGCATGAGCAAGAAGTGCAGGCGGAAAGAAAAATGGCTCAGAAATTCTTCTGAGCCATTCTCTTGAAACAGTTGGTGCGGCTGGCAGGAATCGAACCCACGACCCCTTGGTTCGTAGCCAAGTACTCTATCCAGCTGAGCTACAGCCGCCCGAGGCACGCATTATAGCAGCATGTGACGTAATGGCAAAGCCGGGTGTTGGCGCGGTCGGCGCAGGCTCGTCGGAGCGTTGTGAGCGCCTCGGGTCCGCCCACGGCCGTGCAGCGCTCAATCGCTCTTGTACTGGTTACGCCTGGCGCGGCACCGGCCCCCGCTCACCGAGCGCTCCGGGTGCGGGACCGTATCGCGGTCATGGGTCCATACAACGACTGCCGTGACAGTCCTGGCAAGCGCTGGCGCTGCAAGCATGGTCAGTCTCGACGGACGGATATTCAGCGAAGGGGGGAGATCAGTATGATGACAGATAAAAAAATGGCTCAAAATTTCTTTTGAGCCATTCTCTTTAAAACGGTTGGTGCGGCTGGCAGGAATCGAACCCACGACCCCTTGGTTCGTAGCCAAGTACTCTATCCAGCTGAGCTACAGCCGCCCGAGGCACGCATTATAGCGGGATGTGGCGAGTTGGCAAAGTGCTGGTCGCCATCATCTGGCATCCGAACCTGCCTGCTCGACGGCCCGGGCCACCTTCCACTGGGCGCTTCTGCCTCTCATGGCAACACGCGCTCGACGCGTGGCGCCGCGACAAGCGAGAACTTCACATGAATATCGTTGATCTAAGGTGGGGGGAGTCCGACCGGTGCAGGCCAGTCGTCCGGGCCATTCCCCCGAGGTAATCGGCTGTCCGAAGCGAGGCATCATTGCGCACGATATGGTGCCCTACACCGTCGAGCACACGCCGGATGTGCGTGGCTTCTCGCCCGGGTGAGACGGCGAGGCCGCCAATCTCCAGATGCGGTGGCGAACCATTGAACGCTGCCCTCGAGCGGCTTGTCGAGGTTGCCTGGGGCGGCGACTGGTCTGACGGCCTCCCGGCTGCGGAGGATCTGATCGACATGTATCGCGTGACGTATGACGCGAGGTCGCGACCCATGCTCGCCATCGATGGAGCAGCCATCTCCGCGGCGCGCGCCACGATTGCCGATTCGACAGCAAAATCGGAGGCTGTGGCCGCAAGCCGCAAGCCGCAAGCCGCAAGCCGCAAGCCGCAAGCCGCCCAGCCGCCGGCTGCCGTCTCGCGTGAACACGAAGAGCGAAAAGAAAAATGGCTCAGAATTTCTTCTGAGCCATTCTCTTTAAAACGGTTGGTGCGGCTGGCAGGAATCGAACCCACGACCCCTTGGTTCGTAGCCAAGTACTCTATCCAGCTGAGCTACAGCCGCCCGAGGCACGCATTATAGCGGCGCTTATTCATCTTGGCAAAGGCTCATCGGGAAATTCTGCATCGGCGAGCTCAAACGAGGCATTACCGGGCAAGTGCATGCGCCAGCGCCTCGATGATCACCCGATCATTGGGATTGCACAGGAGCGTGGGCAGTCGGTCTTGCGGCGCCAGGTGCACGGCCTGGCTTTCCCATCCCATCAGCGCCGGATTGCCACCGACCCGCCGCGCCAGGTAATAGCGGGTATAGGTAAGCGTCCGTGGGCAGTCGACCAGGTGCGCCACGATCTGGACGCGCAAGCCGGATTCCTCGAAGGCCTCGCGAATCGCCGTGGCCTGCAGGCTGACGCCGGGATCGACCCGGCCTTTCGGGAAGGTGGCGTCGTAGCCGCCAAACCGGTTCGACGGCGCCACCGCCCACACCCGGCCATCGTCTTCCACGATCACGACTCCGGCGGCCGGGAATGTCGACCGTGGCAGCGCAAAATCCGGCTCGACGATGTCGGCCTGGCCCGCGACGCCGGCCCACTCGGCATGCGTGGCCGGCACGTCCAGCCATGGCGCGAACGGCACGCCGTTCAAGGCCTGGGGCAGGGCGCCAAGCGGAATCACGGTCGCCAGCTGCGCCGGGTCGTGCCAGGCGCCGGGTGCGGTAGGCAGCGACGGTGTCGAAATCAGCACGGGATCGCCGCGCTCATCGGGTTGCGGGTGATGGACGGTGTCGATGTTCATGGCGGGATGGCGGCGGAAGTGGCGTGGCTGGCAGAATGGCAGGCCCAATGCAATAAGGGCACTTCTTGCGAAGTGCCCTTATCTGAAGAAGGTTGGTGCGGCTGGCAGGAATCGAACCCACGACCCCTTGGTTCGTAGCCAAGTACTCTATCCAGCTGAGCTACAGCCGCCCAATGCAGGCATTATAGCGAGACGACGCCGTCTTGGCAAAGGTTCATTGCCAAATTGCGTATCGGGCAAGCAAAGCCGTTTCCGGCCGAGCCGGGCCGGCAAAGGAAAAGGAAAAGGGCCAGATCTCGCGATCTGGCCCTTCGTATTTTCTGGTGCGGCTGGCAGGAATCGAACCCACGACCCCTTGGTTCGTAGCCAAGTACTCTATCCAGCTGAGCTACAGCCGCCCGAGACAGGCATTATAGCAGCGGCTTGTCATTTCTGGAAGACTCAAAATATTTCACGCCGGCAAATTCCTCTGGTAGATTTGGCGGAACAATACTTCATTGGATCGCTATGCCGGGTGTTACCTCCGCCGCCTTCGCAAGGCCGCTGCGCTTCGTACTGCTGCTGTGCCTGGCCACCCTCATCGCTGCCAGCATGCCCGCCGACGCCGCCCAGCGCAGCCTGCGTTTCGAACGCCTGTCGGTCGACGACGGTTTATCGCAGCATTCGGTGATCAACATCCTGCAGGACCGCCAGGGCTTCATCTGGTTCGGCACCCAGGCCGGCCTGCACCGCTTCGATGGCTACCGGATCAATGTGTATCGCAACGTCACCAACGATCCCGCCAGCCTCCCCGACAATTATGTATCGGCTTCCTATGAGGATCCCGATGGCTACCTGTGGTTTGGCACCAAGGGCGGGCTGGCGCGCTACGATCCGGCGACCGGCCGCTTCCAGCGCCATGCGCTGCTCGACGCCGGGCGCAGCGTACGGCGTTCGGTGGTAGCCATCGTCCCCGGGCCGGATGGCGCATTGTGGTTGGCGACCACCGACGGCGTGCTGCGCTTCGATCCGGCCACCGGGCGCCACCAGGCCCATGTGCACGACCAGGAAGCGCGCTCCAGCCTGCGCGACAACCGCGTCAACGCGCTCGCCTTCGACAATGCCGGTGGCTTATGGGTCGGCACGGCCTCGGGCCTGGACCGCATGGATCCACGCAGCGCGCACTTCACGCATTTCGCGGTCGCGCCGCCGGCGGACACCAAGCGCAACACCGTACTGGCGCTGTCGATGGGGCCGCGCGACACGCTGTGGGTTGGCACCGCGTCGGGACTCGAAGCCTGGCGCATGGGCGAGGGTGAGCCGCGGCGCCAGCGCATGCGCGCGGCCGACGGCATGGGCGACGTGCACGTCAGGACTCTTTACCACGACGGCGGCGCCCAGCTGTGGGTCGGCACCGAAAACGACGGCCTCAAATGGCGCGATCCTTCCAGCGGCCGCTTCATCAGCTACCGCAACGCGACGCAAGATCCGCACAGCCTGTCCGACAATCAGGTGCCGGCGGTGCTGGTCGACCGTACCGGCACCCTGTGGGTCGGTACGTACTTCGGCGGCATCAACCGCACCGACCTGGCCAGCGGCGGCTTCGCGCGCTATGGCGACACGGAAGGCATCGGCCGCGCCCGGGTGCGCGCCATCACCGATGCCGCCGATGGCCACCTGTGGATCGGCACCGTCAGCGACGGCCTGATCCTGCTCGACCCGGCAACCCGCCATGCCACACGCCTGAAGGCCGGTGCACTGCTCGGCGACCGGGTGACTGCGCTGGCGCGCGCACGCGGGCGGCTGTGGATCGGCACTGCGACCGGCCTGCTGTGGCGTGCTCCCGACGGGCGCATGGGACGGGCGGCGCTGGGGCCGGGGCCGAACGCGAACCACGTGCAGGCGATCCGCGCCGGCCACGACGGCACCCTGTGGGTGACGACCCGCGACGGCCTGTCGGCGCTGGAGCCCGGCCATGAAACCACGCGCACCTGGCGCAACAATCCACTCGACCCGACCAGCCTGGGTGACAACTACGGCCGCGCGCTGCTCGAAGACCGGCACGGCGTCGTGTGGATCGGCACCGAGTCGGGCCTGGAAAGGTTCGACCGCGCCCTTGGTACCTTCACCCGCTTTCGCAACGATCCGGCCGACCCGGGCAGTCTGCGCCACAGCCGGGTGAACTACCTTTACGAATCGACCAAGGGTGCGCTGTGGGTGGGCACCGCGGGCGGCCTGCACTGCATGATGCGCGACGGCCAGCGCACCTGGTTCCGTTTCTATCCCTTCGCCGACGCCGAGGTTGCCCCGTCGATCGGCGCCATCCTGGAGGACGATGACGGCAATCTGTGGGTCAGCACCACGGCCGGCATCACGCGCGTCGATCCGGTGAACGGCCAGACCAAGAGCTACACGGCCAAGGATGGCTTGATCGACGGTTCGTATTTCGTCGGATCCGGCTGGCGCGGCGCGAATGGCCAACTGCATTTCGGCGGCATCAGCGGCATGACGTCGTTCCATCCGGCCGACGTGCGCGACAATCCGTTCCCACCCACGGTTGCGATCACCGACCTGCTGGTGCTGAACCGCTCGCGCGCGATCCCCGACCTGCCCACGCGGCGCGAGATCACGCTGTCGCACCGCGACACCGTGTTTACCCTCGAATTCGCGGCGCTGCACTACGCCGACCCGCTCGGCAACCGCTATGCCTACCAGCTCGAAGGCTTCGACCAGAGCTGGGTGGACACCAATGCCAGCCGCCGCTTCGCGACCTATACCAACCTCGATCCGGGCCGCTACGTGTTCCGGGTCCGCGCCAGCAACAAGGACGGGCTGTGGAGCCAGGAGCCCGTCGCGCTGGCGATCACGATCACGCCGCCGTACTGGAAGACCTGGTGGTTCCGCACGCTGGTCGCCGCGACGGTGCTGGCGCTGTCCTACCTGGCCTATCGGATGCGGGTGCGCGCGCTGGTCGAGCAGAAGGGGCTGCTGGCGCGCGAGGTCCACGCCCGCACCGCCGAACTACTGCTGCAGAAAGAAGCGGCCGAGCGCGACAAGCGCGAAGTCGAGCGCCAGAAGGAATCGGTCGAGCGGGCGCACCGCAACATCGCGCTGCTGTCCGACATGGGGCGGGTCCTGACCGCCAACCTGGACAACGAAGCGATCATGGGCACGCTGTACCAGCACGTGGCGGCGCTGATGGATGCGCCGGTATTCGCGGTAGCGTTATGGCGCCCCGAGCGCGAGACGCTCGAGCTGCCGTATGCGGTGGTGGTCGGACGGCGCCTGGCGCCGCGCGAACTGCGCTTCGATCCCGCGCGCCACCTGCTGTCGTGCTGCGTGGCCGAGGGCCGTGACTTCCTCATGGCCGACGTGGAGGCTGAACTGCCGGGCTGCCTGGCGCAGCTGGTGAGCGCGCTCGACGCGGTGGCGGTCGAGGCTGCCGCCGCCCAGCCGCCGCGTTCGCTGCTGTGCGTGCCGGTGACGGCCGGTGACCGCGTGCTGGGAGCGGTCACGGTGCAGAGCCGCGAGCCGGGGGCTTACGGCCAGGTCCACCTCGACATGCTGGGCACCCTGGCCGCCTATGTCGGGGTGGCGATGGACAATGCCGATGCCTACCACCGGCTCAAGGAAACCCAGGCCCAGCTGGCGGCGCAGGAGAAGATGGCCTCGCTCGGCTCGCTGGTGGCGGGCGTGGCCCACGAATTGAACACCCCGATCGGCAACAGCCTGCTGATGGCCAGCACCCTCCAGGAACGCACCAGGGCGGTGGGCGCGCGCTTCGCGCAGGCCACGCTCAAGCGCTCCGACCTCGAAGACTATATGGCGGCCTCGCGCGAAGCCTCGGAACTGATCGTGCGCAGCCTGCACAACGCGGCGGAACTGGTCAGCAGCTTCCGCCAGGTCTCGGTCGACCAGGCCAGCGCCCAGCGCCGCCGCTTCGACCTGGCCCAGGCCTGCCACGAGATCGCGGCGACCCTGATGAACACGGTGCGCCTGGCCGAGCACCGCCTGGTGCTCGAGGTGCCGGCGGGGATCGTGATGGATGGTTTCCCGGGTCCGCTGGGCCAGGTATTGATCAACTTCGTCAACAACGCGATGCTGCACGCCTTCGAGGGGCCGGGCGGCACGATGACGATCGGCGCCGTGGCGCTCGAGGGGCGGGTGACCATTTCCTTCCGTGACGACGGACGCGGCATCGACGCGGCCCATCTCGGCCGCATCTTCGATCCCTTCTTCACCACCCGCATGGGGCAGGGCGGCACTGGCCTGGGCCTGAACATCGTCTACAACATTGTCACCACCTTGCTAGGGGGCACGATCCGCGTCGACAGCACGGTAGGCGCCGGCACGGTATTCGTGCTCGACCTGCCGCTGCGGGCGCCGGATGCGCCTGCAGGGGTGGCTTGAGCCGGTCCGATTCAGGCGCCGCGCATCAGACCACGTTCGTCGGCGCGCCAGCGCGCCAGGCCTCGATATTATCGACCAGCATATCGGCCAGGGTCTGCATCGCGCCGGCGCTGGCCCAGGCCACGTGCGGGGTCAGGATGAAGTTCGGCAGGCGCAGGCCGAGCAATGGATTGCCGGACGAGGGCGGCTCTTTGCTCAAGACGTCGAAGCCGGCGCCGATGCGGCCCTCCATCAGCACGTCGGCCAGCGCCGCTTCGTCGACGAGGCCGCCGCGCGCGGTGTTGATCAGGAGCGCGCCTGGTTTCATGAGGCCCAGTTCGCGCGCGCCGATCAGGTGGCGGGTCTGCTCGGTGAGGGGCAGATGCAGGCTGACGACACTCGACGTCGCCAGCAATTCGTCCAGCGCGAGCTCGGTCACGCCCGGCTCGCCGATCGGCGAGCGCGACGTGGCGACCACTTCCATGCCGAAGGCGCGCGCGATGCGCGCGACCTGCTTGCCGAGCGCCCCGTAGCCGACGATGCCGAGCCGGCTGCCGGACAAATCGCCGATCGGGTGGTCGAGCAGGCAGAAGCGGCTCGAGGTTTCCCATTTGCCGGCTTCGACGTCGAGGGCGTAGGCGCGCAGGTTGCGGCGCAGCGCCAGCATCAGGGTGAAGCAGTGTTCGGGCACCGAGACCAGTGAATAATCGCGGATGTTCGACACCACGATGCCGCGTTCGCGGCAGGCGGCCAGGTCGACGTTGTCGGTGCCGGTGGCGGCGATGGCGACCAGTTTCAGGTCGGGCAGCCGCGCGATGGCGTCGGCGCGCAGCGGGACCTTGTTGGTGATTGCGACGGTGGCGCCGGCCAGGCGTTCCACGACCTCGTCCGGGCCGGTGCCCGTGTAATCGTGCCAGTCATGTGCGAAGCCGGGTACGCGCACATTGGCTTGCAGGCTGTCGCGGTCGAGGAAGACGATACGGTCCATGATGTCCTTTGGCTGCAGGCAAAACCTTATTGTAGAGCAGACGTGGCAAAAGACAGGAAGGCCTGTCTTTTGCATGGGAGCGGCGCCGCATGCGGCGCCGCGGTAGTGCGGATATGGTGGGGCTCGAGCCGGCTTCTGACGAGGGCCTCGAGCCGGGGATTACTTGGTCTTGGCGACGCTGTCGGCTTTCGCTTCGGCCTGGTCGGCCTTGGCTTCGGCCTTCTTCTCGGACGCTTTTGCTTCGGCCTTGGCCACGTCGGCCTTGGCTTCGGCGTTGGCCTTCTCTACCTTCTCGTCGGCCTTGGCGACTTCTTTCGCGTGCTTGGCGTCGGCCTTGGCGGCGTCTTTGGTGGCCTCGACCTGGGCGCCGGTGGTGGCGGCAGGCGTCTGGGCGAACACGGAAGTAGCGAACAGACCAGCGATCAGGGTAGCGGCGATTTTGCTCATGGTGTCATTCCTTTATGGTGGTTTGAAACTCTGTCGATCTCGGATGGGGCTTTCGTGAGTGTTCCCCGTGTTACTGAGCTGATAACGGGTGGCGATACGGCCCAGTTGACGCGATTTACATCCGCTTACATTTGTCGTTTCCACCACGTCCAGCGTTCGCTGCCGTACAGTGTGAGAGACGAGGCGGTAATAGGCTGTGGTTAATGGGTTTCAGGAGTTTCTCCATGCCAGACGCACTCAAAGTCTATAAAGCCAAGCGCAATTTCGCGATCACGTCCGAACCGGCCGAGGGTGGTTCGCCAGGCCTGGATGCCTTGACCTTTGTCATCCAAAAACATTGGGCCAGCCGCCTGCATTACGATTTCCGGCTCGAGCTCGACGGCACGATGAAAAGCTGGGCCGTGCCGAAAGGGCCCAGCTATGACACGCACGACAAGCGCATGGCGGTGCATGTCGAGGACCATCCGATCTCGTATGCCGATTTCGAGGGCACGATTCCGGCGAAGCAATATGGCGCCGGTAAAGTCATTATTTGGGACAAGGGCACCTGGGAACCGCTGGAAGATCCGCACAAGGGCTTTGCCAAGGGCAGCATCAAGTTCGAGATGCATGGCCACAAGATGCGCGGACGCTGGACCCTGGTGCGCATGAAGGGCCGCGGCGACGAGAAGCAGGAGCCGTGGCTCCTGATCAAGGAGAAGGACGAGTACGCGCGCTCGTCCGAAGAATTCTCACTGGTCGACGAGATGCCGGACAGTGTCAAGAACCTGCCGATGCCGGAACGGGCGCAGCGCAAGGTCGAGGCCTTGCGCGAGGAAGAACAGGAACAGGCGCCGGGGCCGAAAAAGGGCACGGCGGCAAAGAAGGCGGCGGCCAAGCCTGCGGCGGCCGGCAAGAGCAGGCCCGCCGCCAAGGCGAAGGCCGCTGCGGCGGCATCCGGCAAGGCCGCGCTGCCCGAGACGTTCTCGCCCGAGCTGGCCACGCTCGTCGACGCGCCGCCACCCGACCCTGAGAACTGGGTGTTCGAGGTCAAGTTCGATGGCTACCGCATGCTGGCGCGTATCGAGGCCGGCGCGGCGCGGCTCATCACGCGCAATGCCAACGACTGGACCGACAAGCTGCTGCCGCTCAAGCTCGAGCTCGAGCGCATGAAGCTGCCCGACGGCTGGTACGACGGCGAGATCGTGGTCCATGACGACAGCGGCAAGCCCGATTTCGGCAAGCTGCAGCTGGCCTTCGATGGCAAGCATGCCGAGGCCATCGAATTGTTCCTGTTCGACGTGCCGTATTTCGACGGCCACGACCTGCGCGAGCTGCCGCTGGTCGAGCGCCGCGGCCTGCTCGAGCAGCTGCTGGCGAAAAAAACATCGGACAAGGTGCGCTTCTCGGCCGAATTCGGCAGCAACCCGGATGAACTGGTGGTTGCCGCCTGCAAGATCGGCCTGGAAGGCGTGATCGGCAAGCGCCGCGATTCACGCTACGTGTCGCGCCGCTCGCCGGACTGGATCAAGCTCAAATGCGGGCTGCGCCAGGAATTCGTGATCGGCGGCTTCACCGATCCCAAGGGCTCGCGCACCGGCATCGGCTCGCTGCTGCTCGGGACCTATGACGAACAGGGCGTGCTGCGCTACGCGGGCAATGTCGGCTCGGGCTTCAACCATTCGTCGCTGGCGTCGATCGCCAAGAAGCTGGACAAGCTGCGTAGCGCCGACAGCCCGTTCCCGCCGCGCGCCGTCCCGGGCCGCAAGCACCACTGGGTCAAGCCGGTGCTGGTGGCCGAGGTCAGCTTCTCGGAGTGGACCAGCGCCGGCGCGGTGCGCCACCCCGTGTTCCAGGGCCTGCGCGACGACAAGCCGGCCAAGGGCATCACCCGTGAAAAGGCACAGCATATGGACGAGATGGCGGGCAAGGACGAAGCAGAACCGGTCGCGGCGCCCGGCAAGCTGCCGGCGACGATGAAGGTCACCAACGGCGAGCGCGTGATCGACAAGGAGAGCGGCGCCACCAAGCTCGACTTGATCCGCTATTACGCGCTGGTCGGCGAGCTGATGATGGAGCACCTGAAGGGGCGCCCGGTATCGCTGGTGCGCGCGCCGGAGGGCGTGGGCGGCGAGCTGTTCTTCCAGAAGCATGCCGACGTGCGCAAGATGCCCGGCCTGCGCCACCTGGACGGGGCGCTCGACCCCGATCACCCGCCGATGCTGGAAGTGGCGAGTGTGGAAGGCATCCTGTCGTCGGCGCAGTGGAACGTGGTCGAAATCCATACCCAGAACGCGCTCAAGGGCACGTACGACAAGCCGAACCGCATGGTGTTCGATCTCGACCCGGGCGAGGGCGTCGACTGGCCGGCGATGCAGGAAGCGGCGCAACTGATGCGCGCCTTCCTCGAGGAGCTGGGCTTGCCGGCCTTCCTGAAGACCAGCGGCGGCAAGGGCTTGCACGTCGTGGTGCCCATCAAGGGTGGCCACGACTGGGATACCGTAAAAGGGTTTTCGCAGGCGATCGTGCACCATATGGCGGCCACCTTGCCCGAGCGCTTCGCTTTCAAGAGCGGGCCGAAGAACCGGGTCGGCAAGATCTTCATCGATTACCTGCGCAACGGCCAGGGGGCCACCACCGTCGCGGCCTGGTCGGCGCGGGTGCGGCCGGGGCTGGGGATCTCGGTGCCACTGCGCTGGGAAGAGCTGGCCGGCCTGAAATCGAGCACGCAGTGGACCGTGGCCAATGTGCACACGCGGCTGGACGAGGGCAATGCACCGTGGGAAGGCTATGCCAAGGCGGCCAAGACGCTGACCAAGGCGATGAAGGCGCTTGGCTTCGAGTACTGAGCAAAAAGGCGCCGATCTGATGAGTTAACCCGACAGTGGCCGAGACCGGCGCGAATGGAAAAGGTTCGCATACCAATGCGAACAGCGCCTGGAAAAAAGCCGCCACACCGGAACTGGCGGTCCGGGTGGCGGCAAGGGGGCGGCGCCTATGGCTTAGTCGATGTTGCGGCCCAGCGCCTTGAGCGCGGCGCGCACGCCGCGGCCATAGGCCGGATCGGCCAGGTCGAAGTGGCGCAGCTGGCGCTGCAGGATGTCCTCGTCCACCTGGCTCAGCGGGCCGGCCAGGTTGTCGCACAGGTTCTGGCGCGCCTGGGCGTCCATCAGGCGGAACAGGTTGCCGGCTTGCGTGTAATCGTCTTCCCGGCCCCGGAAGTCGAAACGGCCGGCATCGCCGTCCAGGGCGAGTTCACGCTCGCCGTGGCCCATGCCGGTGGCGCCGGCGCCTACGCTGTTCAGGCGGTGGTAGTTGCGCGCCGCGCCGCCATTGGCGATTGCCATCGCGCCGTCACGCTGGTGGTTGTGGACCGGGCAGCGCGGTGCGTTCACCGGCAGGTGCTGGTGGTTGGTGCCGACCCGGTACAGCTGGGCGTCGTGGTAGCCGAACAGGCGTCCCTGCAGCATCTTGTCCGGCGAGTAGCCCAGGCCCGGCACCACGTTGGCCGGCGAAAACGCGGCCTGCTCGACTTCGGCATGGTAGTTCTGCGGATTGCGGTTCAGCTCCAGCACGCCGACCGGCTGCTTCGGGAAGTCGCCATGCGGCCAGACCTTGGTCAGGTCGAACGGATTCCAGCCGGTGCGGGCACTCCAGGCGTCCAGTTCCTCGGCAGTGGCGACCTGCACCTGGACGTCCCACTGCGGGAAATCCTGGTTGGCGATCGCATTGAACAGGTCGCGCTGGGCGTGGTCGGGGTCGGTGCCCGCGATGCGCGCGGCATCGGGCGCGGAGAGGTTCTTGATGCCCTGGCGGGTCTTGAAATGCCATTTGACGTAGACGCGCTCGCCCTGTTCGTTGATCAGGCTATAGGCATGGCTGCCGAAGCCGTCCATATGGCGGTAGCCATCCGGCGTGCCGCGGTCCGAGAACAAGATCGTCACCTGGTGCAGGCTTTCGGGCGCATTGCTCCAGAAGTCGAACATCATATTGGCTGACTTGAGGTTGGTCTGCGGATCGCGCTTCTGGGTGTGGATGAAGTCCGGGAAGTTGATCGGGTCCTTGATGAAGAAGACCGGCGTGTTGTTGCCGACCAGGTCCCAGTTGCCTTCCTCGGTATAGAAGCGCAAGGCGAACCCGCGCGGATCGCGTTCGGTGTCGGCGCTGCCTTTTTCGCCGCCGACGGTCGAGAAGCGCAGGAACACCGGGGTCTGCTTGCCGACGTTGGCAAACAGCTTCGCCGCCGTGAGGCCGCTGATGTCATGGGTGACGGTGAAGCTCCCGTAGGCGCCCGAACCCTTGGCGTGCACCACGCGCTCAGGGATGCGTTCGCGGTTGAAGTGCTGGAGCTTTTCGATCAGGTGGAAGTCCTGCAGCAGCAGCGGGCCGCGCGGGCCGGCGCTCAGTGAATTCTGGTTGTCGGCCACCGGGATGCCGGAAGCGGTGGTGAAGCGTGGTTGAGTCATAGGAATCTCCTTATTGCTGACGAAACATCAATAAGGAGATTCTATCCAAAATCTAGCAAATACGAAAGTTTTTGAATTTATTGCTGTGATAGTTTTTATAAATCCAGCAAAAACGATAGCGATCCATGGGTTGCCAGTTAGTTGCCGTTCTTGAAGATGCCCCGGATGTTCATCGCCATCAACGCCAATTGAAGCGTAATGAGGGCCCAGGCTTCGTCGTGCCAGCCCCAGGCGATCCACATCACATTGCTGAGGATAAACATCCAGAAGCCGAACACGCGCCGTTCGGCGCGCTGGGAGCCGATCAGGAAGGCGGCGTACAGGCTGACCACCATGGCCGGCCATTGAAGAAGGTCGATCAGTCCATCCATTCTCACGCCGCCTTCCTGCGCGGCGGAGCCTTCGCGGTGGCCCTGGCGGGCGCCTTCTTCGCGCTCGCCTTCCTGGCGGCCGGCTTTGCAGCCGGCTTGGCCGCGGATTTGCTGGCCGTCGCGCGACCCGACTTGGCGGCGCTGGTGCGGCTGCCTGAACCGGCCGACGCCTTGCGTGCACGCGGTGCATGGACCTCGTCGTCGTCGTCGTCGTCCGCGGGTTTGCGCGACTTGCGTGGCGGCGGATCGTCGTCATCGTCGTCGTCATCTTGCAGCGCCGCCAGCGCGGCCCTGGCCGGCTTCTTGCCCAGGCTGGCCTGGAGCAGGGCGACCAGGTCGATGACCTTGCCGCTCGTGCGCTTTTCTTTCTCGGGCTCGGGCTGGGTGATGGTCTTGGTCTGCTTCGCCTTGATCTTCTTCTTGACCATGGCCAGCACGTCTTCGCGGTAGGTGTCGTGGTACTGCTCCGGCTCCCAGTCCTCGCTCATGCCCTCGACCAGCGCCATCGCCATCTTGAGTTCCTTGACGGTGACGGCGGCGGTCTTCGAGTCGGGCGAGGGAATCTTGAGTTCGCCCGCGTCGCGCATCTCGTCCGGATAGCGCAGCGTGTTGAGCACGATGGTGTCGCCCACGCACACCAGCGCCGCCAGGTGCTGCTTGACGCGGATGACCACGCGCGCGATGCCGATCTTGCCGGCCTCGCGCAGGGTCTCGCGCAGCAGGGCGTAGACCTTGGCGCCGCCCTTGCCGGGCGCCAGGTAATAGGGCTGGTCATAGTAGATCAGCGGCACCTGGTCGGCGTCGACGAAGGCCTGGATGTCGATCGTCTGGGTCGCCTCGGGGTTGGCGCGGCGCAGGTCTTCGTCGGACAGCACGACGTATTCGCCGCTTTCGTATTCGTAGCCCTTGACGATGTCGTCCCACGCCACTTCCTTGCCGTTGCCCTTGTTGTAGCGCTTGAAGCCGACCGGCGAAAAATCACGCCGGTCGAGCATCGTCAGGTCCAGCCCCTTGCTCTCGACCGCGGTGTACATATCGACCGGAATGTGCACCAGCCCGAAACTGATCGCTCCCTTCCACATGCTGCGCATGGCTGCCCTCCCTTTTCTGTGATCAGCCGACCGAACCGGTAATCGGCAGCACGATGCCGGTGATATAGCTCGAACATACGGGCGAGGCCAGGAACACATAGGCCGGCGACAGTTCTTCAGGCTGGGCCGGGCGCTTGTAGTCGGTGGCGGCGCCGAATTCCTTCAGTTGCTCGGGCGGCTGGTCGGCCGGATTCAGCGGAGTCCAGACCGGGCCCGGCGCCACCGCGTTGACGCGGATGCCTTGCTCGATCAGGTTCGAGGCCAGCGACATCGTGAAGGCGTGGATCGCGCCCTTGGTGGCCGAATAGTCCAGCAGCTTCTTCGAGCCCTGCAGGCCGGTGACGGAGCCGGTATTGATGATCGCCGCGCCGCGCTTCAGATGGGGCAGGGCTGCCCGCGCCATATGGAAGTAACCGAAGATATTGGTGCGGAACGTCTCTTCCAGCCGTTCCTCCGTGATGTCGAGCAGCGACTCGGCATGCTCCTGGAAGGCCGCGTTATTGACCAGCACATCGACGCGGCCGAACGCGGCGACCACCTTCTCGACGGCATCGTTGCAGAAGGCGGCGTCCTTGACATCGCCCGAAATGGTCACGCAGCGGCGGCCCTCGGCCTCGATGCAGCGTTTCGTTTCCTCGGCGTCCTCGTGTTCGTTCAGGTACATCACGGCCACGTCGGCGCCTTCGCGCGCGAACAGCACCGCGACCGCACGGCCGATGCCGGAGTCGGCGCCGGTCACGATGGCGCTCATCCCTTCCAGCTTGCCGCTCCCCTTGTAGCCCTCGGCCATGAATTTGGGCTTGAGTTCCATCTGGGCCTCGATGCCGGGCTTGGCCAGGTGCTGGTCGGGCATCGGGGTTTCGGGTTGGTTGACGCCGGTCTGCACCGCGCCCTTGTCGTCATCGCCGCCCTTCTGCATACTGCCATCCAACTGGTCCTGGCGGCTCTGGATGGCCTTTTGCTTGTTCGCCACGTCGTCTTGCTGTCCCATCGTGCTCTCCCATGAATGTACAATCGATCTGGAGAGTATTGGGCGCACGCATCCAGGCTTCGGTGCGGTCCCACACACAGCGCTGCGGTTATGGCACACTCGCGAGGGAAACATGCCGTATCGATAATTTCTGGAAACGTTTTGGAGGATGGGGATGGGAGCAGAAGGCGCACGCAGGGACCCGGTGGTCGACGAATACAGCTGCCTGTTCGTCAACCCGGTCGGCCAGCGCCGCGCCGATTTCCAGAGCGCCTGCGCCGGTGTGTTCGCGCAGCTGCGGGTGGCGGCCGGCGCCGAACAGGCGCGCGGCCTGCTGGCGCGCGAACCGGTTGACCTCCTGATCCTTGACCTGGAGCGCTGCGAACTGGGCATCGACCTGGCGGCGCTGGGCGCCCTGGTGGCCGAGCGCGAAGGCAAGCCGACCCTGGTCCTGTGCCCATTCACCAATGCGCGCTGGCTGCCGGCCCTGATGGATTTCGGCCCGATCGACTACGCCATCGGTCCGCTGCGCGCGCAGCAGACGCGCGCGCTGCTCGACGCCCGCCTGCGCGCCGGCTTCGCGCCGCCTGGCCCGCCCAGCCCCGCCGAGGAAGAGTTGCGCATGCTGCTGGCGCTGCGCGCCGCCAGCCAGGAGGCGCTGGGCGACGCCGACGACAGCGTACGCTTCGCCGAGCGCCTGTGCGCGGTGCTTTCGCGCTGGCCTGGCGTGGTGCACGCTGCCCTGTTCCAGCACCGCGACGGCGACCTGCACCTGGAAGCCGAGCAGGGCGTGGCCGGCCTGCACCTGATGCTGCTGCTCAAGTACGAGGGCCGCCTGCTGCAGTCGCCGCTACGCCATGCCTTCCCCGGCCTGTTGGCCGCGGCCAGCGGTGAATTCACCCTCCTCGACGCACCCGACAAGGCCGGCGAGCCCGAGCTGGCGGCGGGCCTGGAGCGCTTCGGTGCGCGCATGGTGGTCGGCCTGCCGATCCCGGGACAGGGACCGGGTGGCCCGCGCGGCTCGCTGTGCCTGTTGTTCGACCACGCGCGCACTTTTTCGCACGCGCAGCTGAAGGCGCTCGGCGACCTGGCCCACCTGGCCGGCCATGGCCTGCGCGTGGCCGAAGTCACGCGCGAGAACGAGGCGTTGCTGGCGCGCGTGACGCATTTGGCCACCACCGACGCCCTGACCGAGGTCGCCAACCGCCGCCACGGCGAGCACCTGCTGGAGCAGGAAATCAAGCGCGCGCGCCGCTACCGCCTGCCACTGGCGCTGGTGGCCTTCGACATCGACCGCTTCAGCCAGGTCAACGACAGCTTTGGCCATCCGGTGGGCGACATCGTGCTGCGCACCGTGGCCGAGACCGCGCGCGCGCTGCTGCGCTCGAGCGACGTGCTGGTGCGCGCGGGCGGCGAGGAATTCCAGGTGATCGCGCCGCATACCAGTGCGATCGACGGCCTCAAGCTGGCCGAGAAGCTGCGCGCCGCGATCGAGCAGGTCGAGATCCCGGGCTGCGACCATGTGACGATCAGCCTGGGCGTGGCCCAGCTCGGCGAGAGCGAGAGCGGCGATTCGCTGGCGGTGCGGGTCAATGCCGCGCTGGGCCGCGCCAAACGCGCCGGCCGCAACTGCGTCGAGCTGGCGATGTCCTGAGCGCTTTCGGTGCGGCTGGACCGCGCCGGTGCGGGCGCGCCGCCATTGCGCCGCCGATCCGCTCTGCAGCGCAGCCGGTACGGGGGCAGATCGGGCGCCCAAGCGGGGCATCCCCGACTGGCGCGCATCGCGCTTTTTGAACAGGCATGCGCGATGCCGACCCCTTGCGATCTTTCCACCACCATGCCCGCCTGGCACGCCAGCCTCGCGTTGGGCTTCGCGCGCGGCGGCGCCACCACGCGCCTGGTGCGGCGCGCCCACCGCGGGCCCGGAAGGCCCTGTAATCCAAGGGTCCCGCCACCTGCCATGTGATCCTCGTCCATCCACCCGGCGGCGTGGTCGGTGTCGACAGCCTCGAGATCGCGCTCGGCGCCGGCGCCGGCTTACAAGCCCGACCCTTGCAAGCCGATCCTTGGAACCCGGCCCTTCACTCACCCGGCTGGCGCACACCCTGTCCTTGCAGGCGCGCGCCGGCCTGGCCGCCGCCGCGCTGGCCGTGGCGCTGCCCGCGGCCGCCCACCGCGGACACGAGCATGGCGGCAGCGGCTTCCTGGCCGGCCTGCTGCATCCGGCGAGCGGGTCGACCATCTGCTGGCGCTGCTGGCGCTGCTGGCGGTCGGCCTGCGGAGCCGCCAGCCGCGCCACGGCGAGGTGCTGGTCCCGAGCTTCCTGGTGATGATGGCGCTTGGCGCCGCCGGCAGCGGCGGATGCCGGGCGCTGGAACTGTCGATCGTCGCCACCCTGGTCCTGCCGGGCTTGCTGGCCGCATGCCCGCCACGCCTGCAGCGGCGGGTGCCGCCGCAACTGGCGGTAGTGACGGTCGGCGCCTGCGCCTTCGTGCACGGGCTGGCGCATGGCGATGAATTTGGCGGCTGGCGAGCGGCGCCGGCTTTCTCCTGGCGAGCCTGGCGCGGAAGCCGCTGGGCGCGGCGCCGGCCGAGCGCATGCGGCGCGCGCTGGGCGCGGGCATCGGCGTGGCGAGGGTATGGCTGGTGGCTGGCGGGCGGAGGCGGGCAGGTGCTTGGCAAGCTCGCTGAGCGCATATCGATATGCGGTAAATATGCTACGCTAGCGGTCTTTCAATCAGGCATTTAGCCAGGCAAGAACCATGCTTCAGTGGTTGCGGCAATACCGGCGCGGTGCGCTGCCGGGCGATATCAGCGCCGGCATCGTGGTGGCGATGATGATGATCCCGCAGGGCATGGCCTATGCGCTGGTGGCCGGGCTGCCGCCGGTGGTCGGGATCTACGCCAGCATCTTCCCGCCGCTGCTGTACGCCCTGTTCGGCACCAGCAGCACCCAGTCGGTCGGGCCGATGGCCATCATTTCCCTGATGACGGCGTCCACCCTGGCGCCGCTGGCCACGCCCGGCTCCGGACTGTATGGCGTGCTGGCGGCCCAGCTGGCGCTGATGTCGGGCTTGGTGCTGCTGGCCTGCGGCCTGCTGCGCATCGGTTTTCTCGCCAATTTCTTCTCGCGTCCAGTGATGAGCGGCTTCACCATCGGCTCGGCGATCGTCATCGCATGGGGGCAGCTGGCGACCCTGGCCGGCGGTCCGCTCGACCTCGACTTCGTGGCGCATTGGCCCACGCATCTGCCCAGCCTCGCGCTGGGCCTCGGTTCCTTGGTGCTGCTGGTGGCGGCGCGCAACTGGCTCGCGCCACTGCTGCGCTGGCTGCGCGTCAATCCGGTAGTGGCCGACATCGGCGCCAAGCTGGCGCCGATGTTCGTCGTGCTCGGCGCCACGGTGCTGGTGCCGCTACTGGGACTGGAGCGGCTCGGCGTGGCCACCACCGGGGCGGTGCCGGCCGGACTGCCGGGGCTGAACCTCGCCACGTCCAGCGGCCACTGGCAGGCCTTGCTGCAGCCGGCGCTCTTGATCGGCTTCATGGTGTTCTTGATCAGCATGTCGGGCGCGCAGGCGCTGGCGCTCAAGCGCGGCGGCGAGAAGCTCGCCAGCAACCGCGAGCTGGTGGGCCTGGGCGCGGCCAATCTCGGCAGCGCCTTGACGGGCGGCTTCCCGGTCACCGGGAGCATTTCGCGTTCGGCCGTGAACTTCGCCGCCGGCGCCAATACCCAACTGGCCAGCATGATCACGGCCGGCCTGCTGGCCCTGGCCCTGGTGGCGCCGACCGGCTGGCTGGCCCTGCTGCCGCTGCCGACCCTGGCGGCGACCATCATCGTGGCGGTGCTGGGCATGCTCGATTGGTCGACGCTGCGCACCGCCTGGCGCTATGACCGCGCCGATGCGTTGGCCTTGCTGGCGACGGCCGGCGGCGTGCTGGTGCTGGGGGTGGAAGCGGGCGTGCTGGTGGGCGTGGTGCTGTCGATGGGGGCGCTGATCTGGCGCGCCAGCCGGCCGCACATCGCGGTGCTGGGCCGCATCCCCGGCTCCGAACATTTCCGCAACGTCGAACGCTATTCGGCCGAGACCACGCCTGGTTTACTGATGCTGCGGGTCGATGCCGGCCTGTTCTTCGGGAACGTCGAGGCGGTGACCGAACGTATCGACGAGGAACTCGGGCAGCATCCTGCGACCGCGCACCTGGTGCTGGTGCTGTCGGCGGTGAATGCGATCGATACCTCGGCCATGTTCGGCATGCAGGAGCTGAATACGTCGCTGCGCCAGCGCGGCGTGACGCTGCATCTGGCCGAAGTGAAGGGGCCGGTGATGGACCGGCTCAGGGACAGCGACCTGCTCGGACAGCTGAACGGGCAGGTGTTCCTGAGTGCGGCGAATGCCTGGGACAGGCTGGCGGGATCGAGCGCGGCGGGCCGGCCGTCGCCCGCCGCTTAGCATCAGGCGCGCTTGCGCTGGGCGGCGGCGCCGTCCTTGTCCTTGGGGGCGAGTTCGATCGGCGCCGCATTCTCGGGGTAGAGGGCGGTGACGTCCTTGTACACGGCGCGGATCGCCTCCATGTCGCGGTCGATGTCGCCCGACAGTTCGAGCGTCTCGGTCACGCGCAATTCTTTTTTCTTATAGTCGAAACTGACCAGCAGCAGCGGCACGTTGGCGATGCGCGCCAGGTGATAAAAGCCGCTCTTCCAGTGGGGGCGGTAGCCGCGCGTGCCTTCCGGCGTGATGCCGACCCAGCACCAGTTTTCTTGCAGCATTTGCTGCGCCAGTTGGCGCGTGGCGCCCATCGGCGCGCGCCGGTCGACCGCGATCCCGCCCCAGTAGCGCATCAGGCGTCCTACCGCACCGCGAAACAGCGAGTCCTTGGCCAGCCAGCGAAACGGCGTATCCAACGCCCACTTGGCCACGAGCCCGATGGGGAAGTCCCAGTTCGAGGTGTGCGGGTAGACCACGGCGATGCCGTGCGGACCGGGAAGTGGCTTGAAATAGACTTTCCAGCCGAACAGTTGCAGCACACGCAGCGCGGTACGCTGGCGCAGGGTGGGCAGGGCTTCGGGATGCTGCAGGTAATCGGTCATCTGGTCTCCGGTGCGGCATCATGAAGTGTTGCCAAGGGAATTCTCATTACGCGGAAGAAAATCGAGCGTGCGATTCTAGCCGGAGCGGGTAGGGGGGACAAGCAAAAATACTGGTGCCAGGTATGTGCTGTGGTTATCATGCCGCTGTTCGAACGACAAGCCAATAGCAACCCGACACCATCCGTTATGACAATGCTTATCAAGATCTACCATAATCCGCGCTGCGGGACGTCGCGCAACACCCTGGCCGCCATTCGCGAAACGGGCCATGAACCGGAAGTGATCGACTACCTGGCCAATCCACCGACGCGCGAGGCCCTGGCGGGCATGATCACCGCTGCCGGACTGCAGCCGCGCGATGCCGTGCGGCGCAAGGAAGCGTTGTATGCCGGGCTGGCGCTCGACCGGCCGGAGGTGACCGACGCGGCTCTGCTCGACGCGATGGTCGCCCATCCAATCCTGATCGAGCGGCCCTTCGTGGTCACGTCGAAAGGCGTGCGCCTGTGCCGGCCGTTCGAGCGCGTGCGCGAGATCCTCTGAATTACCTGACGCTATAGCCTACGCTAACCACGCTGACGACGCCGGACATGGCCGCCCGCGGCACGGCGCGGGCCGCCGCATCGCTCATGCTGGTCGAGGTGAGGATGATCGACACCGTGGCATTCAAGCCCGACGGCCCGCCGCCATCCGGCGCACTCACCGTCATACGGGCCGGCGCGCTGAATGCGGATGGCCGAGAGGATGCCGCACCCGACTGTGCAACAGCAGGCGCGCCGTCAGGATGCTTGAAACCCGGTCCCGAAGAAGGCGTGCCGGCGAAGGTGGCGAGCATGAAGTCCTCCGGGACCGGCATGCCGAATGCAAAACCGTCGGACCGCGCCCCTGCGCGCTGCGCGGCGACATCGACGGCATCGTCGGATGCGGCGGCGACGCCGGACGCAATCGCAAGGACGGCGGAGAGCAGCAGCTCGGCGCCAAAACGGTTGAGGGCTGGGTGCATGGCTGACTGGATGTTCACGGCGCTGGCACGCGCTGAGTCGATGACCGCAGCAATGGTAACAAGATAAATTGATGTGTGGAAATGATCGAGACCTGCAGTTGCAAGTGCGCAACGCACTGCACGGCATCCGGATAGGTGCCAGGGAGGCCTTCAGGGAAGGCGCCAGGAGGGCATCAGGGAGGCGCCACCGGCAGCGCCCCGATATCCGCCTTGCGCACCGGCTTGGTCCCGGTGCTGGCGCTCTCCGCCGGCGGCGATTCCGCCGGCACGCCCTGGCCGATCGCAGGCGACCCCGGCTTCAGGCGGAAGTCCGGCGTGCCGGTCGTGGTGTAATCGACGAATTGTGGCGGTTCGCTGATGCTGCCCGTATGCTCACGGCCCGGTGAGAGCTTCCAGTCGTCTCCGGCATTCTGGTAGACGAGGTTGTTGCGGAAGCTGTTGTGCTCGCCAATGGCGCCCTGTTCGAGTATGCCGTGCCCATTGTCATAGACGATGTTGTTGCTCACGTGGGTATGGTCGTTGGGTCCCTTGCTGTGATAAAACTCGCCGCCGCCGACGACGATGCCGCTGCCCGAGGCGGCCACCGTATTGCCGCGCACTGTCACGCGGTTGGCGTCGTGCCACAGGTGGATGCCGGCGCCCGATACGCGATAGATGACGTTGCTGCGCACGCTCGCCCTGGTGCTGACATAAATACCGTGCATGTAGCGGCAACCGGGCGGGCCGATATCGTGCACGTGGTTGCCGATGGCGGCCACGTCCGTACCCTTGTAGTAGCTGTCAATGCCGATGCCGGCGCCGCCCTTGGGCTCGCACGGCACGTCGTTGCCGATATGGTGGATGCGGTTGCCTTGCACGGTATTGTGCGAGCCGCCGTTGTAGATGCCACTGAGCCATTTCATGCCGCTCTGGTACTGCGTGCCGTCGATCTCGAAGCCGGTGATGTCGATGTAGTTGGCGCGGTTGTCCCAGGCCGCGCTCTGGCGCGCGTCAAGCGGCGGCACGATCCTGGCGCCCCAGCGCTCGCTGCTCTGGAACACGATGCGCGCCTCGGGCGTGCCGCTGGTGGCGGTACGGACGCCGCCCGAGTAGATGCCGGGCGCCACGTGCACCGTGGTGCCGGGCGTGGCCACCTGGGCCGCGCGCGCCAGTGTGCGGAAGGGTTCGGCGCGCGTGCCTGGATTGCTGTCGGAGCCGCTGGGCGCGAGGTAGAGATGGGTGCGCACCAGTTCGGGCACCACGAGCTCTTGGTGCCCGCCGTCGCGCAGGCGGCAGCCGGCCAGCAATGGCCCCGCCAGCAACGGGCAGGCCAGCAGCCAGAACAGGAGCAGGCGCACATCGATCGGGATCTTGGGCAGTGTCCGGGACATCGCATCCTCGTCATCGGGTCGGGTGACGAGACCAGTCTGACTCTCTTGAACGCGGGCGATGCCGGTTCGGTCAAACTCCTCCTTGAACATGCGCAATGCACGCATGGATGCGGGCCGCGAGGTCAGGCGGGCGCGACCACCACAGGCATATAGGTGTCGAGGAACTCCTTCGGCATGCGGCGCGGGCGGCCGCTACTGATGTCGATGCAGACCAGTTCCCAGCGCCCGCGCAGCACGGTGGCGCCGTCGCTGTCGCGCACCAGCTGGAAGCGGCGCTCCATCGACAGCTTGCCGTCGCCGCCGACCAGCCAGGTGGCCAGGCTCAGCGCTTGTCCCTCGAGCGTCGGCAACAGGTAATCATAGTTGCCGCGCCGGATTGCCATCGCGCGGTCCAGGCGCCGGTAATCGTCCAGCGACAGGCCGAGCCCTTCCGAGTGGGCCCAGCCGGCCTGTTCGCACCAGCGCACGTAGACGGCATTATTGGTGTGGTTCAGGCCATCGATGTCGCCGGCGTGCGGCACGACCGGCAAGATGAACGGTTGCGGATAATCCCAGTCCAATGCTATTTCCTCGGCAGCGCGGCCGTGGCCGCGAACCCGGGCATTGTACGGCAGCGTGCGCCGACGCGCCGGGCCGCGCCCAGCAACGATCTCATGAGGGCGTCAGGTTTACGATCTTTTTTTTGCTGTACCTGACAGATCCTCGACGTCATGCTCGAGCGTGGCAGCTTGCGCGGCGAATTCGCCAGCCGCGCCGCCTGCGAAGCCGCCGCTGTCCAGTTGCGCGGCGCGCTGCCGACGCCAAAAAGCCATGCGCGCCCTGGCACCACGCGGTCTGCATTCCGGTCGCGCGCGGCATGAAAGTAAAACAAGGCGCGCCGCTCACCTGGGCGTGCTGCTGCGCCACGCGCCGCTTGCCGGCGGCGGCGCCGACGGTGCATGGATCAGCGTGGCGGAACCATGCATGCCCGGCGCCGATCAGTCGGGCTTGAATTCCGCCTGGCCGGGGCAGCGAATCAGGCCGGCGCCGCCGCCGCCGCCAGCCTTGTCGAACAGCGCCGCACCGCCGCCTTCGGCACCGAACGGCCCGGGCTTCACCCCGCCGCCCGTGCGGCAATAGTATCTGCCATTCTTGCGAAAGCGATAGACGATGGTACCGTCCGGGGCGGTATAGCTTTCCGAGGTCAGGGTAAGCGAATCATCCTTGCGGGCGCCTTCGACGGCACTGGCAAAGCGCTTCCAGGGCGCGTCGGTCGGCGCGAGCGGCACCGGCTTGCCCTTGCGCAGTGCATGATCGGTGCCCGCCGCCGCGCGCCGGGCGCGTCCGGCCAGGCTCGCGTCGTCAAGCGCTGCGCCGTCCTGCGACGGCGGCATGGCAAGTAGGTCGGCATCGGGTTCAGGTTCAGGAGCAGGCTCCGCGGCGGGCGCATCGGCGGGAGCCACCGTGATGGCCTGCGGCTCGACACGATCGCGCGCAGGAGCGCGGCTCGCCGCCGGCGGCGTGGCGCGGGAGGGCGGCGCGGCAGGACCGGTGCGGGAAGGCGAGGCCGTGGGCGGCGCCAGCACCGGCACCACGAAGAACTCGCGCAGCGCCGGCGCGATGGACGGCTGCAGTCGCACGCCGGTGGCATTGAGCCACCACCATGCGAGCAACAGGTGCGCACCGAGCGTCGCCGCAAGCGGCCAGCCCGGCGCGCGGCGCGGCATGACACCGGCATCCATGCGCACTTGCGGGTCAGCCCTTCGGCGCCGTCATCGCTGCCTTGATCGCCACGCAGCGCTGCTCGTTCTGCAGGGTGTCCAGCAGCGAGCGGCGGGTGAAGGCCGACAGGTCCTTCATCTGGTCCGCGGCGCGGCCCAGGCGCTCCACGCTTCGCGGCGTGCAGGCGGTCGGGATCATGGTGACGGCGTAGGCGCGCATATAGACCGGACCGGCCGCCTTGTCGATGGCGGGCAGGCGCGCCAGGCGCGCGTCGGCGTCAAGCTCGCTCAGTGCACCCTGTTCGGCCGGGAACACGCTGCCCATCGCGGTGCGGATGCGCGAGAACGGCAGCGGCGACTTCAGGTCCTCGATGCGCCGGACCCACTCGGCCTTGACCTTCGGGTCCGGGCGCGCGGCGGTTGCGGCCACCGCCGCGACCTGGCCGGCGTCGGACTTGTCGCGCGCCGTCTCCGCCGCGACCAGCTTGTCCGCGCCCGCGTAGTCGTAGCGGTTCAGGTGAGCGATGATGGCCCAGCGCAGTTCCTGGCTGAGCTGCAGGCCCGCCACGTCGACCTTGCCGTCCAGGATGCCGGCCAGGCGCGCCAGCGCGTCGGGGCTGGACGCCACGCTCACGTACAGGCCGAACCAGCGGCGCTGGACGTCGGTGTCGGCGGTGTGCGCCAGAACGCCATCCCACGCCATCTTCTCGAGGGCGGCATTGGTCTGCTTGACGTACGCCGAATCCAGGTTCATGGCGTCGAGGTAGTGCCTGGATTGGACGACCTTGCCCAGCACGTCGCCGAGCAGGGTGTAGTCCTTCTCTTGCGGCGCGTTGTTCAGGGCCACGGTGATGAAGTCGTTCAGCGGCAGCTGGGCGTCGCGCACGCCGTCCCACAGGCTTTGCCAGAGCATCGCACGCAGCAGCGGATCGTCGACCTGCGACAGCCTGGTGCGCGCGGTGTCGAATGAGCGCTGGTCGAGCTGGACCTTCGCATAGCCCCAGTCCTGGTAGTTCGGGTAGACGAGGTCCGGGCAGGCCGCGCCGTCCAGGTCTTTCACTGCGGTGCTGGCGCCTTTATACGTCACCGGCACGTTCTTGATCAGCGACAGCTTGCCGCCGTCGACCTTGAACGCCGCCACCTGCACGCGTTGCTCGCGCAGGGTCGGCAGCTCCTTGCCCGGCGCCGCCTGGGTCAGGGTAAAGCCGCTGATCTTGCCGTTGCTGCAGCTGTAGTTGGCGGCGATCGTGTTCACGCCGGCGTGGTACAGCCACTCTTTCGTCCAGCCCGACAGGTCGCGGCCGGCGGTCTTGGCCAGGGTATCGATGAAGTCGTCGAGGGTGGCGTTCTGCCACGAATACTTGACCAGGTAGTTGTGCACGCCTTTGCGGAACACTTCCTCGCCCAGCAGGTGGCGCAGCTGCTTGAGGGCCGCGCCGCCCTTCGAATAGGTGATGGCGTCGATATTGTCGAAGGCATTCGCCGACGACGGCACCGGTACCTCGATCGGGTGGGTGCTCGCGGTCTGGTCCTGGATGTAGGCGCGCTGCTTGCCGGTCTGGTAGAACTTCTGCCACGAGTCCTTGAACTCGGTCGATTCGGCGGTGGCCAGGATGCCCATGAAGGACGCGAAGCTTTCGTTCAGCCACAGGCCGTTCCACCACTTCATGGTGACCAGGTTGCCGAACCACTGGTGGGCCATCTCGTGCATGATCACTTCGGTCATCGACTGCTTCTGGTCGGCCGTCATGTTCGCCACCGCGTAACGCGCCTCGGCGAAGGTGATCGCGCCGGCGTTTTCCATCGCGCCGTATAAAAAGTCGGGCACGATCAGCTGGTCGTACTTCTCGAACGGATAGGGGATGCCGAAATATTCTTCGAAGAAGGTCATGCCGGCCTTGGTCTGGCGGAACCAGTCGGCCGGGACGATCTGCCTGGCCAGCGACTGCCGCGCGAACAGGCGCATCGGATACTTGCCGCTATTGTCTTCCCACACCTGGTAAGGGCCGGCGTGCAGCGAGAAGTTGTAGGGGCTCAGGCGCTTGGTCTGCTTGAAGGTCCAGCGGCGGTTGGCGCCGGCGTCATCGATCTTGGTCTCGCGCGTGGTGGTGACGACATGCCAGTCCTTCGGCGCGGTGACGCTGACGGTATAGCTGGCCTTCAGGTCGGGCTGGTCGAACAGCGGGAACATCTGCTGGGCGGCGGCCGGCTCGAAGTGCGAATAGGTATACACCCGGCCATCGGCTGGGTCGACCATGCGGTGCAGGCCTTCGCCATTGGTGCTGTGCAGGCGCTCGTAGGCGACGGTGACGGTGTTGCGGCCCCTGGCCAGGTCGGAAGGCTGGATGGTGATGAACCAGTCGTTATAACTCGCCTTGACCGGCTTGCCGTTGACGCTCACCGACTTGACGGTGGCCTTGTTCAGGTCGAGGGTGACGGCCGCATTCGTGTCCTTGAGGTCGAAGCTGACGGTCGTGGTGCCGGCGAAGGTTTCCTTGCCGGTCAGGGTGAAGTCCAGCACATAGTCCACGTTCGCGATGCGGGCGGATCGGGCGAACGCGTCGTCCTGCGACAGGAAGGCGGTTTCGGCGCGGGCCGGGGCGGCTTGCCGGGCCGGCGCGGCCTGGGCGACGCCGCCGACAACGAGGGTGGAAGCGATGGCAAGGGCCACCACGCGGTGTGCGGGAAAGTTCACTGAAAATCCTCTCTCGGGTAGGCGCATCTGGGTGCGCGAAATGTCAATCGCGCAAGAATAGCACTAACGTTCCATGCTGGACACCCATTGGAGAGATTGTGTTCTCGCCGTATGCATGCTGTATGCACGTGCGATGCCAGCATCAAACCACATGAAAAACGGGACCACGTGGGTCCCGTCGAAAGAGGCGCCGCGCTTCGCCGGCGACTGGCAGCGAAGCGGCGGCGAAAACGGATAATCAGGCCGCGTCCTGCAGCGCAGGGTAATCGGTGTAGCCGACCGCGCCCGGATGGTAGAAGGTGTCGGTATTCGGCGTGTTGAGCGGCGCACCGAGCTGCAGGCGCTTCGGCAGGTCAGGGTTGGCGATGAACAGCTGGCCCCACGCCACCGCATCGGCGGTGCCGCTGGCAATCAGTTCCGCGGCCTTTTCGCGGGTGAGTTGCTGGTTGGCGATCCAGACGCCGCCGAATTGTTTCTTGATCATCGGGCCCAGTGCGTCCGGACCCTGGCCTTCGCGGGTGAAGATGAAGGCGATCTTGCGCTTGCCCAGTTCGCGCGCCACGTAGCCGAAGGTATCGATCGGGGTCGAGTCGCCCATGTCGTGCGAATCGCGCGCCGGCGCCAGGTGCATGCCGACACGGTCGGCGCCCCATACCTCGATGCAGGCGTCGGTCACCTCGAGCATCAGGCGCGCGCGGTTCTCGATCGGGCCGCCATAGGCGTCGGTGCGCCGGTTGGTCGAATCCTGCAGGAACTGGTCGAGCAGGTAGCCGTTGGCGCCGTGGATTTCGACGCCGTCGAAGCCGGCCTTCTTGGCGTTCTCGGCGCCCTTGCGGTAAGCGGCGACGATGCCGGGAATTTCTTCCAGGTCGAGCGCGCGCGGCGTCACGAAGGGGCGTTTCGGACGCAGCAGGCTCACATGGCCATCCGGCTGGATCGCCGAGGGCGCGACCGGCAGGTCGCCGTTCAGGAACGACGGATCCGAAATGCGGCCGACATGCCACAGCTGCAGGAAGATGCGGCCGCCGGCCTGGTGCACGGCGTCGGTGACGATCTTCCAGCCTTCGACCTGCTCGTCGGACCAGATGCCCGGCGTATCGGCATAGCCCACGCCCATCGGGGTGACCGAGGTCGCTTCGGACAGGATCAGCCCGGCCGATGCGCGTTGCACATAGTATTCGGCCATCAGCGCGTTCGGCACGCGCGCGCCGCCATCGGCGCGCGAGCGGGTCAGCGGCGCCATGACGATGCGGTTCGGCCATTCGAGGGCGCCCACCTTGATCGGATCAAACATTGTAGTCATCGGGTATTCCTAAAGTCCGTCGTTCAGTTGTGCGAGGAAGGATTGGATCGCCTCCTCGTTCCGTTGGAAGAAGATCCATTGGCCGACGCGGCGTGTGTTCACGAGCCCGGCGCGCTGCAGGGTGGCCAGGTGCGCCGACACCGTCGATTGCGACAGGCCGGTTTTCTGGTCGATCAGCTTGCAGCACACACCCATCTCGAGCGGGTGGTCCTGCTCGATGAAGTGCTGCTGCGGATCCTTGAGCCACTGCAGGATCTGGCGCCGCACCGGGTTGGCCAGGGCCTTGTGGATCGCGTCGAAGTCCATGGGTCTGCTCCTTATATCGGGTTCTTTCGATCCGAATATCGTCATCTTACGATATTCGCGAAAAGCTTGCTGACGGCGGCTCGAAATATCACGGGATGCTCCCCTCGGGTGGGCGGCGAGCCGTCCACCCGGCCGGCATTTAACCCTGTTCGCGGCCGAAGGTCGCGTTCGGGCGGGTCAGGTAATACCACTCGGTATTGGCGGCGGCGTTCGCGGCCGGGAACAGGATGCGGCCGCCGAATTCGGCCACCACCGGCGTGCCGTCGGCGCGGTGGCCTAGGAGCTCACCTTCGCTCACCGGATCGAAGCTCTTCCACGGTCGCACGAAACTGTCGTCCGCATGCAGCTTGTCGTGCACCACGACCATCGACAGCGCTTCCATTTCCTCGAACGCGACCGGCGCCGGATCGGCCGCCACGGTCAAGCCCAGGTGGGCGAGCGTGTTCATGATCGCGCGGTAGGCGACGTCCGGCGCGGCCGGATCGTCGTGCTGGCCGCACTCGAGCGTCAGCGCGTAGCCCCCGGTGCTGCGCATGTATTCGGTGGTGCCCACGCCATAGCGCAGCACGGTTTCCAGTTCGTCGGCGCTGCGGCTGCGGCGCTGCACGCCGTCGCCATAAGTCGCCAGCCAGCCGTCGACGAAGCGGCGCACGCCCAGGCGGCGCGCCCAGGCGCGTTCCCGGGCGGCGTGGCGGAAGGGCTGCAGCGCGCCATCGTTGTCGAGCGGCCCGACCATCACGAACGGCTCGCCGGTGGCGGCGAAGGAATGCAGGTCGAGCAGCACGTCGTGCTGGCCGAGCAGGGGACACAGCCAGTTGGCGATCTGGTCTTCGAAGTCTTGCGGATGCTCTTTCGGGAACAGGTCGCGGTTCAGGTTGCGCTCGCCGTTGCGGGTGTTCTGGGCGTAGGCCAGCGGATTGACGATCGGGACGAAAGTGACGCTGCCGGCCGCGATATGCAGAAGCCCGCTGTCGATTTCCTCCATCACCTGTTTGATTGCCTTGGTGCCGCATACCTCGTTGCCATGGGTCGCGCCCATGATGATGACGCGCGGGCCGGCCTGCAGGCCGGTGTAGTTGACGGATCTGAATTGATACTGGCGGGGGGAAGTCATGGTGAGCGTAGGCCGGAGAAAAAGGGTGGCGATATTCTATCGGTAAATGCGCGGGCGCAGAAAAAGGCGTCGCTGGCCAGGCCTGGGCGGCATGCGGGGCCCGTCTGGTTATACTGTTCCCCGGAGCGGGATCGATACCGGTCCCGCCGCCCGATCCGAAGGGAACTGGATGACGCGACTAACGACCGCCCCGCTATCTGCATTGTTGCTGCTCGTCGCCGCAGCCCAGCCAGTCCACGCTTGCCGTTCTCTCCCGCAGCAGCTCAGCGCGCAAGAGCAGGTCGCCCGAGCGACCGACGTCGCGCTCGTCAAGGTGGTGCGCGCGACGCCGCGGCCGCATCCACCGCCATCGCGCCCACCCGACACGCCGGCCTGGATGGTGCCCTACCAGGGCTGGAATCCGGCGCTGTGGCAAAGTACGCCGCCGAGCCGGGGCGACCAGCATTACCTGGTCCAGTATCCGGTCGAGTACGCGTTCGAGGTCGAGAAACGCTGGCGTGGGACACAGCGCGACAGTTTTACGCTCATGGGCGTGTCGCCGCCGACGACGTTCCACGACCCGGGACCGGAAGCCAACCAGGGCCGCGACGAATTCTGGGCCCATGGGGGCGGGCGTTTCGGCCGGCTGCATGCGTGCACCATCGAGCCGTGGTTCATCGTCGGCGAGCGATACCTGGTCTTCATCGGGAATCCGGTCATCGCGCGCAGCTACGAGCATGTTGCGACCATCGAAGGCCGGGCGAATCCCGATGACAAGTGGCTGCGTTACATCGACGCGGCGCTCGGCCCAGGCGCGCAATCGCGGCTTGTGGATTGACCTGCAGGAAGGCGAAACAGGCGCTGCCAGGTGCCGATCATGGAGGCGTGGCGGCATGTTCGATCAGCGGGCGGCAATTTGGCGGCTGCGCTGCGCGTCCCGGATCTCGGGCAGCGATCACAACCCGTGCTGCAGCCGGTGCTGCAGCCGGTGCGGTGGCCAGTGCGGCAGCAGCTGGCGCAAGACCCGATTGCCAGGCTGACCCGCGCATTCGGCGGTGACGCCTGTCTGCGAGGCGAGATCGCGATCCAACGTATCTCGCCCGGTCGACTGACGCCCGAATTCGCCGACGTTCAAGCCATTTCTCTGAATACAAGGTAGCAAGACCGATTGCAACGTCCCGCCATTTTTTCAAGTCGCGCATGACCAGCCTTGCGGATGGCGGTGCTCAGCGCTGCGCCTCGATCACGCCGAAGCCCGCCGGCGCATCGCCCAGGTAAGCCAGCACCGCATGCGCCTGGATGTTGGCGTCGTACTGTGCATTGGCGGCGATGGCGGCGCGCAATCCGGGCACGATATCCGGTGTATGGGGTTGGCGGTAAGCCTTGATCAAGAGATGCACCAGGTCGGCCGGCGCATCGGCGCGGCGCAGGCGCGCTTCGATGATGCCCAGCAGCGCGCGCTGCATGCGCGGTGTCGGATTGCGGATCTCGCCGAATACATGGGGCGTGTTGGCGATGGCGGCGCAGACGACGCTCTCCATCCGGTCGCCCTTGAAGTCGGACGGAATATCGAAATACGCCTTGTTCCAGCGCGTGTGCGGATAGGCGTGGCCGGGCGGAAAACGGTCGGCGTTTTCCAGGCCCATGGCCCGGCTTGCGCGCGACCACAGGTCGCCGAGGGTGTCCAGCAGTGCCATTACGAGATATCTTGCGCTTGTGTCATCCCGCGAGTGTAGCGCATGGCCGGCAAGCGCGCATAGGGGCAGCAGGGCGGCTTGGGGGCGCCCTGATGCCGGTGGTTCAGGCAAACCGCCCAGCCCGGAAATCCTCCACCGCCTGCTGCAGTTCGGCCTGGGTATTCATCACGAACGGCCCGTACTGCGCGATCGGCTCGGCCAGCGGACGTCCCGCCAGCACCAGCAGGCGGGCCGGCGCATTCGCCTTGATCCGCACGCCGTCGGCTTGTGGCGCATTATCGAGGATCGCCATGCGTCCCGCGCCTACGCCTTTGCCCTCGATGACCGCTTCGCCGCGGAACACATAGACGAAGGCGTTGTGCCCCGCGGGGATCGGCTGCTCGAAGGTCACGTCGGCCGGGATCTCCAGGTCGAGATACAGCGGCTCGGTATGCGCGCGCCGCACGGCCCCATCCACCCCGTGGGTGCTGCCGGCGATCACCCGTACCGTCACGCCGTCGTCCAGCGTAAAGCGCGGCACGTCCTCGATCGGGATGTCGCGATACCAGGGCTCGATCATCTTGTCCTTGGCGGGCAGGTTGAGCCACAGCTGGAAACCTTCCATCAGGCCCTCGTTCTGCTCCGGCATCTCGGAGTGGACCACGCCGCGGCCGGCGGTCATCCACTGCACGCCGCCATCGGTGATCATGCCTTCGTTGCCGGCGCTGTCCCGGTGGCGCATGCGCCCGGCCAGCATATAGGTGATGGTCTCGAAGCCGCGGTGCGGGTGTTCCGGGAAGCCGGCGATGTAGTCGCCCGGCTTGTCGCTGCCGAAGGCGTCGAGCATCAGGAACGGATCCAGGCGGCGCTGCAGGGGGCCGGTCAGCACGCGGTTGATCTTCACGCCAGCGCCGTCCATGACGAACTGGCCGTTGATGATTTTCTCGACGCCGCGCGATTGCTCGATCCGTGCGTCGGTTGCGGTGATGCGCATGCTGTTCTCCTGGTTTGGTTGCGCCGCCCGGCGGGCGGGGTAGTTAAGCCAGCGCCGCTTCGATGGCTTCGTTGGCGGCAGCCTGGCCCTTGGCCACGGCTTCCGGTCCCATGGCCATGCCAGACGAATAGATGAAGGTGTGGTCGTTCAGGCCCAGGAAGTTCAGCAAGGTGCGCATCTGCGGCACTTGCGGATCGGCCGCTTCGTCATACACGCCGCCGCGGGCAGCGGCCACGTACACCTTCTTGTTCTTGAGCAGGCCTTCCGGACCGGTCTCGGTATAACGGAAGGTCACGCCGGCGCGGGCAATTGCATCGAACCAGCTCTTGAGCTGCACCGGCATCGCGAAGTTGTACATCGGGGCGCCCAGCACGATCACGTCGGCTGCCTGTGCTTCGGCGATCAGGGCGTCGTCCAGCGCCACGCGGGCGGCTTGCTCGACCGAACGCTGCGCGGCCGGGGTGAACAGGGCGCCGATGGCGGCGCCGTCCAGCAGTGGGTGCGGCTGGGCGCCGAAGTCACGGCGCACGACGGTCGCGCCGGGGTTGGCGGCGGCCAGCTTGTCGACGATTTGCTGGGTGACGCGGGTCGATTCCGATGCGTCGCCGCGAACGCTGGTGGTGATGTGCAGGATGTTCATGGTCAGGGTTCCCTTCGTTGTGTGGAGTGTCGATGGGGAGACTTTAGCAATACCGAAAACAATGCGGAAGCCAGTAGAATGGATAACATTATTCTGCTGATGGGACAATCATGGACGTCGAACCGAACGACTTGCTGCTGTTCGCGCGAATCGTCGAATCGGGCAGCTTCACCCGCGCCGCCAGCCGCGTGAACCTGCCCAAGTCGACCGTCTCGCGGCGCCTGGCCTTGCTCGAGACGACCCTGGGCGAGCGCCTGCTGCAGCGTACGACCCGCAAGCTGGTGGTCACCGAATTCGGCGCCAGCCTGTACGAGCATGCGCGCCGCGTCGCCGACGAAGTCGATGCCGCCGGCGCGCTGGCCCAGCACCGCCAGGGCGAGCCAAGCGGCAAGCTGCGCATCTCGGCGCCCGGCGACTTCGCCAACACCGGCCTGTACGACGTCATCGCGCGCTTCCTCGATCGCTACCCGGCGGTCAAGCTCGAGATGGACCTGACGCCGCGCCGGGTCGACCTGGTGGCGGAGAACTTCGACATCGCGATCCGCATGGGCGACCTGCCGGACGACGCGACCCTGAGCGCACGCCCGATCACCCTCGAGCAGCCCGGCCTGTACGCGGCGCCCGGCTACCTGGCGCGCAGCGGCATCCCCGAGCACCCGGACGACCTGGCCGAGCATGACGTGCTGTGCATTCTGAGCCGCACGGGCGGCGCCGCGCCGTGGACGCTGACACGCGGGAAAGTCCGGTGGGAGCGCGTCCTGAGCGCGCGGCTGACGGCGAATTCGCCCGACCTGCTGGCGCGCATCGCGTCGCGTGGCGCCGGCATCGCGCTCAGTTCGACGCTATTCGCGCAGCCCTATATGCAGACGGGAGAACTGGTGCGGGTGCTGCCGGAGTGGGAGATGCCAACCTCGAGTGGCTGGGCGGTATTCCCGAGCCGCAAGCTGATGCCGGCCAAGACCCGGGCCTTCCTGGAGATGATCGAATCGGCGTGCACCGAAAAAGGCCATAGCCCGCAGGCCGCGGTGGCAGCGTTCAGGGAGCGCGCCCAGCGTGACGCCGAACTGGGCGAGGCCCCCGAACTCAGGACTTGAGCGGACGTTCGCCCATCGGTTCGCCCAGGCGCACCTTGCCCTCCGGCGCCCAGCCCGGATTGAAGGCGATCGCGCCGCGCTGGAACAGCATCACCACGGTGGAGCCGAGCAGGAAGCGGCCCATTTCCTCGCCTTTTTTCAGGGTCACCTGGCCTGGTTCGTAGTTCCAGTCGCAGATGCGCGGCATGCGCGGCGGGTTGACCACGCCGTGCCAGACGGTGGCCATGCTGCCGACGATGGTCGCGCCGACCAGGGTCATCACGAACGGCCCGAGTTCATCGTTCTCGAACACGCACACCACGCGCTCGTTGCGCGCGAACAGTCCCGGCACGCCGCGCGCCGTGGTCGGGTTTACCGAGAACAGCTTGCCCGGCACGTAGATCATGCGCGTCAACCGTGCATCGCACGGCATGTGGATGCGGTGATAGTCCTTGGGACTCAGGTAGACGTTGGCGAAGTGGCCGTGCTGGAAGTGCGCGGCCAGGGTCTGGTCGCCGCCGACCAGTTCGGCGGTGGTGAACTTGTGGCCCTTGGCCTGGAAGATCTGGTGGTCGTCGATGTCGCCGAACTGGCTGATGGCGCCGTCGACCGGGCAAACGTAGTCGCTGGCCGCCAGCGGACGCACGCCGTCGCGCAGCGGGCGGGTGAAGAATTCGTTGAAGCTCGGGTAGCTGGCGATGTCCGGATTGGCGGCTTCGTTCATGTCGACGCCGTACTTGCCCACGAACCAACGGATCAGGCTAGTCGTCATGGACCCGCCCTTGTGGCCGGCCACCCGGCCGGCGAAATTGGTCATCGCCTGCTTCGGCATGACGTATTGGGGCAAGACTTTTATACGGGACACGGGCGATCGCCTTTCATCGAAAAGTGCGCATTATAGCGGGCGTATTACAGCGGGCGTGCCGAATGGAAACTGTCCTTCCCATCATTGGCATGCCCGAGTGTACTCCAGGTGATGGCGCAGTGGCGAACGCTGGAGGGACTGCCTGGATGTGGAAATCCAGAATTCCACAACAGGGAAGTAAATAGTTCTCTTAGTGGGAGCCATAAACTTCTAGAATGATGTTTACATTATGCTACTAATGGGCATATATTTACTCCACACATATCCAATAACGAGGAGATTCCCTGTGATTTCGTCAAAGCGACCCCGCCACCCGCTGTCCCTGATCCTCCTGGCGGCCTGCGCCGGCCCCGTCTGTGCACAGCAGGAACAGGCGGGAACCGCGGTGTCACAGGTGGAGATCAAGGGCAGCAGCGCGAGCTACGACCCGCGGCGCGACGACACGGCAACCCGCACCGTGGTCGGGCGCGAAGAACTGGGCCGCTACGGCGACCGCACGGTGCTCGACGTCCTCAAGCGGGTGCCGGGCGTGACCGTCGACGCCAACCAGGGGCGCGGCGGCACGATCCGGATGCGCGGGCTGGGCGCCGGCTACACCCAGATACTGATCAACGGCGAGCGCGCGCCAAGCAGCTTTGACTTCGATTCGCTCTCGCCCGACGTTATCGAGCGCATCGAGGTAATGCGCGCGGCCACCGCCGACCTGCCGACGCAGTCGGTGGCCGGCACGGTCAATATCATCCTGCGCCATGTGGCGAAGAAGGGCGAACGCCAGGTCAAGCTGGGCATGCTGCAATCGTCGCAATTCAGGGGCCCGAACGCAGCCCTGCAACTGAGCGAGCGCGGCGAAGGCGTCGCCTGGTCGCTGGCAGGCGACGCGACCGGCGAACGCTATGACCGCGCCTGGAGCATCTTTGAAGAGACGGTCGCGCCGCGCGGCGCGGTGGGCGTCGCGCGCCTGACGAGCGCGCCGGAACAGGGCCGCATGCGGCGGATGAGCCTGAGCCCGCGTCTCGAGTGGACACTGGACGATGGCGATACGATCACCTTCGAGACCTTCATCAACGTCAACCGCTTCCGCAACCGGACCCACCTGTCGGTTGCTACCGCGATCGGCCCGCCGCCGCCCGTGCCCGAGCTGGTCACCCGGATGCGCGCCGACGCCGAAGACCTGCGCAGCGACCTGTCCTGGACCATGGGCTTCGGGTCCGGCGCGACGCTGGAGGCCAAGCTGGGATTGACCGGCGAGAATGCAGAGAACACGATCTTGCGCCAGGGGAGGGATGCCCGGGACCTGGCCGTCACCGACGGCCAGGTCGATTCGTCCTGGCGCGACCGCGGCGCGAACTCGACCGGCAAATACATGCGCAAGCTGGAGAGCGGGCATGCCATCGCGGCCGGCTGGGATGGCGGCCTCGGCTGGCGCGATGAGCGCCGCGATGAGCGCGATGCGATCCGCGTCTTCCCTCCCGCTGTGCCGCTCGACGAAACCTTCAAGGCGCGCATTGCCCGCCTGGCGCTGTATGCCCAGGACGAATGGCATATCACGCCGCAGTGGTCGATGTACCTCGGCCTGCGCTGGGAAGGCATCCGCATCCGCGCGAATGGCGACACCTTCGACGCGACGCGCACCGATTCGAACGTCTGGAGCCCGATCATGCAGACGCTGTGGAAGATCCCGGACCGCAAGGGTGACCAGGTGCGCTTCGCCGTGACCCGCACCTACAAGGCGCCCGACCTCTATTCCCTGCTGCCGCGCCGCCAGGCCTATGAGAACAATAGCGCCACCGAGGCCGACTTCCAGGGCAACCCCAACCTGAAGCCCGAACTGGCCTGGGGGCTCGACGCGAGCTATGAACATTACTGGGCCGAGAATGCCATGGTTTCGCTCGGCGCCTCGCTGCGCCGTATCGAGGACTACACCAGCAACCAGATCTACTTCGACGGCTACCGCTGGATCTTCACGCCGGTGAACGACGGCCGCGCCGAGACCCGCACGCTGGAACTGCAGACCAGGTTCCCGCTCAAGTCACTGTTCCCGCAGGCGCCGGCGATCGACGTGCGCGCCGGCGTCAACCGCCACTGGTCACGGGTCAAGTCGGTGCCCGGTCCGGACAACCGCCTGGAACGGCAATCGCCGCTGTCGGCCAACCTCGGCCTGGATTACAAGGCGGGGGCGCTGTCGCTGGGCGGCAGCATGGCCTTCCAGCGCAACGGGCAGGTGCGGGTGACGGCCAATCGCGGATACTATTCCGAGGCGCGCACCGACCTCGAGGCCTATGCGGCGTGGCGCTTCGATCCGAAGCGGCAGTTGAGGGTGTCGGTGTCGAACCTGCTGCACCAGGATTCGGGCTTCGAGCCGACCTACGCCGACCCTGTCGCCGGCGTCGAGAAGCGGCGCTTTCATTATCCCGATGCGGTGCGCCTGCAGGCGAACTACGAAATCAAGTTCTGATCATGCACGCTTGACTGCCGGGCGTGGCTGCGGAAGTATCGCCACGCCACGAACAAGGCCGATGCCTGCATGGCCGCGCATACGAAGAAGCTGCTGCCGACCCGCCAGTCGGCGGGCGGCAGGTGGCTGACCGCGCCCAGGATGGCGGTGCCGAGTAGCGGTGTGACGATCACCCCCAGGCTGCCGATCGATTGCAGGGAACCCATCAACTCGCCCTGCTGCTCGGGCGGCGAGGACTTCGAGACCAGGCCCTGCAGCGCCGGCCCGGTGGCGTAGGCCAGTACATTGCTCAGGATGAAGACGTACATCATCCAACCCTGCGTTGCCAGGCCGTAGGCGAGAAAGGTCAGCATGCCCGAGGCGAGCGCGAGCAGCGCCAGCCGCACCTCGCCGAAGCGTCGGATCAGGATGCCGAGCAGCCCGGCCTGGACCACCACCGAGCCAAGGCCCACGCAGAACAGCGCGATGCCGTTGTCGCGGGGCGTCCAGCCGAAGCGGAAGGTGGTGTAAAGCACCCAGGTCGACTGCAGCATCATCTGGGCGAAGGTCGCAAGCAGGATGACGATGACCAGGCCGCGGATATCCTCGCGCCGCACCAGGCGCAGCAGGGCCGACAGGGGATTCAGGCGCCCCAGCGCGAACGGTTCGCGGCGCCCGGCCGGCAGCGATTCGGGCACCATCAGGAAACCGTAGACGAAGTTCGCGGCCGACAGCGCCGCCGCCACGTAGAAAGGCAGGTGCAGGTTGGCGTCGCCCAGTACGCCGCCCAGCATCGGGCCGCAGATGAAGCCGAGCCCGAAGGCGGCGCCGATCTTGCCAAAGGCCTTGGCGCGGTTCTCGTGGGTCGAGATGTCGGAGGCATAGGCCGAGCCGACCGACATGCTGGCCGAGGACATGCCGCCGATGACGCGGCCGACGAACAGCCATGCCAGGCTGGGCGCCCAGGCCGTGACCAGGAAGTTCAGGCACATGCCGGCCATCGAATACAGCAGCACTGGACGGCGGCCGATGCGGTCGCTCAGGGCCCCGAGCGCCGGCATGCACAAAAATTGCAGGATCCCGAAGGTCGCCGCCAGCACGCCGTACCACAAGGCCCGCTTGTCCGGCCCGTCGACGAACTGGTCGAGCAGCAGCGGCAGCACCGGGACGATCAGGCCGATGCCGAGCATGTCGATGAAGATGCAGACCAGGACGAAATTGAGCTTGCCGGAGACGGGTTGCGGTAAGGCGGTCGAACTGGTCATGGACACCTCGGTCAATACGGGTGGCCTATCTTAGCATTGCATCAAGACCGGCAGGCAATCCCCCGGAGGCGGTGTCAAGCAGGCCCGGCGCCACGCCATTCGGCCGCGAATTGTGCGCGAAACGCCAGCAACTGGTCCAGCCGCTGCTGGCCGAGCTCGCGCCCGGCCGCGGTCTGCATCATGTCCGGCAGCCTGCGCAGCTTGACCATGATGTGGTCCAGCGCGTACTTGCGGTCGTCGTAGTCGCGCGCCAGGCCCAGCGGATCGCCGGGATGGGCCAGAGCGCTCTCCATGCGGCCCGCGATATAGAACATGCGCGCCAGCCCCACCAGGCCCAGGCCGTCGAGGCGATCGGCATCCTGCACGATTTGCGCTTCGATGGTTTCGGCTTTGATCGCCGCTGAAAAACTGTGCGCCTCGATAGCATGGGCGACGGCGTCCAGTTTCTCGGATGGGAAGCCCAGGTGCGCCAGCTGGTGGTGCGCGAGGCGCGCCGAGCGGCGCGACGCCTGGTCGCGTTCGGGGTCGTTCTTCGGCAGGTTGACCAGGTCGTGCAGGTAGCTTGCGGCCAGCACCACCAGGCGGTCGGCCTCGGGATGCGGTTCGAGAAGCAGCCGTGCATTGCGCCAGACGCGGTCGAGGTGGGCGCTGTCGTGGGCGCCATCGGTATCGGCGCTGCCGGCGGCCATGGCGGCCAGCTTGTTGCGCCAGCCGGCGAGATCGGTATGTTCTGCTTCGGTCATGCTTCGGGTTCCAGGGTGAGGGGCGGCACGGCGCGCTGCGATAGGGCATCGGCACGCAGGTTCTTGTGGCGCGGGATCCAGCGCAGCCGCGCCTGCGGCAGTTGGACGAGCAGGGCGAGCGCTTCGTTCCGCAACGGGCGCAGGGACGGGGCGCTGGCGCAGTCGGGGGCGTTGACGTCATCGATCACGACCTGGCTGTCGCCCAGCACGACCAGTCCGGTCGCCCCATGGTCGATGGCCGCGCGCAGCACCGCATTCAGGGCGCGGTATTCGGCTTCGCTGCTGTTGCCATACCCACCGTCGAGCGACAGCTCGATCAAGCGGCCGGCCGGGCCTTCCAGGACGGCGCCCAGGCCGCAGCGGCCAGGGTTCGGGCGCGCCGAGCCATCGAACCAGGCGCGCCAGGCGCTGTCGCCCGGGCCTGCTCCGCGGTTGCGCGCGGCGGCGGCGCACGCCTGGCGCCGCGCGGCCTGCTGTTCCGCATGTTCACGCAGGGCCTGCCGCTCGGCCAGCAGCCGGGCCAGCCCCGCAATACCTGCGCTGCGTGTCAATATCTGCTGCAGGGCCGCCCGCTCCGGCACGCCGGTGCGCGCCACCAGTTGGCGGGCGGCAGCCAGTTCGGTCTTGAAGGCGGCGGCTTGCAGGGTACTCAGCTCGTTCATGGCGAGAGCATAACCGATTCCAGATTGTTGACAGGTGTTAAGACTTTTGAAACACTGCGTTGTCGAGTTCAATCACAGGAGAAGGTAATGCGCCAGAATCGCCGTGCTGTCAGTATGTCCCTGTTCGCCATGCTTGCCGGCGCCGGCCTGGCGCCGTTGCAAGCCGTCGCCCAAGCCGCCAAGCCCGTGAAGGCGCCGCCGCCGGACGCGGCAAAGCAGGCCGTCAAGCGCTATACCATCGAACAGTTCATGGCGACGACCTCGCTGACCGGCGCCTCGTTCAGCAAGGACGAGAAGCAGATCCTGTTCAGCAGTAACGAATCCGGCATCTTCAACGCCTACACGGTGCCTGTCGCCGGCGGCAAGCCACGCGCGCTGACGAGTTCCAGCGACACCACCTATGCCGTGGCGTATTTCCATACCGACGACCGCGTCCTGTTCACGCGCGACGGCGGCGGCAATGAGCAGAACCACCTGTATGTGCGCGAACTCGATGGCAAGGAGCGGGATTTGACGCCCGGCGACAAGCTGAAGGCCTCGTTCGCCGGCTGGAAGCCCGACGGCAGCGGCTTCTATGTCGCCAGCAATGAACGCGACCCGAAATTCTTCGACCTGTACCTGTACGACGCCGCCACCTATGCGCGCAAGATGGTGTACCAGAACGACAGCGGCATGAACGTCTCGAGCATCAGTCGCGACGGTAACTGGCTCGCCTTCGACAAGCCCAGCACCACTTCGGACAGCGACGTCTACGTATACAACCTGCAGACGCGCGAGATGAAGCGCATCACGCCGCACGAGGACCCGGCCAGCCACTCGGCCGCCACCTTTGACCCGGAATCGAAGCGCCTGCTGTTTACGACCAATGCCGACGGCGAGTTCGCGCGCATCAAGGGCTATGACCTGGCCAGCGGCGAGATCGAGGAAGTCGAGAAGGCCGACTGGGACCTGCTGGACACCAGTTACTCGCGCAACGGCCGCCACCGCGTCAGCCTGCTCAACCGCGACGGCAGCATCGAGGTGCGGCTGTACGACATGCGCGCAGGCGATTCGGCAGGGAATCCGGTCGCCTTGCCCAAGCTGCCGGGCGGCGAGATGCGCCAGGTGACCTTCTCCGAAAGCGGCAAGCTGATGGCGTTCTACCTGAACGGTGACCGTTCCCCGAGCAATCTGTACGTGCACGATTTCAGCAGCGGCAAGACGACCCAGCTGACGCGCAGCCTGAACCCCGAGATCGACCCCAACGACCTGGTCGAGGCCGAGGTGGTGCGCTTCAAGTCCTTCGACGGCATGGTGATCCCTTCGATCTACTACAAACCGAAGGGGGCCTCGCCGAATGCCAAGGTGCCGGCGGTGGTGTTCGTGCACGGCGGGCCGGGCGGCCAGACCATGCTCGGCTACAGCGCCCAGATCCAGTACCTGGTCAACCATGGCTACGCGGTCCTGGGCATCAACAACCGCGGCAGCTCGGGCTATGGCAAGACCTTCTTCCGCGCCGACGATCGCAAGCACGGCATGGAACCACTGTGGGACTGCGTCGAGGCCAAGACCTGGCTGGCTGGCCAGGGGTATATCGACCCTGAGCGGATCGGCATCATGGGCGGTAGCTACGGCGGCTATATGGTGTTGGCGGCGCTGGCCTTCCGGCCCGAAGCCTTCAAGGTCGGCATCGACATCTTCGGCGTCAGCAACTGGGTGCGTACGCTCGAGAGCATTCCGCCGTACTGGGAAGCGCAGCGCAAGGCGCTGTACGACGAGATCGGCGACCCGGTCAAGGACAGGGACTTCCTGGTCGCGACCTCGCCGCTGTTCCACGCCCACCAGATCCGCAAGCCGCTGCTGGTGGTCCAGGGCGCCAACGATCCACGCGTGATCAAGGCCGAGAGCGACGAGATCGTCGAGGCGGTGCGCAAGAACAAGGTCGAGGTCGAGTACGTCGTGTTCGGCGACGAGGGCCATGGTTTCTCGAAGAAGAAGAACGCGCTTGATGCGAATGCGAAGATCCTCTCCTTCCTGGACAAGCACCTGAAGCGCTGACGCGCCCCACGGCCCCGATCGGGTCAGTAGCGGTGCGGGTTGTCCGGCCGGTGGTCGCGGCTGTTGCGCACGCCGTCGCCATCGCGGTCGCGGTCATGTTTGTCGCGGATGCCGTCGCGGTCGCGGTCACGCCCATGGTGACGATCGCGCTTGTCGTGATGACGGTCGCGGTCCCAGCGATCGCGGTCGCGATGGTCGCGCACATACGCCGGCGGCGGGCCGTAGTGGTGGCCCGGGCCGCGGTTCCAGCGCGACGGCTCCATTACCCAGCGGCCGCCGCGATGGTGCCAGCTCGGCGGGGCGTACACATAGCCCGGACGGGCGGCGATATAGTGGCCGGGCACCCAGTGGTGGCGGTGCGTGCGCCATTCCCAGTAGCCGGGCGCCCAGACATGGCCGCGGCGCGGAGCAGGGATGACTTCATAGATGGGCGCCGGCGGCGCGGCGCCGATCACGACCGAGATGTGCGGCTGGGCGTGCGAGGCCGTTGGGGTGAAGGCAGCGGCGCCGATGGCGAGCAGGGCTGCAATCAAGATAGGGGATTTCATGTTTGTCTCCAGATCCTTGAGCGGATGCTGTGGAATATAGCAATCCGGGAAATGGGAAGTGAGGTTTGAAGCAAGTTCTTACATTTGAAACAGATCAGCAGATCTGACGGGCGAAACCGGACGTGGACGAAGGCCGTCCTGGCCGCCGCGTACCGCAGCGGGACTGCTCCCGTGCGGCACGTCGGCGACGTGCGGCGCTCACATCCGGCTCCCGGCGGTGACGGTGTCCAGGGCCAGCAGTTGCGACTTCTCGGCGGCGTCCAGGCGCTTGGCGCTGACCGTCACGACGGCCATCTTGTCGCCGCTGGCGATGGCGGCGTTGCTGGCGCCGTAGCTGTCGGCGTTGGCGCTCGGGACCTTGGCCATGTAGCCTGCCGGGACGGCGACCAGGGCGGCGGCGATGAAGACGGCTTCCATGTGTTTGAGGACGTTCATGTCGGTTCTCCTTGAGGTGGTTGATGGGTAGTTCGTGTCTCGATGTATCCACTGTATGCCAAGGCCCGCATGGTCTCCAGCGGGATGCGACGAGCCGCAGAAAACAGGGCGTGAGCTGCATCAGGCGCTGCATGAATGCGGCCGATACCCTGCGGTTTTCTTCCTCCCCCAGCTAGCTGAGTGCGAACGGCGCGTGGGCGCCACGTCAACCACCGGATTCGCGCATGACAGGCATGTTCACGACCATGTTCGCCTCGCTGATCGGCCAACTGGCCGCTTCGCGCACGGCGCGGCGGCGCTCCCGCAACCTGCGCGCCGGCGCGCGATCGCTAGCAGTTGGCGAAAGTTGGTCCATCTCGATCGGCCCGGCCTGGGTGTGGGCGGTGCTGGCCGCGGTCCTGGGCGGCGGCGTGGCGCTGGCGATGCATGCGCGCGCGCTGCCGGACGGCTCGGACGAGACGCCGGGCGCGGTCGCGCTGGGCGCCCTGCAGAGGATCGCCCCGGGACTCGACTTCGTGGTGCCGCGCGCCAGCGGCATCTCGCTCACCCAGCACGGCGGCATCGCCCTGCTGGTGGCGAGCGGCATGCGCGCCGGTCCGGCGCTGCGGGTGGACCTGTGCACGCAAATGCTCGATCCGGCCCAGCCCAGGATGCTGCCGCTGCGGATCGGCTATCCCTTCGACGAGGCGGCGCGGATCGCGCGCAGCACCAGCGCGCCGCCGCGCAACGTGCTGCTGGCGCGCTCCGGCTCGGGCATGCCGCGCATCGACATCACGGGCAATGCCGGCGCCGGTGCGGGCACGCCCGGGCTGGCGATCGCCTGGAATGCCGGCCCCGCCACCGCCAGCTGGGTCGGCGACGCCAGCGGCGGCAATGTGACGCGCTCGCGCCGAGGCCAGGCCGTGCTGGGCGACAGCGGCTGGCTGCTGTGGGGTGGCGAGGCGTTGCGCTTCACGCGCCAGGCCAGCGCCGCCTGTCCGCAGGCGGGCGAGCTGGTGCTGCACCATTTCCAGCAGGGCGGGGCCATCGGCGGCGCGGCCCTGGTGCAGGCTTTCCCGGCGCACGGCAAGCCGGTCGCGCTGCGCCTTGCGCCGGGTGCCTGGCAGGTGCCCCTGCTGCCTGGCCCCGGCATGGAAGACCAGGCGCTGTTCGAAGCGCTCAGCGCGCGCGGCCTGCTGCGCCTGGGCCGCGACGGCCTGGTCGAGCTGGCGCCGCGCGACCTGCTTGCCTGGCGACAGGCCGGCCAGGAAGCGCGCGCGCCGCTGCCGGGCTGGGAGGATCTCGCGCTGGAGCCGGGTGACCGCCGCCTGCTTGAGCGGCTGCATCAGCGCGCCGACGGCGCCTATGTGCGTGAACAGGTGCGCGTCTTCAATAGCGAGCGCCGGCTGGTGGCCTGGCGCACCCGTCCAGGCGCCGACGGGGTCTGGCACGCGCTCGTCGGCGGTGCGCCGGCGCTGCGCGAAGCGGGCTTGCCGGTGGCCGCGATGCGCCTGTTTGCGCGCCTGCCGGAAGGGTGGGAGCCGTGGAGCCGGGTCGGCGGCTGGGAAGGCGGCCATGGCGGCTCGCTGGTGACCTTGAACACGTCGGCCGGCGGGCGCCCGGTCGAACTGCTGGTGGCCGGCCGGGTGCGCGCCGTGACCGGCGCGCGCGTGCTGGCCCAGGGCGCCTGCGATGGCCGCGCCTGTCCGGATCGCGAGGCGGTGGCGCAACTGGTCCTGGCGCCCCTGGCCGGTGCGGCGTCGATCTCGGTCGAGGTCGAGCCACTCGACCTGGCGGCGATGGCAGGCGGCGCCGACGCCGCCTACCGCCACCTGGTTGTCGACCATGGCCGCCTGGCCTGGCAGGCCCTGCCTCCCGGCGGCGCGGACAAGCGGCCGGCCGCGGCGCCGGTCGAGTTGCGCGACCGCAACGGCGCGACGCTGTGGGCGGACGGCGCGCCTGCGCAAGCGGCGCAGCGCGCCGGCCTGGCGCCACTGCTGGGCGTGCACCGCCAGCACGACGGCAGCGTGGCCGGGATGCTGGCGCGGCTCGGCGGCGCCGGTCATGAGGCCCAGCTGAGCATCGACCTGGACCTGCAGGCCCGGGCCCAGCTGCTGCTCGACTGCATCGGCCTGCGCGGCGGCCGATGGGATGGCCAGGCCTGCAGCGGCGCAGCGGAACCCGTGGAAGCACGGCGCGCCGGCCTGGTGCTGCTCGACGCCGGCAGTGGCGACATCCTGGCGGCGGCCTCCAGCGGCGCCGGCCAGGCCGACCCGGCGCGCTGGAGCGAGCTGCGCGACTTCGACCGCGCCGATCCGGCCCGCAGCCCGCTGCGCATTGCCGCCTTCCAGCACGACGGCGGCGCGCACCGGGCGCCCGGCTCGACCTTCAAGGTGATCAGCGCGCTGGGGCTGGAACGGGCGGCGCGCGACGACGCCCGCCTGGATGGACTGCTGCAAGGCTTGCCCCTGCTTGACGTGGACCGGCTGGCGCGCCAGGGCGGCTACGGCTTCCGTACCGGAGCGCCTAGCTATCCGTTCGACGGCAAGCGCGCCCGCATCACCAATTTCCGTGACCAGATCACCAGCACCCGCGCACAAGACGGCCGCCTGGGCCTGGCGCAGGCGATGGCGCACAGCGTCAACACCTGGTTTGCCTGGAGCGCAGAACTGAGCGACCGCAGCCTGATGGGGCAGCCCGATGGCGGCATGCCCGGCGCGCGCGCATTGGAGCCGGGTGCGCTGGACACGGTGCGACCGGTGGCGGCGATGGCGGGCCGGCTCGGCTTCGGCCAGCCGCTGCGGCTCGATGGCGGCCTGCTGCCGCCCGACTACCGCTGGGGCGAGTGGGATGCGCTGCAGGCCAGCGCCGCGCGCCTCGATCCAGTCAGCAGCCGCCATGAGCTGCGCCAGATGGCGATCGGCCTGCGCATGCAGACCACGCCGCTGCAGATGGCGCTGGTCGCGGCGGCGGTCGGGGAGGGCCGGACCGTGACCCCGCGCCTGCTGCTCTCGCTCGACGGCCGCGTGGCGCAAGCCGGCCGGCGCGAGGCGCTCGATGTGCGCCTCGACCGGGTACGCGCCGGCATGAAGGGCGTGATCGAAGGCGGCACCGCCGCCGGCGCCTTCCGCGCCGCCAGCTTCGATGGGCTGCGGCCCGGCCTCTATGGCAAGACGGGCACGGCGCCCGTCGGCCAGGACGACCTGGCGACCGTCTGGTTCATGGGCTGGCTCGAGCCGGGCAGCCTGCCCGGACAGGCGCGGCGGCTGGCGTTCGCGGCCTTTGTCAGCCATTCGCCGGCCACCGGCGGAAGCCATGCCGCCCCCGTCATTGCAGCGCTGTTGCAATCGATGCAAGTCCAGTCGTTGGAAAAGAGGGACAAATAGCGCTCTCTTGCGCGCCTCAAGGGCGTGTTTGTATGGCATCATCTATTTCAATCCGCTACGGCAGCGGGGCGAAACAGAGGATGGGGCAGGTATGCGTTTGCCGGGAACCCGGTATCAGGAGCATGGTTGGGAGCAGGTCCGCAAGCTGTTGGGACAATGCTCCCTGCACGCGTGCGCTCGGTTCGGGCCGGCCACGCTGCTCGATCCGGATACGGAGCAATCGCTCGGCGCCTACGTCGACGCGGTGGGCCAGGCCCTGCATGCATCCGGCGCCCGCGCCGAAAAGCTGTTCAGTACCGCGGGCAACAGCTACGGCGATACCAGCGGCGAACTGGCCCTGACGCTGGTCTACGAACTCCAGGCCCGTCCCGCCGACTGGGCTGCCCTGTGCGCCGCGGTCACGGCCGAGCATGCCCGCATCGGCCGGTTCTGGGAACAACCCGGCGGCGAAGCGCCGCTGCGCAAGAAATTCAACGACCTCTACGCCGTACTGCGCGACAAGGTCGACAGTGATAACTACCAGGCCGCGTGCGGCCGCCCCTGCAGTCCGAACCGCATGTATGCCTACCGCATGCTCGATACCGCCTACCACGAAGTCGCCCGCCTGTTCGAGCGCTGGCGCGAGCACGCGGCCCAGGTCGGGGCGATCCTGGGCCGCGAGGTGGCGGCGATGCCGATCGAGGCGCGCCAGCTGCGCACCATCGGCGACTGCAAGAGCGAATGGATCATGCGCTGGAGCGAGAGCCTGGAGCGCTACACCGGCGCGCCGGGGCCGCTCCATACCCGATCCAAGCGTTTCGCCAGCCTGAAGAACAGCCCGGACAAGATCGGCGCCATGCTGCGTGAAATCGGCGAATACGAACTGCTGTCGGCCAACCTTGACCAGGACTGGCTGCACGATGCCGGCGATGCGACCGCCTGGCTGGACGACTACTGGCGGGTGCTGGGCGAATCGGAGCAGGGCAGCACGCCCGGCCCCGACCTGATCCTCGAAGCGCACCAGGATGCACTGGATGTCGCCGAATCCGAGGCGCCCGATGTCGACCCGGCCCCGGCCGACGGGCAAGAGGCGGCCCGCCTGGCCCTGGTCGCGCAGCAGGTTTCACTCCCCCCCAACTATTCTCTGCTGGCGGCGCTGGGCGAGGATCGCGGCAGCTGGGCGGCGCGCCGGATGGCGCACGAATCGCTGCCCGTCCGGCTGGCGGTGTACCTCAAGCTGCTCGGTCCATTCGACGACAGCTATCCGTCCGAATGGCTGGATCCCGACAAGGGCGAACTGCCGACGATGCAGCAGCTGGCTGGCCTGGACGGGATCTCGCTGCCCACTTTGCGCAAGCGGCGCGACGCCGCGATCGCGCGCCTGAACCAGATGGCGGGAATGGAGGAGGAAAGACGATGGGCATGACTGAACTGGATCGCAAGCTGCAGGCCGGGGCATTGCTGGGCCGCCGGGTGGAGGGCGACCGCCTGGTCCTGGCCGACGAGGTGCTGGTGCAGGCGCTGGACGGCAGCCGGCCGTTGACGCACCGCGAGCGCGCCACGCTGCAGGCGTCGCCACTTACCTTGCGCCGCCTGCGTCACCTGGCCACCGCCCGGCGCGGGCAGACCGGTCCAGTCGCCTGGAGCGGCAGCCGGGGCCTGCTGCGCGCAGCCGACAGCGGCGCGGCCCTCGACCTGCTGCGCACCGACGACGGTATGTGGCGCCTGCACTTTGTCGATGCCGGAGGCGCACTGGCGGTGATCGCGCAGCTCGACCCGGAAGCGGCGGGGGCGGCCGACCTGTTGGCGGCGCGGCCGGCGATCCAGGTACGCGACGGTCGCGGCGCGCTGGTCCTGGAAGGACGCCTCGACGCCGACGGCGAGTGCGAAGGCCCGTGGCCTTTCGCGGATCTGCCGGCGGCGCATTTTCAGCAGCAAGGAGCGCGCTTCGAGGTCATCCCTCGGGCGACACAGGTTACATAGTGTAGGTCCGAACTACCCGGAAGGACGATGATGCTAGGTTCGCTGTTCAAAAACACACTGCAGGGCACGCTGCGACGTCCGCTGCGGCAACCCGACTTCGACGCGACGGGCCTGGGCAGCGTGGCGATCGCGCTGCCGGCGCCGAACGGCCTCACCGTCCCCGCGGCCTGCGCCGCCGTGCTGGTCGACCGGGGCGGACGCAGCCGGCGCCTCGCGGCCGGCAGCCGCATCGCCGTCCTCGAGGGAGAGGCCGCCTGGTGCGTCCATCCAGGGCCCTATGCCTGCACGCTGGTGCCGTTCGCGGACGCCCCCGAGATCGGCCTGCGCGTGCAGTTCGCGATCGACGCCAGCGACCCGCGCGCGACCCATCAGCGCTTCGACCTGTTCCTGGCCAGCGAGGCCGGCGGCATGGTGGCGCTGGACGGTTTCGCCCTGCTGGCGCAGAGCGCGCTGCAGCGCGAACTGGCCCAGGGCAACCTGGAGCTGCCGCCCTGCACGACGCTGGAAGAGTGGAATGCCTTCCGTTCCGGTTTCAACCAGTTGATGTACACGCGCTTTGGCGTCACGGTCGACGACTGCGTGCCGGTCGACCTGGGCGCCGCGCATGACTACGCGGTCACGCTTGAGGCGCGGCTGGAAGCGGCCCCGCCGCCTGCCGCAGCACACGCGCAGCTTGCCGGCGCCGCCGCGCCGCAGGAAGCATTCGTGCCGGCTTGCGAAGACGCGCGCGCGCTGCGTCGCCTGTTCCTCGAGCTGCCGTGCCTGATGTGCGCGGTGCGCATGGCGGTGATGCCGGCCGACCAGGGGCGCTTCCGCCAGCACCAGGAATTGCTGCGCCGGCTCGACCTGGTCAGCCTGTCGGTCGGCACCATGCCGGCGCTCGAACTCGCGGCCCCCAATCAGCCGCTGGCGCAGGATGAACAACTGCGGCGCGCGCGCCACAGCGGCCGCGCCGCCGCCGCGCTCGACGAGGCATGGGCCCTGCTGGCGCGCCTGAAGGTCGCCGGCGAAGGCCCGCTCGACGATTTGTTCGACGAGGCCGACCGCATCGTGGCCAATCTCGAGACCGAAGCCGGCGCCAGGCGCGCCGTCTCGGCCAGTGAAGTGGAACGGGAGGAAGCGTGAGCGCCGGGGTGAGCACGATCGCCTGCCGCAGCATCGCCGTCGACGGCGGCATGCTGACGATTACCGCGACGCGCCGGGCACGCGCCGGCCGCGCCGACGTCAAGTGCGCCGTGCCGGGGGCGCCCGGCGTGGCCGAGCGCATGCAGCAGGTGGTACGGCTGGCGCGCCATACCGAGGCGCGCTTCGACAGCCGCGACCAGGTGGTGCTGAGCCTTGACCGTGCGCCGGGCGCGGGCGACCGTGATTGGGAGCTCGCCGCGGTGCTGGCCGACCGCATGGTGCGCGGGGTCTTCGCGCCGAAGGGCGACGTGGTTGCGAATGGCTGGTCGGACGCCTGGCACCTGGGCCGCATCGACGGCCGCCGGCTGGCTGGCACACCCGGCGGGGTGCTGCTGGGCGGCGCCGACGCCTTGCCCCACCTGGGCGCCCTGAACGGCCGGCCGGATCCCGGCGCCGCGCTCTCGAGCGCGCGCGCATGGTTCCCGATGCACAGCGGCGGCGAGCACGATGGCCTGGGCTGGGTCGAGGTCAGCGTGCGGCCCCTGGCGCGGGCGGGCCGCGAGGACAAGGTCGAGGAAGACCCGGTCAGCGTGCCGGATGTCGATGCGGTGCGCCAGGCGCAGGTCGCGGCGGTGCTGGCGGGCGCGCGCCATTTCGATGGCCGCGGCCAGGGCCAGTGGCGCACCACGGTGCGATTCGGCGAGCCACGCTTTTCGGGCGACTCCTACCAGCTGGCGCTGGTAATGGCCGACCGCATGGCGCGCGGGCGCGAATTCGCGGCGCGCGGACGCATCATCGCGACCGGCAAGTCGAGCGCCTGGCATGCGGGCCGGGTCGAGGCGGTCGAGGCGCTGGCGCCGAAATGCGCGCTGATCGCACGCGAAGCCGCTCCCGGTGACCGCGTCCTGCTGCCCAGGGAGTGGGAAACGGCGCTGCCGCAGGGCCTGCGCGAAGAACTGCGAGCGCGCGGCGCCAGCCTCGCCTGCGTCGACCGGATCGGCATCATCTAGGGGCAGCGGCAGCAAATCTGACCGGATCGCGCCCGCGCACGGGAACGATCCGTGCCGCGCGCGTGGCCCTGCTAGAATCCACGGGTTGGACGGCAGGTTCGTCGTTGGAAGTGACGAGCAGTACGAGATAGAACGGAGTCGGATATGTTGCAGATGTTCGGAGTAAAAGGCGCCAGCTGCCCGCGGTGCGAATGCAGGAATGCGTCCGAGGCGCGCTATTGCGCCGGCTGTGGCGTCATCCTGGGCGCGCCGCGCAACAAGCCGGTACTGGTCGAGAACCGCTGGGTGCCCGGTCCCGACGAGCTGGCGGTGTTTTTCGGCGTGCGTGAACTATCCGGCCTGTTCGTCAAGACGCTGCGGGTGCCGGCCACCGCGCGCGGCTTCATCCTGCAGGGTGACAAGGCCACCGAGGTGCCGCAGGGCGAGTACGAGATCGAAGGCTTCTTCACCCGCCTGAACCACCTGCTGCGCGACCAGCATGCCGAGATCCTCGTCACCCGCACCGGCGCCCTGCCGGTGCCGTTCGAGTTCGACGACATTCCCACTTGCGAGCACCTCGATATCGCGCTGCGCTTCACGGTCAGCGTCAGGATCGAGAACGTGCCGGCCTTTGCCCGCCACTTCATGACCACGCCGGGCACCGTCGGCGCCGGCGAGTTGCGCGAGCTGCTGTCGCATCCGGTGCGCCAGCTGGCGCTCGAGTTCATCGGCGCGCGCTCGATCCGCGAGATGGCGGCCAATGGCGAATTGCGCGCCCAACTCGACGAACGCCTGCAGGGCGGCCTCAAGGTGCTGCTGGCCGGCTACGGCCTGGCGGTGACGGCGGTCGAGACCTTCGAACTTCGTCACGACAAATACGACGCCAACCGCGCCCGCATCGGCAGCCTGTGGCTGGCGGCCGACGAGCAGCGCGTGCAGTTGGCGCACAGCCGCCACCTCGACGAACTGTACACGGCCGAGGAATGGCAGCGCATCAAGCGCAGCGAAGAGGAGGGCAGGCTGCGGCTACGCCGCGCCGAGCTGCGCCAGGATGACGCGATCGCACGTGCCGAACTCTCCCTCCAGGGGGCCGACCGCGCGCACGGCGTGCGGGCGCGCCAGATCGAGCTGTATGGCCGCATCCTGGAAGCCCAGTCGCGCAGGCAGGCGCTGGCCAATGGCGCGGCCGAAGTGCTGGCCGAACTCGAACACGAGATGGCGCAAAAGAACGCCGAGCGCGCCGACGAAGCCGCCGAGTGGCAGCATCTGCGCGCGCTGGCCGGCGTGCGCATGCGCGCCGAAGTCGCCAGCGCCCAGCAAGAGGCGGCCCAGGCGCGCCAACTGGCGCAGCAGCGTTTCTCGCAGCAACTGCTGCAGCAGCAGATCCGCAACAAGATCGAGCAGGCGCGCCAGATCGAGGATGCATCGCGCCAGCGCGCCGAACTCGTACGCCTGCGCGCGAGCGAAGAAGATGCGACGCGGCGCCTGCGCGACATCGACGAGGCCGAACACGCGGCGCGCTACCAGGCCCTGTGCCTGGCCAACGAAGCGCGCCGGCGCGACGCCGAAAGGGCGCAGGAATGGGAAGACGAGCAGGCGCGCCAGCGCATCCACGGCGTGCGCCGCGGCGCCAGCCGGGCCGACGCCCAGGCCCAGCACGAAAAGCTGCTGCGCACGATCGAAGCCGATGCCACCCATGCGCGGCGGATGCAGGATGTCACCCTCGATGCCGACGCGCGCCGCGCCGGTATTCTCGAGGGCGCACGCGCGGCCGACCGCGCCCACGAGATCGAGCTGGCCCGGCTGGCGATGGCGCGCGCCGAAGCACTGGGAGGCATGGACGATACCGCCAAGCTGGCCCTGGCCGAGCCGCCCAACGCCGCGGTACTGGCCGACTACCTCAAGACGCGGGTGCATGCGTCGATGGATGGCGACCAGCTGACGGCGCTGGCCGGCGTAGCGGGTGTCGGCAAGATCGATGCGGTCGTGGCAGAGGCGCGCCTGGCCGCCGAGCAGGCTCGCCGCGAGCACGAAGTCGACAAGGACCGCCGCCACCAGATCGACCTGCTGGCCATGCAGAACGATGTCAACAAGTCGGCGCTGACGTCGCAGGCCGCGCTGGCGGGCCGCGTTGCGCTGACGGCGGCCGGCGCGCGCCAGTGCGTGCACGGTCACCCGGCCAAGCCGGAAGACCGTTTCTGCGCCGCTTGCGGATCGACGCTCCCTGCCTGAATCGAGCGTGATGCAGACTGCCATCGACAAGATCCGCGAACTGCGCGCGCTGCACGAAGACGGCCTGTTGAGCCGTCAGGAATTCGACCTGCGCAAGAACGCGATCCTGGACGCGGCATACACCCCGGAGCAGCGCGCCGCAGGCCCGGCGACCAGTGCCGAGCCTGGCGCCGGGCCGGCCGCGGCATTGACCCGTCCGGGTACCGAAATCGGCTTGATGGCGGGCCAGGAAATCGGTCCGCAGACCCGCCGCTACCGGCTCGAGCGCCTGATCGCCCATGGCGGCATGGGCCAGGTCTGGCAGGCGACCGACCTTGCCACCCATGCGGAACTGGGACACAGCGCCCAGGTCGCGCTCAAGATCCTGCCGCCGCACCTGACCCAGGCCGCGAGCCACGCCAAGCTCCTGATCCAGGAAGCCACGCGCGCGCGGCGCCTGGCCCACGAGCACATCGTGCGCGTGTATGAATGGGCCCAGGATCCGGCCACGTCCAGTTACTTCATCATCATGGAGTACCTGGAGGGCGAAGACCTGGACGCCGTGCTGGCACGGGCGCTGGAACGGGACCAGCGCCTGCCGCTGGCGCGCGTGCTGGCGCTGCTCGATCCGGTGGCCGACGCCCTCGACTACGCCTGGGACAAGCACCGCCTGGTCCACCGCGACATCAAGCCCGGCAACGTCTTCGTCACCCACAAGGGCGAGGTCAAGCTGCTCGACTTCGGCATCGCCGCACGCGCCCGCGCCAGCGGCGGCATGTCGCCGCTCGATGCGCCGACGACCTCCGGCACCGCCGGCTACCGCGCGCCGGAAGCGGCCAGCGAGGGCGTGATCCCGGAACCGACGCTGGACGTGTACGCGGTCTCGGTGATGATCCATCAGCTGCTGACCGGCGTGTTGCCGGGCGAGCCGGGCGGCAAAGTGCCCGAGACCCTGGGCGCGCGTCAGTGGGAAGTGCTGCGCGCCGGCTTCGGCCGCGAACCGGCCGCGCGCCCGGCCACCGTGCATGCGCTGCTCGAGGCCATCCGCGCCGCGGCCGGCCCGTCGGCCGAGGAACTGGCCGCGCAGGAGGCGGCGCGCCGCGCCGAACAGGAGCACGAGGCGCGCGAACTGGCCGCACGGCGCAAGGTGGAGGCCGAGGCGGCGGCCGTGGTCCAGGCCAGGCTGGACGAGCAGCGCCGCTTGCAGCTGCGCGAACAGCAGCGCCGCGAACGCGCGGCGGCCGAGGAAGCGCGCCTGGCGCGCAAGGAATTGCTGCGCCAGCAGTTGCTGGCCAAGCGCGACGAAGAGGTCGCGAAGACCCAGGCGGCGAAAGAAGAGGCAGCGCGCAAGGCGGCCCAGGCCAGGGCCGCCGCCGCGTATGTCGCGCAGCAAAAGAAGGCGCGCGACGAAGAAACGGCGCGCGCGGCGGAGCAGGCGCCTGCTGCTGCGGCAGAGGGGGCGCCGTGCGCGCCAGCGCCCGCCATGCCGGCCGCCGACGCGCACGGCGTCCTGCACGACCCCTTCCTCGACGGCAGCGGCGCCGGCCCGGCCCTGGTCCTGATCCAGGCCGGCCGCTTCGAGATGGGTTCCCCCGAACACGAGCGCCGCATCGCGATGGCGGCCGGCTCGCAAAAGAACTGGATCGCGCGCGAGACCCCGCAGCACTGGGTCGGGATCGAGCGTGCCTTCGCCATGGGCCGCTATCCGGTCACGGTCGGCGAATGGCGCGTCTTCGTGCAGGCGAGCGGCTGGCAGCGGCATGGCGAAGTGGACTGGGAATCTCCCGGCTTCCCGCAGCAAGATACGCATCCGGTGGTCGGCGTGACCTGGTTCGACGCGCTGCAGTACGTGGCCTGGCTGAGCGAGGCGACCGGCAAGCGCTATCGTCTGCCGAGCGAGGCCGAATGGGAATACGCCTGCCGCGCCGGCTCCAGGACGGCGTTCAACGTCGGCGACACCATTTCGACCACCCAGGCCAACTTCGACGGCAGCTTCACGTATAACGGCGGCCCGCGCGGCGACTTTCGCCATGGGACCACGCCGGTCGCTTTCTTCCCGCCCAACGTCTGGGGCCTGCACGATATGCACGGCAACGTCTGGGAATGGGTGCAGGACGTGGTGCACGACAACTACGAAGGCGCGCCCGTTGATGGCAGCGCCTGGGAACTCGGCGGCGACCAGGTGCGGCGCATCCTGCGCGGCGGGTCCTGGTTGTACAACCCGCGCTATCTGCGCTCGGCGCTGCGCAACGGCTTCTCGGCCGTGCTGTCGAACGATATCGTGGGCTTCCGGGTGGTGCGCGAGCTTTGACTTCGGTGTACAGTCGAGCATCGCCTTTTCAACCAGGACCTCGCCATGGCCATCGCACACCTGTTCAAATCCCACGACAAAGACCTGGGTGGCGGCTTCACCGTGCGCCGTATCCTGCCGGCAGCGGCCAGGCAGTCGGTGGGCCCCTTCCTGTTCTTCGACCATATGGGCCCCGTCGAAGCGGCGCCCGGCACGCGCCATGACGTGCGTCCGCATCCGCACATCGGCCTGGCGACGGTGACCTATCTGTTCGAAGGCGCGATCATGCACCGCGACAGTCTGGGCACCGAGCAGCGGATCGAGCCGGGCGCGATCAACTGGATGACCGCCGGCAGCGGCATCGTGCATTCCGAACGCACTCCCGAAGACCTGCTCGAACGCTCGCGCCGTACCCACGGCCTGCAATTGTGGGCCGCGCTGCCGCGCGAGCACGAAGAAACGCCGGCCGCCTTCAGCCATACGCCGTCCAGCCAGATCCCCGAGATCCTGCTCGAGGGCGCCAAGGTGAGGGTGCTGGTCGGCGCCGCGCTGGGCAAGGCGTCGCCGGTGCCGACCTTCGCCGAGACCTTGTACCTCGACGTGCACCTGGCCGCCGGTGCCACGATCGCGCTCGACAACTTGCCGCAAGAGGCCGCGCTGTATGCACCGATCGGGGCCGTCGAGGTCGACGACGAGCCGATCCCCGCCAACACGATGGCCATGCTCGAGCCCGGCGCTGCGGTACGGGTAAGTTCGAGTGCGGGGGCGCGCTTCGTCGTGATCGGCGGTGCGCCGCTCGACGGCAAGCGCTTCATCTTCTGGAATTTCGTGTCGAGCCGCCGCGAACGCATCGAGCAGGCGGCGCACGACTGGGAGGCGGACCGCTTCGTGCCTGTGCCCGGCGAAACGGAACGCATCCCGCTGCCGGCCGTGCCGGCGGCCTGGCGCGACGACTGACTTGCCGCATGGCCAGCGCTCGCAAGGCGCGTCGGAAAGGCGTAAGCTGTTGTCACCAACGTGGGCTTGTTGCATACGGGAGGTGACGTCATGAAGATTCCTGAACACCTGCGGGCGCCGGCGATCGTATTCGCCTTGCAGGCTGCCTTGCTGGCCGGCGCAGCGCTGGTCTTCCTGGTACTGATTCCGCCACACGGCTGAGCTTGCGCCGCCGGCAGGCGGCTCAGGCGCTGAGTGTGGACAGTATCTTGCTGCGGCTGTCGCCGATGCCGCCGGGGGCGGTGTGCGCCTCGGGATACGCCTGCGCCACGAAACGGGCCCCAATGCCAAGACCGGATTGCCACAGGCGGCCCAGACCCGCCTCTGGCGCAAGCGGCGTGTCGCGGCCGCTGTTGCGGTCGCGCTGCCAGAAGCCGCCGTCGTGATGGAACAGCAACGGCAGCGCGGCGGCGCGCGGCATGCTGGAAGCTTGCTGCGGCGCACGGCTGGCTGGGACAGAATCTGGCGCCATCAGATAGAAACACTCGGCGCGCGTCCCGGCGTCGAGCCGGTGCAGCACCACCGCGTGGGCCATCAGGGCCGTCACCTCGAGCGTGACGATACCCTTGATGCTGGCCGTCAGTTCGATCCGCATGCCGAGCCGCAGCTGCACCGGCATGTGCTTGCCCGGCCAGACGCCGTCCAGCAGCAGGCCGTAGCGTGATACATCTTCGATCTCGAAGCCATGGCGGCTGCGGCGGATGATGGCGTGCCGTCCCGACAGGCGCCGCGTCAGGCCGCCGTATTCCATGCCGGCTTCGCCATGGTGGCCCAGCAGCAGGTCGGCTTCGGGGGCGATGGTCTCGAAGCGGCCCAGCACGCACTCGTCGAGCGCGAACAGGCGCACGTGGCGCTGGGTGGCCGAGTCGGCCTCGGCATACACCAGGCAGGCGCCACTCGCCGGGCAGGGATGGGGCGCCGCCTCGAGCGGCATGTCGATCTCGATCAGGTCTTCGTCCCAGGCGATGGTCGACATGCCGAGGTCGATCTTGCCGCCGCCGCCATCCAGGTTGAGCTGGGCGATCGAGGCGTTGCGCGCATTGACGTCGATATCGATCCGTCCACCGCCGAGCGCACCGCCGGCCGCATGCATGCGCGCGATGCCGGCGTCGTCCGCCGTCACCCGCACGTTCTTGTGGGTGGCGAGGAAGGTTTGGTGGATCTCGCCCAGGCTGGCGTCCTGGCGCGGCACCAGGATCACGGGGGAACAGGTCCAGGTACGGCTCGATTCAGGCGCCTGCGGGTGGCGGCTGTGCAGCTCGACCTCGATGCGGTACTGGCCGTGTTCCAGGCCGCGCGACGAAAACTCGAGAAATAGCGGACGCCAGTCGCCACGCGAGGTGCGCTGGAAGCCGTAGCTTTCGCCGCCGTGCAGGCGCAGCGCGGAGCGCACCAGCATGCGCACTTCGGGCGCGCAATCCATCGGCATGCCGCGCAGTTCGAGTCGGATCGCCTGGCGGCCGCCAGCGGCGCGCGGGTCGAAACCGCTGATGTGCAGCTGGGGCCGTTGCAGGTTGACGGCGCGCTCGACCGGCGCCGGCGCGATCTCGGTGTTGCGCCGGCTGCGCAGCCCGGTGATGACGTCAAAGCTCGACGGCAGGCCGGATGCAGCGCTCGCCTCAGGCGCAGCCGCCGCCAGCGCGGCAGGTCCGTCCTCTGGCTGGGCATGCCCGTGCGCACACAGTGCGTCGCCGGGCAGGACCCAGACGGTGCAGTGCGGATGCGCGGGGTTGCGGCAGCGATTCATGTCAGAGAGACAAGTTGAATGATGGTCGAAATAAACATTGGTAGCTTACGCTGTTTTCGCACCGTACGGCGCACCAAGATCATTGATTAACAACATTATTTTCTAGAAGCAATAGGTAGGTTGGCGGCCTGGCGCGGTGCTCAGTTGCTGCCGGCCTCGACCGGCAGCACCGTTTCATCGGCATGGCGCGCCAGCGGACGTACGACCAGGGCGGTGAGGTTGTCCGGCTGCAGGCCGGGCGGCGGATCGTTCTCCAGCAAGCCGAACAGCCGCTCGACCAGCATCGCCGCGCCTGGCGCATCGGCCATCAGCGCGGGCCAGCCGGCAACGAAGCCGTCGGGCTGCGCGCACGACCAGAATCCGTCGGTGGCAAGCACATAGGCCGCGCCGGGCCGCAGCACCAGCGGGCGGCGGTCGGCCAGGTGGCCCAGCCAGCAGGGCAGGTTTTCCGGCGTCAGCGCGAACAGTGGATCGGACAGGCGCGCCGGATTGGCGAACGCGTTGCCCAGGATGAAAGCCTGGGCAATCTGGGGCGCGTGGCGAGCATGCACCTGGCGCCACCAGTGTGCCTCGTCGAGACGGCCGACGAGGGCGGCGGCGGTGGCCGGCACGTGGTCGATCGTCAAGGGGGCGGCATGCAAAGGGTCGAGTTCGTACAGGCGCGAGTCGCCCACGTGGTACAGCAGCGGCGGAGCGCCTGGGCGCAGCTCGAGCAGGGTCAGCGTGGTGCCGGGCCGGGCAGCGCCGACGGCGTCGAGCGCGAAACGCGCCTGCAGGCCGGCGTGCACGGCATCGAGCCGGTCGGCGAGCTCGTCCGCCGTGGTACAGGCCGGCATGTCGAGCAGCGCCGCCGCCAGCGCCTCGGCCGCCTCGCGCCCGTGGCCATGACCGCCCATGCCGTCCAGGACGGCCAGCCGCCCGTGCCCGGCCGGCCAGCCGTCGACGGTCGTGCAGAGCGCGTGCTGGTCTTGCAGCCGGCAGGCGCGGCCATCAAAATCGATGATGGCGAAGTTGTCCTGGTTCTCGGCGCGGGTGGTGGGACCGCAACCGACCCGGCTGGCAACAGCGACATCGAACAGGGGAGCGAACCGGAAATCGGCGATGGTGGCTGGCATTGGCAAAATGATCAGGTGAATGCCGACACTGTACTACTGATTTAGGGCGTCGATGCCACGATTGGACGGTTTTTGCCCTGCCTTCAGCCACAAAGACAATCCTCGGAAATTGCCTTGTAGAACATCAACATTGTGGTATGTTGGTGTCCCGTACTGCAGTGTCAATACATCATGGACATCCGACCGCTGGCCAACGCGGATATTCCGACGCTGGCCCCCGCCATCGCGTCGCTATTGCGCGACCTGGCGCTCGAATTCATCGTGCACGAATCGACGCGTGAAGGCGCGGCGACGTTCCTGGCCGAGAACGACCAGATGGGCGTGCGCAAGTTCCTGGCGCTGGGGCATGTGTACCACGTGGCGCTCGACGAGGGACAACTGGCAGGCTTCATCGCGATCCGCGACAACAGCCATTTGTTCCATCTGTTTGTCGGCAAGCGCTGGCAGGGGCAAGGATTGGCGCGCAAGCTATGGGACGTAGCCCGGGCCGCGGCCATCGCACGTGGTGGTGACGGGAATTTCACGGTCAACTCGTCGAACCACGGGGTACCGGCGTACGAGGCCTTCGGTTTCGTCCGGGTCGGTCCGACCCAGTGCGCGAAAGGCTTGTCTTTCAATCCGATGCGGCTGAGCTGGGCCAACGACTGCCAGGACTAGGCGCATGGCGGCACGGCATGCCGCCGACCATGCGGCTTGCTGGTACCGGCGCCATGGGCGGTCTACGGAATCATTGCGGTGATCGTCGCGCACGATCTCTTGTTCGTGGCGTCGCCGGCCTGCGGCGTCCTGCTGCGTGCGGTCCAAGCCCAGGCAATGGCTGGCGGTGGCGCCGCGATCGCCGCGGCCTGGCTGGCCCTGGCCTTCGTGGAACAGGAGTATTGGGCGCCACCCGGATACACCGTGTGCTGGTGGGGCCGGCCTGCCCTGGCGGCACGGCGCCAGCCTGGCAAGGCGGCATGCCGTTCCGGGACGGCAGGTTCTCGCCAGCGGTGCGTTCGCCTGCGCGGCGCATCATGTACAGTGGCGAACCTGGAGTCCTGCTTCCTGCTTCCTGCTTCTTGCTTCCCGCGCGGGCGTCAAGCGCTTGCGCGGATCGATCACACTACGTCATGACAATCGAGTTGATACTGGCTGCGGCCAGGAGTTTTTTATTCGTTCTGGTGACGATGCTGCCGATCCTGAATCCGGCCGCCACGGCACCGATTTTCCTGAGCATGACCGAAGGCGCGTCGCCCGCGACGCGCACGCTGCTGGCACGCCGCATCGCGCGCAATATGTTCTGGCTGATGACGGGCTCGATGCTCATCGGCTCGTATGTACTCGACTTCTTCGGCATCGCGCTGCCCATCGTCCGTGTCGGCGGCGGCCTGATCCTGGCGTCGGTCGCCTGGCGCCTGCTGGGAGCAACTCCGACGACGCCGGACAGCCGAGCCTCGCTGGCCGAGGCCTTCACGCCGGACCATGCGCAGCGCCAGGCGTTCTATCCGCTGACGTTCCCGATCAGTTGCGGCCCGGCCTCGATCGCGGTCGCCATCACGGTGGGCGTGGCCCTGCACGACGTGCAGATCGTGTTTTCTCTGGCGCGGATGGGTGGTGCGCTGGTGGCGCTGGCGCTGATCGGCGTGCTGCTGTACCTGGCCTTCCGCTATGGCGAGCACTTCCTGCGCTTCATCGGAGAGGCGGGTACCGCCGTCTTCCTGCGCCTGACCGCATTCATCCTGCTCTGCCTCGGCGTGCAGATCGTCTGGGATGGCCTGCGCGAACTGCTGCTCGAGGTCACATCGGTCACTACGCACCTGGCGGCCATCCGGGCCATCGCCGGCAATGGATAGAATTGGTGAGCGTGTCGATGCGCCGGCTCGCTATACTGCTGGCCCATGTCCCCCACCTCTCCAAGGTTCGCGCCGCCGCTAGCTGCGCGCAATGACCGCTTCACCGGCGCTGCCGTTACCCTGGCGTTCCACCTGGTCCTGGTCCTCGGCTGGCAGATGTCCGGCAAGCTTCCTTCGCTGCCGCAGGAAGGCAGCGACGAGGCGATGCAGTGGCTGTTGCTGCCCCCGCTGGCGCGGCCCGCCCCGCGCATCGAACCGGCGGCGCCCTTGCAGGTAGAGGCAGTACGGCCTGCAGCGGTGGCCGCGCCGACCCGACCGGCCCGGACCGAACCGGCGCCGGTGTCGGCGCTCGAGGAGGCACCAGCGGCCGCAGCGGCGCCTGCGGCCATGGAAGAGCAGCCCCGTGCGCTTCCTGGCGCCGCGGACATCCTTGCCAGTGCGCGGCGCAGCGTCGGCGAGATCGACCGCGCGCTGCGCAAGGAAAACAAGCCCCTGATCGTCGCACCGCTAGAGAGCCCGCAGATCCGCATGCGCGAAGGCATGGAACACGCCCGCGCCATGGCACCGCCGCGCCTGTGGGAAGCGCCCAAGGTCGAGGAGCTGGTAAATAACACGGGCGACGGTGCGCGCCGCTCCCGCGTCATCACGGGCAGGGGCACCTATTGCATCACCGAACGGGCGCCGACGACCAATATCGAGATGATCGAAATGCACGGCAAGCAGCGCTTCACCAATTGTCCCAGGGACGAGACGCCGCCCAAGCAGCAAGTCTGGCGCACCGCACGCGACTGATTCCCTAGCCGGCGCCGTGGCCCTCGTCGGCGCGCCGCAGCCACAGGCTGCTGGCCCAGCCTTCGACCTGCTTTCCATCGACCGTGGCCCGGACCTGCCACCAGTCCCCGTCGCGCCGGCCGGTCGCTTCCACCCGCGCGCCCGCCGGCATCACCAATAAACGCTCGGCGCCGACGCCACCGGCGACGCGCAGGTTGAGCGCATCGTGGGCGCGATAGCGTGCGCCGGCTACCGGCAGGTCGGTCCCGGTCGCATCCTGCGCCCGGGCGGTCTGCACCGGCGGCGCGACCGCTGCTGGATTCCGTGCCGGGTTCCCGATAAGAGCCAGCAACAGCGTCCCGCCGGCGGCCGTTCCGAGTCCAAGGAGGCCGAGGGCGCGCGCAGTTGGCCGCCGCCACCAGGCGCGCGGCGTCAGCCAGGCGCAGGCGCACAGGGTCAGCACCAGGGCGCCGCCGTAGGCCGCCCCTTGATGGAGGGAGAGCATCGTCGTCCTCAGGCGTCGAAGCGCAGCACGTAGTGGCCGGCCACCAGGTGCTGGCCCGACGGGATGACATAGGGCTGCTCTGGCGTCGCGGCCTCGATCTGGGCCACCAGGGCCAGCTCTTCGTCCAGGTGGTACAGCGCCTGGGTCGGCGACAGGCGCGCCACGCGCAGGCCGTCGCCGGAGGCTTCCCAGCTGAAGGCGTTGCGCGACAGGCCGAGACGGTCTGCGCTGGCGCCTGGACCGCCATCACCCTGGCGTACGAACTGCGGCGTGTCGAGCACGCGCAAAGCGCCCAGCGAGGGCATGCCGCGTCCGAATGTCAGGCGCGTGCCAGCTGCCGCCGGCTGCGATGGTCCCTCGGGCAGCACCAGCAGCGCGCTATAGCGCTCGGCCAGTAGCTGCTGGACCGCCAGCAGGCGGATGCAGGCGTTGTCCAATGGAGAAAACTGCGACGGCACGGCGATGCGCTGGCGCCCGGCCGGGGTGATCGCATGCAGCTCGTCGGCGTCGTCGACCGCGAAATGGATGACGTTGTCCTTGCCCGGCGCGCTGGGCAGCAGCTGGGCGTTCAGGCCGACCTCCAGCGCCTGGGCGCCGGTCTCGCGGTAGCGGCTCAGGCGCGGCAGGGCCAATCCGGCCAGCGTGATGCGGTGGCGGGCCACCGGGGCATAGGTGGCGTCGAGCTCGGACACCGGCGCCGCCTTCGCCGTCGGTGCGGTCGCGGCCAGCGGCATCGCGGTCAGGTCGGCGGCGGGCGGCGTCACGGTGCGCGCCTTCCACACGGCCGGGCTGCGCTGCGGCGGGACGCTCGGTGCAATGGGATTCGCGCCGGGCGCCGGCTGCGGGCGGACCCCGGCGCCGGCGTTGGTGCGGCTGATCTTGAGCAGGAGGCGTTGGGCACTGGCGCCCTTGCCGCGCAAGACGTAGTAGCCGTTGGCGGCGTCGAAGCGGCATTCGAAACTGTCCTTGGGCCGCACCTGCAATTCGAGCAGGGCGTCCGGGCCGTCGTTGACCAGGAGCAGGCCACCTTCGGGGCCGAACGGCCAGCCGGGCACTGCGAAGGTAGCGTTGGCCGCGTCCAGGCCGACCAGGGTCAGGCGCTGATTCGGATAGATGACGCACACCGGTTGCCAGATCGCGCTGTCGCGCGAGGCGGTCACCGTGTACTGGACCTGTTCGCCCGGCGCCGGCAAATAGACTGCGTGGCCGAACTTGACCTGCACCTCGCCCGGATCGAGGTCGTCGCTGCCGAGCACGTGGTAACGCACTTCGTCGCCGCCGAGCAGGTCGCCGAAATCCTTCTGGTGCAGCGCGGCCAGCGACTGCGCCAGGTCGCGCACGCGGGCGCCGCGGGTCAGGTGGCGGTCGTCGTCGACCTCGTCCTGCGGCAGCACCAGGGTCACGTGCGAGAAGCAGCGGGTGGCGGCGCGTCCGCGCTGCTCGCGCGGGGAGCGCTCGAGCAGGTCGCGCAGCAGCGGACGGCGCGCGAACAGCGCGAGACCAGGCGCCTGCCACAAGGCGTCGGCATTGAACACGTCCTGGACCTTGCCTAGGACTTCGTGTTGGACGTAGACCGGCATGATGGATTCTCCTCGTTGAATTGGGTGCTCGCCATGCCGAACGCTAGCAGGGGGCAGATGAAAAACAGCAGGTGCGAGCCGCCCGCGGACAGGAAGCTCATGGGCTGGCCCATGATCGGGAACATGGCAAGGTTGGTGCCCCAGGACAGCAGCAGGTGGCCGGCGATGAAGGCCGCGCCACCGCACAGGGCGAAGCACTGGAAGCGGCCGACCCAGGCGCGCCGGAAGTCGTTGGCGCCGTTGGCGCTGCGCCAGGCGGCGGTGGCGCAGCGCAGCAGCGCGGCCAGGAACAGCGCCTGCAGGGTCCACAAGGCCAGGCCCGCGGCCAGGCCGTGGCGGTGCAGCAGGAACGAGGGCGCGAAGTCGTCCTGGATGGCGGGGATCGCCAGGGCCTCGCCGGCCGCGCCGCCAAGCGCAGACATGCCAAGCAGCTTGTCGGCGCCGAACCAGCCGCCCTGGGCGACGGCGCGGCCGCCTTGCAGCATTTGCTGGCCGGTGTGCGGATGGATGGTCGGCTCGCTCCAGACCTGGAAGCGCTCGGGGTAGAAACCAATGGCGCCGAGCAGGTCGCCGCCGGCGCGCAGCGCTACCCCGCCCGCCACCAGCAGGCAGAGCGCAATGGCCACCGAGGCCAGCGCCGCGCGCCGTCCGCGGCTGGCGCACCAGGCCAGCAGCATCGCGCCGCTCCACACCAGCAGCAGCACCAGCGGCGAATAATCGTCGACCCGCACCAGCGCCGCCGCGAGCAGGAACACGAACAGCAGCACCGGCGCCGCCATGCGCAGCCAGAAACGCCAGTCGCGCCGTCCATGGGCCGCGCCGCCGGCGGCCAGGGCGAGGCAGTGCGCGCTCAGGGCGGCCAGGGCGAACTTGGCGAACTCGAAAGGCTGAAGGTCGAACACGCCGGTCTCGCTGCCGACGCACACCTGCAGCAGCAGGCCGCCCAGCGCGAGCGCGGCGAACAGCAGCAGCACCCGCTCGGTGGCCGGGCGCGACACGGCGCCCTGGGCGAAGCACGACAACAGCAGCAAGGCGCCCGGCAGGCCGACGCCGAGCAGCGCGGTGGTGTTCTGGAAGTGGCGCAGCCAGGCGGTGTCGTTCGCCCCCAGGCCCATTTCGAGCTGCACCAGCAGGCCGGCGCCGAGCAGCAGCACGGCGCTGGAGGTTAGCAGGGCGGGGCGGCGCGGGTACAGCAGGGTGAGCCAGAGCGTGGCCCATCCCAGCAGCAGCGAGATGGCGGCGCCGGGCGCGCCGGCGCTGCGCTGGGTGACCAGGAGCAGCGTGGCGCAGGACGCGAGCAGCGCCGCCGCCAGCGGACGCACCAGGTGCATGCGCGCGCCGCGCTGGCGCAGCCTCGGTGCGATCAATGCGAGGGCGGCCAGCAGGACGAGTCCCGCGCCGGCCCAGGCCAGCGGCGGTGGGGAAGGCAGGGCGAGGAAGTCGCGCCGGTCCCAGCGCCAGGTTACGGCAATGGGGAGCTGGTTCGATGGCGCGGCCGACAGGGCGACCTGGCTCGACGGCGTCAGGCGCAGGGTGGCGCCGTTCTGGACCAGCGTGAACAGGGTGCGCCCGACGGCGAAGGCATCCACGCCGGCGAGCGGCAGTTCGCGCTGGGCGGCGTCTTCCCAGCGGGCCCCGTGCGCGACCAGCACCGGCTGGGCGCCGCGCGCCGACAGGACGATGCGTCCGTCATCCTGGCGCAGCAACAGGGCGCTACCGGGTTCGATCGCGGCGGCGGCGATGCGGTTGCCGCAGTAGAGCAGGCCGCCCAGGCCCAGGGGACGGGCCAGGCTCGCGGCCTGTGGCAGCCAGCGATTCCAGGCCGCCACGGCGCGTGTCGACAGGGCGGTATCCGGGCAGGCCGGCTGCGGCTGGCCGTCGCGCCGGACGGTGGCGCCATCGTAGTCCCAGGCCTGTTCGCCGTCGTGCAGGGTGACGCGGCCCTGCTCGGCGGCGACCACCTGCAGTTGCAGGGCGCCGGCCTGGATCCGCTGGCCGGCGGCGAGCGGCAGATCGCTGCTGCGCTCGCGTTGGTCGCCGCGGCGCAGCACGACCGGCTGCCGTGGTTCGGCGTTACGCAGCAGCCAGGCGCCGCTGGCGTCGCGGCGCAGCACGAGCTGGCGCGGCGCGGCGCGCGGGGCGCCCAGTTCCTGGCGGCCCAGCATGATCGATTCGCCGGGAGCAAGGGTCACCGCGATCCCGGCCGGCGTCCACGCGGCCGGCGCCTTCATCAGGGCCAGCAACTGGACGGCGCACAGCAGCGCGAGCAGGGTGCAGGCCAGGCCGGCGCCGAACGACGGGCGGCTCACGCCGCGCTCCGCAGCGTTGCGGCGTCCAGGGCGGCGACGGTGTCCGCCAGACGGCGGCTGATGTCGAGCGCGTGGCGCGGGCGCTCGGCGGGGCGCTCGGCCACCAGGGTGCGCAGCAACGCCAGGCCAGGAGCGGCGGCAGGGCCCAGGCGGTTGGCGAACAGCGCCGCTTCGTCCGGCTGCAGCACGGGAGGCGGGGCCTGGCGTTCGGCCAGCAAGGTGGCGGCGGCGTCGCGGCCGTGCGCCTGCCACGCCTGGCCGCAGGCGCTGCTATAGCGCAGCAGGCGGCCGCACACCAGGAAGTAGAGCAGGGCGCCGAGGGCGAAGTAATCGGTGCGCGCCTCGGTAGCGTAGCCTTCGGTGTCCGGGAAGAATTGCTCCGGCGCCTGCCAGTTGGCGGTGCCGGCATAGGTGTGGGCGCGCAGGTCGTCGAGGCGGCGGTTGGTGCCGAAATCGGCCAGCTTGACGCTGTCCGTCGCGCCGTCGCGCAGCAGGTTGCCGGGCTTGAGGTCGAGATAGCGCCAGCCGCTGGCATGCACCTTGGCCAGCGCCTGGTTGACCTGGCCGACCCAGGCCAGCGCGCGCTGTGGGGCGATCGTGCGTCCGTGGGCGGCTTCCTGGCCCAGATATCCGGCCAGGTCGCCATCGAGCAGTTCGAGCGCCAGCGCCGGCATGCCGGCGTGTTCGCCGCTGTCGAGCAGGCGCACGATGTGGCGACCGTCCCACGGAGCCAGGCCGCGCAGGAAGGCGATCTCGGTGCTGGCGCTGGCGATCCAGCGCGCGCGCAGGCCAGATGGGGCGCGCCCCATCTGTTCCAGGTTGACCAGCTTGAGGGCAACGCAGCCGTTGGCGTGCAGGCTGTCCGCGCGCCAGACGACGCCATAGGCCGAACCGGCCAGCGCCTCGCGCAAGCGGTACTGGCCGCCGGCCAGCGAGATGACGGTGCCTGCCTCGTACATGGTGTCCCCCGAACCTGGCGCATGGCGCCGATGCGGGGGACTAGCGGAGGGGAGCGGAAAACAGGGGAGGGGCGGCTGCGCTGCCGGGGCGGTGATGGATGGCTGCGAGATCAGCCGGCGTGATCATGCAGCAGAAGACGATTCAAGCGCCGGCAGCAGGGCCGCCGACGCGTCGATTGATCAGCGGCCGTAGCCGTGTCCGCGACGGTCGTCGCGATCCCAGCGGTCATGACGGTCGTGGCGGTCGTGGCGGTCCCAGCCGCGGCCGCGCTGCTCGACGTAAACCGGACGGGGCTGCACGTACACCGGGCGGGGCTGGACGTAGACCGGACGCGATTGCACATACACCGGGCGCGGTTGCACATAGACCGGGCGTGGCTGCACGTAGACCGGCTGCGACTGGTAATAGCCGTTGTTGTAGCCATTGTGATGGCCGTAGTGGCGGCGGTCGTCGCGGGTATTGATGGAGTTGCCCACCGCCGCGCCGATCACGCCGCCGGCGACGGCGCCGCCAGTACCGCCGACCGTGTGGCCGACCACGGCGCCGAGCACCGCGCCAACGGCCGTGTTCGTACCACGATCACCGGCCATTGCCGCCGGCGATACCGCGACCGCGGCCAGCAGCACAGCACCAAGGGTTGTCGATTTCAACATGGTTTTTCCTCGTACCCTGGCGAAGATCGGGATGATCACTGCGACACCGGGTATGGGATGTACTATATTCCTGGCCGCGAATTGTTCCATCCGTTAATACAGATTTTTACAACTGCATCTCAGCCGGTAACATTCCGCCTTGCAAGCGACAAGGGCCGCCCCATCTAGGCACGACCACCATCATCCGATCCCCGCCATGCGCCCGAGCCGTAGCTTCATCGTTGTCCTGTCCCTGCTGGTCTTGTTGCTGGTCTATATCGGCATGCGCCTGCTGCCCGATCTTGGATTCGGAATGGTTGGCAATGGCGTCGGCGTTCTTTCGCTGGGGGTGCTCGGCGCGCTGGTGCCGGTGGGCCTGATGTCGTCCACGCTGCGCCGGCGGCGCTGGTCCAACCTGGTCGCCTGGCTCGGCCTGCTGTCAATGGGCCTGTTCTCGTCGCTGCTGGTCACCACCCTGCTGCGCGACGCGATCCTGCTGGTGCTGCTGCCCTTCGGCGTGGTGACGCCGGCGCTCACCCATGGCAGCGCGCTCGCCGTGCCGCTGGTAGCGCTGGCCGTGACCGTGGTCGGCTACATCAATGCGCGGCGAGTGGCGCGGGTGGTGAGGGTCGACGTGCCGATCCGCGGTTTACCTCTCGCCCTGGATGGCTACGCCATCGCCCAGATCTCGGACATCCACGTCGGCCCCACCATCAAGCGGCCCTACCTGAATGCCATCGTCAACAGGGTCAACGCGCTTGGCGCGGACGCCATCGCCGTCACCGGCGACCTGGTCGACGGCAGCGTGCAGCGCCTTGCCATGCATACCGAACCGCTGGCGCGCCTGAAGGCAAGCGATGGGGTGTTCTTTGTGACCGGCAACCATGAATATTATTCCGGCGCGCTGGAGTGGATCGCCGAGGTACGGCGCCTGGGCCTGACGGTATTGATGAACGAGCATGTGGTGCGCCGGCGCGGCGATGCCGCCGTCATGATCGCCGGCGTGGCGGACTATAGCGCCCACCATTTCCACCCCGAGCACAAGAGCGACCCGCAGCGCGCCGCCCATGGCGCGCCGCCGGACGTCGGGGTGAAGGTCCTGCTGGCGCACCAGCCGCGCAGCGCATCCGAGGCGGCTGCCGCCGGCTTCGACCTGCAACTGTCGGGCCACACCCATGGCGGCCAGTTCTTCCCGTGGAACCTGTTCGTGCCGCTGCAGCAACCGTTTGTCGCTGGGCTCAACCGCGTGCGCGATATGTGGGTGTACACCAGCCGCGGCACCGGTTACTGGGGGCCGCCGAAGCGTTTCGGGGCGCCGTCCGAGATAACGCTGCTGCGTCTGGTTCAGGCCTGAGCAGCCAGTCAGGACACCGATGTTCGCTTGTATGTACGGCAATAAAATGCCAGCGAAAAGTTGCCGGATGCGCTATCGTTTGAATCCTTTTGAACTAGCAAGGATTCCCCGCATGAAACGCAGTCTCCGCCATCTCCCCGTCATGGGCGTCATCGCCGCCGCGCTGCTGGCTGGTCCCGCCCTGGCCGCCAGCCCCGGCAACGATCCGGCCGCGCTTGCCAAGATCCGCGACACGGCGATGAGCAGCGACTACGCCTGGCAGCGCACGCAAGACATGACCGACCTGATCGGTCCGCGCCTGTCCGGCTCGGCCGGAGCGGCGGCGGCGGTCACCCAGGTGGCCGAGGCCATGCGCCAGCTTGGCGCCAGGGTGACCTTGCAGCCGGTAAAGGTGCCGCACTGGGTGCGCGGCATCGAGACCGGTGAGCTGGTCGACTACACGGGCCGTCCGCAGGGCGTGACCCAGCGTGTGGTGCTGGCCGCGCTGGGCGGTTCGGGCGCGACCCCGGTCGAGGGCCTGGTGGCACCGGTGCTGGTCTTGAACAGCTTTGACGAACTGAAGACGCGCGCCGCCGAGGTAAAGGGCAAGATCGTGCTGTTCGACGTGCCCTTCGACCAGCACATGGCCGACCGCGGCCTGGCCGGTCACGCTTACGGACAGGGCTCGGCCTACCGCCGCAACGGCCCGCGCATGGCGGCCGAGCTCGGCGCCGTCGGCGCACTGGTGCGTTCGGTCGGCGGCGCGGCTTATCGCCTGCCGCACACGGGTTCATCGGGCCTGCTCGAGAATGCACGGATCCCGGCCGCCGCCGTGACGGCGGAGGATTCGATGTTGATGGCGCGCCTCGCCAAGCGCGGCCCGCTGAGCATGAAGCTGGTGCTGACGCCGCAAAACCTGCCCGATGCCGACAGTTTCAATGTGATTGCCGACCTGCCGGGCACCGACAAGCCGGACGAGATCGTGATCGTCTCGGGCCACCTCGATTCCTGGGACCTGTCGCCGGGCGCGCACGACGATGCCGCGGCCGTCGCCAGTGCAATGGCCGTGCTCGACGTGCTGAAAAAGCTCGACTACAAGCCGCGCCGCACCATCCGCTTCATTGCCTGGATGAACGAAGAGAACGGCCAGCGCGGGGCGAGCACCTACCTGGCCGCCGAACAGGCGAAAGCGGCCAAGCACTTCGGCGCCATCGAAAGCGATAACGGTGTCGGCCGACCCTTCGGCTTGCGCGCCAGCGTGACGCCGCAGTCGGTCAAGCTGTTCGCGCCGCTGCAAGCGGCACTGCAGCCGATCGGCGCCAATGTGTTCCAGCGCCAGGACGTGCTGGCCACTGGAGATCTGGCGGGGCTGGAGCGCGCAGGCGTGCCCAGCTTCGCGCCGATCGTCGATACCTCGAGCTATTTCGACTACCACCACACGCCGGCCGACACCCTGGACAAGGTCGATCCCGACATCCTGCGCCGTCATGTGGCGCTGATGACCGCGACCGCCTGGTACCTGGCCAATATGGAGCAGGAGATCGGCCGCTCCAGCGTGCCGAAGCCCTGAACCGGGCGCCCCTCGCGGCCTGTTCAGGCCGCCGTGTTGATCCGCCGTATCGCGCGTGCGTGGCCGCGGTACGGCCGGCCATAGATCGTCTGGATGCCGCTCGCGAAATTCTGGCCCCAGACCAGCTGCGCGCGTGTGGCATGCGGCTCGCTCGACCAATACCAGTTGCGCTCGAATGACTCGCGCAGGTTCGCGAACAGCAGGGCCAGTTCGCGCCGTGTCGGCAGCGCCCCCCCAAGGCTGCTGGCCCAGTCGACGGCGGTAGGCCAGCTGACATCGGCAGAATCGCCTGGCAACAAGACCAGGTGGTAGTCGGGTTCGTCTTTGCCCAAGATGAGACCGGCGTATTCTTCGCCATCTTGCAGCATCGCCCGGATTTGCATGTATTCGCCCATTGGATTCACCTCGCGCGTTAAGTAGCAGGGATATGACTGCCGAGCGCAGCGTTTGGTTTCGTCGGGGATTCGATCTAGATCATGCTCGCGTTCGATTTGAGAGAGAAAATTTTTTTTGTAAATTTGATACCGTGTGGAAAAGTTTCCCGCACGATTGAACTTAAGAAGTTTCCTTCACTCAAAAAGCTACACCATGCATCTTTAGGAAGGAATCCCCGATGACAACCCCTGTAACTTTCGCTTCGTCATTCCGTCGCAAGGCCGCGCTCTGCTGCAGCGCCGCCTTCCTGCTCACCGCCTGTGGCGGCGCTACTGACGACCTCGACAGCCACGAGCCGCAGCCGGCGATGACGGCCGGCGAGATCATCGAAGCGCCGGGCACGGTGAGCACGGCTGCGGTCGACGGCGCTCGGCACGCTGCAGCATCACTTGCGCTGGAGAGCGCCACGCCCGCTGCCGCAGCACTGGCAGCCGACAGCGCCGCCGCGCCAGTCGCACCTGCCATCGAGCCGGCGCCGTCGCACAAGGCCCCCACTGGCGCCGAAGCGGCCGCGGCGACCGCCGGTGACGGCGTCCCCACGAACGAATTCAGTCTCAGCGGTTATCAGGACGCCTCCGCTGCGGCGCCGTCCGACGTTGCCACCCAGGGCGCGGCGGCGACATCCAGCGCCGACGGCCAGTAAGCCACCCCCAGCTTCATTCTGCGTCGGAACCACGCCAGTGCCTTCGACGCCTGCCGAGGGCCAGCGTATCACGCTGGTTCGGCACGCACGGCGCCCAGGCCGTGCCTGGAACCGGGCCTACGCACTTTCATTGCGCGCAGCGCTCGAGCCGTGTTGACTGCATGGTATCGATACCGGCGCCGTACACCATCATAGAAGCAGCCACGTCCATCACCTTGCGTCGACCATCCGATGCGACAGCGCGGTGGGCTCGGCGATCGGTGTCGTTACCTATGGCAAGGGCGCCAAGGGCGACGTGATCGGCAACGTCGGGCACGACACCTGCAACATCAGGTCGGAACAGCTGTTCGCCGGCTATTTCCGCGCCGCCGCAAGCCCAAGCGACAACTGGCGGCAAGCATGCGGTCGTCGGCTGCGGTGTCGTGACCTTCGCACCGGTGACGGGCGCTGACGAAAAAGGACACGCGGCAGCGCCATTGACCTCGGCGCTTCCAGGACCGAGCAGCACGACGCACGACAACGGGCGCATATGCCCCGGCGACACCCCGGATCCGGCGCGGGTCTGCTTCCAGATCAATTCTTTCCACTGTCCCTGGTGGCTCACGCAGGCGCCGCGCCTGCATTGCAACTGATTTCCCATGAGAAATTTCCCTTGAAAATCTAATACTGCTAGAAAAATTTCCTAAAAAAAGTTGAACTTAGGAAGTTTCCAGCGCTCAAAGGGTGACATTGTTTAATTTGGGTAAGTCACATTCATGCACGCTTTCGCTTTCGCTTCCGCTTCGACCCGTATCAGCCTGACCTCCGCCGCAGCCGCCGTTGTCCTGCTGGCTTCGGCCATATCGGCCAACGCTGCAACCGTTCCGGCTACGCCGAACAATTTCTATGTCTCGCCGAACGGCTCGGACACCGCGGCCGGCAGCAAGGCCGCGCCGTTCAAGACCCTGGCACGCGCCGCCAAGGCCGTCACCAGGGCCGGCACCACCGTCTTCGTGGCGCCCGGCACCTATGCCGGGGGCATCAAGACGACCGCCAGCGGTACGGCAAGCAGCCGCATCTACTGGGTCTCGACCACTAAGTGGGGCGCCAAGATCGTCCCGCCGGCGAAGTCGACCAACAACAGCGCCTGGGATAACCGTGGCAACTACGTCAGCATCGTCGGCTTCGATGTCGACGGCAGCAAGCTCGGCAGCGGCACGAAATGGGTGCACGGTATCTATACCGGCGGTTCGTACAACGTCATCGAAGGCAACCGCGTGCATCACATGGCGACGACCATCCCATGCAATAGCGCGGGCGGATCGGCGATCGGTGTCGACAGCTACTACAAGGGCGTCAAGGGCGACGTGATCGGCAACGTCGTGCACGACATCGGCCCGGCCGGCTGCACCTACGTCCAGGGCATCTATCACAGCACTTCGGGCACGATCAAGAACAACGTGGTCTACCGCGTGGGCTCGGCCGCGATCCACCTGTGGCACGACGCGACCGATATCCAGATCGTCAACAATACGGTGAGCTCGTCGGTGTTCGGCATCATCGTGGGCGGGGGTGACTTCTACTTCACGAAGGCTGGCGCCAACAATGTCCACGTGCACAACAACATCGTGTACGACAACAAGTACGGCATCTCGGAGCAGGGCACGACGGGCAAGGGCAACACCTACAGGAACAATCTGGTGACGAAGAACACGACCTACAACTTCCAGTTGCGTAACGGCCTGACCCATACGGGCACCATCAGCTCGGAACCGCTGTTCGCCGGCTACTCGCGCACCGCCGCCAGCCCGGACTACAGGCTGTCGGCCAGCTCGCCGGCAGTCGGTCGCGGTCTGGCGACGTACGCGCCGAAGACCGATATCGACGGCAAGGCACGTGGCGGCAGCATCGACCTGGGCGCCTACCAGCACTAAGCAACACCTCCGCAGCACCAGGCAGTACCCCGAAGTACCGACCCGGACCAAAGCCAGCCCCGGCCAGCTTCATCCGGCGTCACCCGCGCCAGCGCCAGCTGGCGATCTCGTGGACGGGTGCATACGCCCCGTTCGCTCCGACACATCAGGAGAAGCCCACGCCACGCGTGGACCGCCGCGCCCAGCGCGTGGCCCCTCCATTGCCCGGTCTTTTTTCCGGACTAGAAGGAACACCTCAGATGAAAAGCAGCACCATGATCGCCTCGAACCTCCGCACCAACCTCACCCGTGTCGCAGCGGCCGCCGCCGTCGTGCTGGCCGCCGGCGCATCGGCCCAGGCCGCCAACGTCCCGCAAGGCGCAGCGCCGACCGCGGCGGCCTCCACCCAGGTGCAATTGCGCCAGCTGTACCTGACCCTGCTCGGCCGTGAGCCGGACGCGGGCGGCCTGCAGTACTGGACCGAAGCGGTGAACCGCGGTTACAGCCTGGCGAATGTCGAAGCGCAGATCAAGAGCAGCCCCGAGTACGCCAAGCGCAATCCGGGTCCTGTTACCAGCCCGGGCACGAGCACGATCCCGGCTACGCCGAACAATTTCTATGTCTCGCCGAACGGCTCGGACACCGCGGCCGGCAGCAAGGGCGCGCCGTTCAAGACCCTGGCGCGCGCCGCCAAGGCCGTCACCAGGGCCGGCACCACCGTCTTCGTGGCGCCCGGCACCTATGCCGGGGGCATCAAGACGACCGCCAACGGTACGGCAAGCAGCCGCATCTACTGGGTCTCGACCACCAAGTGGGGCGCCAAGATCGTCCCGCCGGCGAAGTCGACCAACAACAGCGCCTGGGATAACCGCGGCAACTACGTCAGCATCGTCGGCTTCGATGTCGACGGCAGCAAGCTCGGCAGCGGCACGAAATGGGTGCACGGTATCTATACCGGTGGTTCGTACAACGTCATCGAAGGCAACCGCGTGCATCACATGGCGACGACCATCCCATGCAATAGCGCGGGCGGTTCGGCGATCGGTGTCGACAGCTACTACAAGGGCGTCAAGGGCGACGTGATCGGCAACGTCGTGCACGACATCGGCCCGGCCGGCTGCACCTACGTCCAGGGCATCTATCACAGCACTTCGGGCACGATCAAGAACAACGTGGTCTACCGCGTGGGCTCGGCCGCGATCCACCTGTGGCACGACGCGACCGATATCCAGATCGTCAACAACACGGTGAGCTCGTCGGTGTTCGGCATCATCGTGGGCGGGGGTGACTTCTACTTCACGAAGGCTGGCGCCAACAATGTCCACGTGCACAACAACATCGTGTACGACAACAAGTACGGCATCTCGGAGCAGGGCACGACGGGCAAGGGCAACACCTACAGGAACAATCTGGTGACGAAGAACACGACCTACAACTTCCAGTTGCGTAACGGCCTGACCCATACGGGCACCATCAGCTCGGAACCGCTGTTCGCCGGCTACTCGCGCACCGCCGCCAGCCCGGACTACAGGCTGTCGGCCAGCTCGCCGGCAGTCGGTCGCGGTCTGGCGACGTACGCGCCGAAGACCGATATCGACGGCAAGGCACGTGGCGGCAGCATCGACCTGGGCGCCTACCAGCGTTAATTGGTCAGTGGTGATGGCGGCCTAGCCGCCGATGTGAACGCCCCGGATGCAGCCGCAGCCGGGGCGTTGTTCATTCAGCCTCGTGATCGACCGGCTGCGCTACTTCCGGCCCGCCCAGTCCGGCACGGTTCACCAGCGTACTGACAGCATGCCACTCGAAAGCATCCGAGGGCAGGGCAGCGCGGCGCGCGAAGTCCAGTGCTTCGTCGCTGGACAGCGCCGGGTCGAGCCAGGTCTCGGCGTCGCGCGCGTCCAGCACCACCGGCCGCCGGTCGTGGACGTCGAGCATGCCGCCCGTGGCGTCGTCGGTCACCAGCACGAAACCGGCCTCGGCGCGGTTTTCGGTGAAGGTGCCGAAATTGGCGAGGGCCAGCATGAACAGTGGCGCACCGTCCTTGCGGTGAATATGCCAGGGCTGTTTATGGCCTTTCTCGCCTGTCCATTCATACCAGCCCTCGGCCGGCACCAGCGCCCGGCCCGACTTGAGCAGGCCGCGCCAGTAGCGGTTGGCAAGCTTGTCCAGGCGCGCGTTGATCGTCACCGGCACCTTGCCCTTGGCCCAGCGCGCCTGGTAGCTCCAGTACACGTCGTCCACGCGCCGCTGGCCGTCCTGGATATGCAGCACGGGCCGGTAGGTGCCGGGCGGCACGTTATAGGCCGGCGCCGATTCGCTGTCATAGACGGCGTCGAACCAGCCGATGGCGCTGGCATAGTTGCGAGCCGTTTGGCTCTGGTCAAATCGTCCACACATGATCGGATCTTAGCGCAAGCCGTCCGAATGCAGCACCCGGCTGGCGCGCATGCGTGCGGCGGTTGGTCGCACCGTCGCGCGGTGGTATGCTCCGGGATAATAGAATTGACAAGGAGCAGGTATGGCAGCAGGCTGGTGGACCGTATTGAAGACCGTCCCATGGAGCGAGGTGATCAGCCACGCGCCCCAGGTGGCGAATGGCGCGCGCCGATTGTGGGACACGGTCAATCGCAGGCCTGGCGCGGTGGACGCCGCTACTGGATTGACACCCGAGATGGCCGCGCAGGAAGACGATATCATCGGCCTCCTGATCGCGCGTTCCGAACAGAACGACGCGGAGCTCAACGATTTGCGTAACCAGATGCGCGCTGCCTCCGAACTGATTGCCAACCTGGCCGACCAGAACGCGCAACTGATCGCCAAGATGGACGTGCAGCGTCAGAAGATCACCTGGCTCGGCGTCACCACCGTCCTGTCCGCGCTGCTGGCCGTGGTCGCCCTGATCCTCGTTGCGGTACGCACCTGAATGAAACTGGTACTGATCTGCGCGACCCTGTTCATCTTCATTTCGATGCTGTTGAACGGGGCGCGCCGGCGCGGCAAGCTCAATGAACACGCCAACCGCGCCGTGACGGGCCTGGCCAATTCGATGCGCATCTTCGTGTTCGGCCTGCTGTTCTTCGTGGCGATCGTCTGCGTGGCGATGGCCTGGCACATGCTGCAAAGCCCGTCTTGACGGCGGCGGCGTGGTGGACGCCGCCATCCTGGCTGACGCCCGCCATCAAGCCGACAGCGGCATCTTCTCGATCAGTTTGTCGAGCGTGATCGGGTAGTCGCGCACGCGTACGCCGGTGGCGTTGTAGACCGCGTTCGCAACCGCCGCCGCGACCCCGCAGATCCCGAGTTCGCCGACGCCCTTGGCCTTCATTGGCGAGGACAGTTCGTCCGCCTCGTCCAGGAAGATCACTTCCTGGTGCGGGATGTCGGCATGCACCGGCACCTCGTAGGTGGCCAGGTCGTGGTTGGCGAAGAAGCCGATGCGCTTATCCACCACCAGGTGCTCCATCAGCGCGCCGCCCACGCCCATCGTCATGGCGCCGATCACCTGGCTGCGCGCCTGCTTGGGATTGAGGATACGGCCGGCGGCGCACACGGCCAGCATGCGCCGCACCCGCGTTTCGCCGGTGACGGAGTCGACCGCCACTTCGGCGAAGTGGGCGCCGAAGGTGGACAGCTGGTTCTTCTTGTCCAGGCCACCGCTGAACTCGATCGTGTCCTCGACCACGAGTTCGCCGCCCGCCGCCGCTTGCGCCAGCGGCAGGCTGCGTCCGCCCGCGCGCACGGCGCCATCCACGAACTCGGCCTCGCGTTCATTGACGCCGAGCCTGGCGGCGACCTGTTCGCGCAACTTGGCGCAGGCCGCGTACACGCCCGAGGTCGAACTGTTTGCGCCCCACTGGCCGCCCGAGCCGGCGGACGTCGGGAAGCTGGAATCGCCCAGGCGCACTTCGACCCGCTCGAGCGGCACGCCCAGCATCTCGGCGGCGGTCTGGCCGATGATGGTGTAGCTGCCGGTGCCGATATCGGTCATGTCGGTTTCGACGATGACCTTGCCGTCGCCGGTGAGCCGCACCCGCGCCGCCGATTTCATCACCGGGCTGTTGCGGAACGCCGAGGCCACGCCGTAGCCGATCAGCCAGCGGCCTTCGCGGGTCTGGCCCGGCTTTGGATTACGCTTGTTCCAGCCGAACTTGTCGGCACCCATGCGCATGCATTCGATGAAGCGGCGCTCCGAAAACTTGCGGATCGGCTTTTCGGGATCGACCTTGGTGTCGTTCAGAATGCGGAACTGGACCGGATCGATGTTCAGCTTTTCGGCCATCTCGTCGATCGCCACTTCGAGCGCCATCATCCCCGGCGCCTCGCCCGGTGCGCGCATCGCATTTCCTTCCGGCAAATCGAGCACGGTCACGCGGGTCGTCGTCATGCGGTCGGCGCCGGCGTACAGCAGGCGGGTCTGCTGGGTCGCGACTTCCGAACTGCCCTTGGGCAGATTGCCGTTCCAGGATTCATGACCGATGGCCACGATGCGGCCGTCGCGCCCGGCGCCGATCCGGATGCGCTGGATAGTGGCCGGGCGGTGGGTGGTGTTGTTGAAGATGAGGTGACGGTGCAGCGCCACCTTGACCGGCCGCTTGGCCGCGCGCGCACCCAGCGAGGCGAGCAGGGCGTCGGCGCGCAGGAACAGCTTGGCGCCGAAACCGCCGCCGACATAGGGCGAGATCACCCGCACCTTCTCTTGCGGGATGTTGAGCGTCTTGGACAGGTCCGTGACGCACCAGTTGATCATCTGGTTCGAGGTCCATACCGTCAACTGATCGCCTTCCCAGACGGCGGTGGAGGCGTGCGGCTCCATCATCGCGTGCGACTGGTCGGGCGTCGTGTAGGTGGCGTCGAGCTTCACCGGCGCGGTGTCGAAGCCGCGCTGGAAGTTACCGGCTTTCGAGTCGGCCGGATCGGATTCCCAGTCGGGCTTGACGGCCTTGTCCTTTTCGGCCGCGAGGTCGAATCGGCCTTTTTCTTCGACGTACTTGACCCGCACCAGGCTGGCGGCGGCGCGCGCCTGCTCGAAGGTCTCGGCCACGACCAGCGCGACGGCCTGGTGGTAGTGCTCGATCCTCGGGCCGGCCAGCAGGTGGGCGATGTTCATGTCGCCCTTGCCCAGCTTGCCGGCGTTGGCGGCCGTGACGACGGCCAGCACGCCGGGCGCGCGGCGCGCGGCCTCGGTGTCGACCGCGGCGATGCGGCCCTTGGCGATGCTGGAGCCCACCACGAAACCGTGGGCGGCGTTGGGGACTTCCTTGTGGTGCTCGTAGGCGTAAGGCGCCGTGCCGCTGCACTTGAGCGGGCCGTCGATGCGGTCGAGCGGCTTGCCGATGTAGCGCAGGCGGTCGATGGGATTGGCGGTGGCGGGAGTGGTGAATTTCATGGGATCAGCCTTTCTTCGCTGCGTTCATCGCTTCCGCGAGGGTGCGGTGTACCAGGGCTACCTTGAACGCGTTGTCCTCGGTGGTACGGGCGCCGGCCATGAGTCGGTCGGCGACGGCCTTGGCGCCCTGCGCCATCTGGCGTTCGGCTTCTTCGACCCGCCACGGCTTGTGGGCGACGCCGCCAACCGCGACGCGGCCGCTGCCGTCGGCCTGGATCACCGTGGCGACCGACACCAAAGCAAAAGCATAGGAGGCGCGGTCGCGCACTTTGCGGTAGGCGTGCACGCCGCCCAGCGGCTTCGGTAGTTTGACGGAGGTGATCAATTCGCCCGGTTCAAGGACGGTCTCGATATGCGGCGTGTTGCCCGGCAGGCGGTGGAAGTCGGCGATCGGGATGCTGCGCATGCTGCCGTCGGCTTTGACGGTCTCGACCTCGGCGTCGAGCAGGCGCATGGCGATCGCCATATCGCTCGGATGGGTGGCGATGCAGGCTTCGCTGGCGCCGACCACGGCGTGGTGGCGGGTGAAGCCGCCGATGGCCGCGCAGCCGCTGCCCGGCTGGCGCTTGTTGCACTTCTGCGCCGTATCGTAGAAATAGGGGCAGCGGGTGCGTTGCAGCAGGTTGCCGGACGTCGTTGCCTTGTTGCGCAACTGGGTCGAGGCGCCGGCCAGCAGGGCGCGCGACAGCACGGCGTAATCCCTGCGCACGCGGGCGTCGGCGGCCAGATCGGTGTTGCGCACCAGCGCGCCCACGCGCAGGCCGTCGTCGCTGGTGGGTTCGATGCTGTCGAAACCGAGTCCGTTGACGTCGACCAGGGTGGTCGGGGTCTCGATCTCGAGCTTCATGAGGTCGAGCAGGTTGGTGCCGCCGGCGATGAAGCGGGCGTTGGGCGTGCGGGCGACCAGCTGGGCGGCCTGGGCCGCCGACGTGGCGCGCTGGTAGGTGAATGCCTTCATGCCTTGACCCCTCCTACTTCGGTGATCGCATCGATGATGTTCGAGTAGGCGCCACAGCGGCAGATATTGCCGCTCAGCCGCTCGCGGATTTCCTCGACCGAGAGCAAGGGTTTGGCGTTCAGGTCGGCGGTGACGTGGCTCGGGATGCCCTGGCGGATTTCCTCGAGCACGGACACGCTGGAACAGATCTGCCCGGGGGTACAGTAGCCGCACTGGTAGCCGTCGTGCTTGATGAAGGCGGCCTGCATCGGGTGCAGCTTGTCGGGCGTACCGAGGCCCTCGATGGTGGTGATGTTGGCGCCTTCGTGCATGACCGCCAGCGACAGGCAGGAGTTGATGCGGCGGCCGTCCATGATGACGGTGCAGGCGCCGCACTGGCCCTGGTCGCAGCCTTTCTTGGAGCCGGTCAGGTGTAGGTGCTCGCGCAGGGCGTCGAGCAGGCTGGTGCGGGTGTCGAGCTGCAGGGTGACCGGCTTGCCGTTGACGGTGAAGGTGACGCCGGTGGTGACCGGCTCCGGGGTGGTGCCGGCTTCGTTCGGCGCCTGGTTCGCGGCCGGCTGGGCGTTGGCGAGCGGCACGGCGGCGGTGGATGCTGACAGGGCGCCGGCGATCAACAGGTCGCGCCGGGTAAGCTTGACGTCGCTGAGTGGCTTCATGCTCGTGGCTTCCTTCTCTTGAGTGCGTTGCCCACGCCCGAGCTCGGCGTCATGACGTTGGCGCCGGTGGGTGTGGAAGGGCTTGCTGGGTTGTCGAATCGATTCTAAGTCAGCTGTCGGAAACGCCGCGTTCCCTTGAAACCTGAAGTTTCTGGCTGGCTGTAAATAACGGGACGTATGCAAGCGCTTGCGCGCCAGGCGCGAGCGATGCAGGCGCCCGCCGCGCGACGAGGCAGTCTGGCCGGCGCTGAACCGGGCCAGCGGTCTACTGCTGAACTACGTAGTCGCCCGGCGCCGGCGCCGTGTCCGGCATGGGCGCCGGCGGTGGCGCGTGCTTGCCAGCATGACGCGTCAGCCACTGATCCCATGCAGGTACCAACTACCCTGGACTTGCGGCACCCGTGCGAGCCAGCGGTCGGGATCGATATACGGATCGCCATGGCAATGCACAGCGACCTGGTAGCTAAGGTTCGGGCTGCGTGGCGGCGCGGCCATGCCGGCATTGTGGCCGCCGCTGGTGAGGATGAAGGTGATCCCGGCATCGGTCAGAGGGATGATCTTGTACACCGAGCGCCAGGGCGCGACATGGTCGGTGGCCATGCCAACCGCGCAGATGGGCATATCGATATCGCTCAATGAGACGGGTGTCCGTCCGCAAGGTAGCGCGAGCCGACCAGGCTGTTGCGCAGGAACAGGCGGTGCAGGTATTCGGAGTGCATACGGTAGGGCATGCGGGTGGCGGCCGCATTCGCGGACATTGGGTCGGTCTCTTGCACGGGCAGGTCGAGGAGGTAGTGGCGCAGACGCCGTTATCAGACCAGGTCGTTGGAGCGCGGCAGCTGGAAGGCGCCCGCCATCTGGGGCGTGTCGAGATAGCCTTGCTGCCACCTGGCGCGTGTCGAGACAACCCTGCTGCCACATGGCCGCTTCGAGGAAATTGACTTGGCTGTCGTCGATGAACAGCGACAGCTCTCCTGGCTCCGTAAAGTCGACCTGGGTCGCCAGCAGCGAGACGCTGGCCAGGCGCCGGTCGTGGTCGCGCGCCATGGCGGCGTCCGCGATCGCGGGCACGATGTGGCGCAGGCAATAGTCGGCAGCACAGATGTTGCTGGCGCCGGTCTGGCCTATCATGCTGGCGTCGAGCGCGGCAGAGACACCCAGCTGGCGATACTCGTCCATGGTCAGGTTGCGGTCATCGGCTTGCGGATTGTTCCAGGAGACCATCTAGACGGTGTGGCCGCGTTCCACCAGCTAGCGCACCAGCGAGTTGTGCGGCGACAGGTCGGGGATGTCGTACTTCATGATCCAGGCTGGCACGATCAGCAGGCGCCCCGTGCACGGCAGAGACCAGCAGATCATAGCGCAGCAGCGCGGCCAGCCGGTCCGCATCACCACTTGCCCGGCGTAATGGCGACGTGGTGGCCCGGTCGGTAGCTGACAACGCGCGGTTTGCCCGCGAGTAAGCCTGCACATCGCGCCAGGCGCGCACGCAGCATTGACCAGGTTCATGCCGCTGCTGGCCAGCACCGCCCGCCGCACGATAGAACTGGTGGTAACGACGTTGGAAGGCGCCACGCAATCGAGCATGTATCGCGCGCAACGGTCACGACATCGGCGCGGTGCGGCGCCACTCCGCGCACGGTGGAGATGGCGCGATACCACACCGCTGGCTCATCAGAAAGCCCTGGCTGAGCTGGTGCCAGGGCGAGGTGTCCCAGGCTGGATTGCTGAAACGCTTGTCCTGGGCCAGCGGACGCACGCGATCGGCCGCATTGCCGGCAGCAGCCATAAGAGATACCGTCGCCAGTGCTGCCAGCCGAGCGTGGCGTCGGTCACCAATTCGTGCCGCTGGTCGGGCGACATCATGAGGGCTGGCCCAGTCGAACCAGGCCGTGCCAAGCGCCCCCGGACAGAGACCGCCGGACATGCGCCGGAGCCAGGCTCACGGCACAGGTCGGCGTGGACATGGCCGCCGGCGGCGACCCGTGCATGCCGATGGGTGTCGCCGACCAGCGCTGCCTTCCCGGCGGGTGCTGCCTGCAGCGTCAGGACAGATGTCGGGCGCTATTGTGTATCTTGGGGGGAAAGCGCGTTCAGTGCGCGATCAGCAGCGGGGTCGCGCTGCCGGCCAGCAGCGCGCGAGTGACCCCGCCCAGGACGAACTCGCGGTAGCGGCTGTGGCCGAAAGCGCCGGCGACGAGCAACCCGGCATCGTGGTCACGCGTGACTTTCAGCAGGGCTTCCCCGGTGCTGCTGCGTGAGGTTTCTAGGACGACGTCGACCTTGACCCCATGACGCGCGAGGTGCAGCGCCATGTCGGCGCCGGGTTCCTCGCCGTGCATGTCGGCCATGGCGCCCGGATTGACCAGCGCGAGCTTGACGACGTCGGCCAGGCGCAGCAGCGGCAACGCGGCCGAGATCGCGCGGATCGCCTGCATGCTGCCATCCCAGCCGACAACGGCGGTGCCAGGCAGGGGCTGCTCTGTCCAGCCGGGTGGCACGACAAGCACCGGGCGCGCGCCATGCAGCGCGATGTATTCGGGCAGGCCGCGCACCTGGGCCGGGATGCCCGGTAAGGCGACCGACTCGGCGTCGCGGCTGACGATCACGAGGTCGGCATAGCGCGATTCGAGCAGTAGGGCATGGCGGGCGTCGTGCTCGAGCAGGCGCGTCTCGATACTGTTCACGCCCTGGCGCTGGACGGCGGTGCCGAATGCCTGCAGGCGTGCCTCGACGGCGTCGCGTAGCCCGTTGAAATCGGATTCGGGCATCATCGGCGCGCCCATCGAGCCGACCAGAAGCGAATAGTCGAACCAGGAAATGCCGGTGGCCGCGCTGCCGACGAGGTGGGCGTCGAAGGCATTGGCCAGCAGCGCGCCAGCGCGTAGACGCGCCCCCTGTTCGGGGCTGCCGTCGACGTGAACCACGATGGTCTTGTACATGCTCGTTCCTTTCTTTCCGGTAAAAGATGGACGCGGGCGGATGGGCGCGGTGCTGCCCTGTCCACTTGGAGTAACCGAAATCCACTTTATTCCCGAATTTGCTGCGTGTCAGGAACGTGCTTGATGTGAATCAAAAAATATAAGAAAGAAGAGGAATGAAGGGAAAGCGTTACCGCAAATGCGTACGACTTTTCTGACGCAACGATGCGGGAATAATTACCTCTTTTGGGCCTTGTGACTCAATGGCGCGCCCGCATACTAGTGTCTTTACCGGCGATGTGGTCGGTTCTCTTGTGTCTCCATCTCGGCCCTGCCGAGGACTTGGCCGTTGCCTGCCCCGTGCGGCAACGGCCTTTTTTTATCTTTGATCACCTGCTCGGCGCGAATGAGGCAGCCCTTCGTGCTTCCACTATCCTTATCATAATTCGGGTCATTCTTGTCGAATTGAACCGCCATTGTCCACGTGTCCTGCGCAAATTGCACCGCAGCTGAACATACAATTGTCCTTTTGTTGAACTGACGAAGGAGTCTGGATGCCCGTAGCTCTCATTGTCGAGCCACAGTTCATTGACGCGGCCGCGTTATCAACGGTAAGCGTCCAGCCATCCCACCTTCACGGCCGAATCAAGCTGGCGTAGAGTCCGCAAATGGCAGCAGCGAATCGATCTTACTGTTCGGGCAGGTCGGCAGTTTGTCGAGGGTGTCGG
>NZ_JCASIL010000014.1:0-179311 GCF_059685725.1 Telluria sp. RT2P19
CGAGGTCGGAGAAGCTCTTCTGCATGATCGATAGGGCGGTGTTGGGGGAAGCGAAATTATCTCAGACGGGCAGCGTCGCCGGAGCGGTTAGTGGCGAATAAATCAGCGCTTCCCTAGCGGGCTGACTCTGTCCCCGATTAATTTGGTTTAATGAGAAATTGCTCGATAATTCTACTCTGACCCTCATTATTTAAGATGTCAAAAATTGCCAGGAGTAATAAAATCGAGAAGTGGATTTTTGCGCGAAAACGAAATTTCCTCTACGGGACAGGAATATTCTGCAAGCAGCAGTTCCACCCAAAAAATAATGAGGGTCAGAGTAGAATTGTTTTGCAATTTCTTTTAAAACTACGCGCATGAACATGAAATTTTTTAGCGTTGCGCACAAGATCTTGGCTATTAATTTTACTCTGACCCTATTTGTGGGAACAGTAGAGAAATTGCTTAATAATTCTACTCTGACCCTAATTGGGGCTTTTCATTGAGGGTCAGGTGGGGAGGGCGATGGTGGCGGTGAGGCCGGGGGGCGTGTTGGCGAGGGTGAGGGAGCCGCCGTGGGCTTCGACGCAGGAGCGGGCGATGGACAGGCCGAGGCCTACGCCGCTGCCGCCTGCGCTGCCATGGCCATTGTTGTCGCTGGTGTCGCGGCAGCGGGCGTTGTCAAGGCGGGCGAAGGGTTCGAAGACGCGGTCCAGTTCGGCCTCGGGAATGCCGGGGCCATTGTCGATCACGGCCAGGATCACATCGCTGTCGTCGTCGTTGTCTCCAGGAGCGCTGGCGTAGAGCGTTACCTCGGCGCCGTGGCGGATCGCGTTTTCGGCGAGGTTGCCGAGGGCGCGGCGCAGCGCGACCGGGCGGCAGCGGTAGGGCAGGCTCGCCGGGCCGGCGTAGCCGATGCTTTTGCCGGGGCGCGCCAGTTCCGCGGCCAGCTCGCGCATCAACGCAGCCAGGTCGATGTCTTGCGAAGGTTCGCCGACGCATTCCTCGGCGGCGAAGCGCAAGGTCTGCTCGACCATCAGGCCCATCGTCTCGAGCGTGCGGATCATCGCGGCGCGCAGCGCGGGGTCGTCGATCAGTTCCACCCGCACCCGCAAGGAGGTGATCGGCGTGCGCAGGTCGTGGCTGATCGCCGCCAGCATGCGCGTGCGGTCTTCGTTGAAGCGCTGCTGGCGCTCGGCCATCGTGTTGAAGGCGGCTGTCAGCTCGCGCGCCTCGCGTGGGCCGGTCACCGGCAGCGGCCCGTCATGCTCGCCGCGGCTGAACCTCTCGGCGGCGCGCTCCAGGGCGCGGATCGGACGCAAGATGCGGCCGATGAACGGCAGCGCCACCAGCAGCACCGGCAGGGTGCTCACCGGGACCGAGAAGTGCAAGGGCCGCCACCAGGGGCTGGCGCCGGGCGACTCGTGATAGCCCACCAGCCAGCGTCCGTCCGGCAGCTCGACCGAAGCCAGCATGCCCGGCTGGCGCACGCCGTCGGCGCCCGGCGCGTGGTCGGTCAGCTGCACCCAGCTGCGCGGCGCAGGCGCGCCCGGCAGGCGCTCTGCAAGCGCCTTGGCCTGCTTGCGCTCGGACTCGTTCATCGCCGGGCTGCCGGCGCTGGCGCCGGTGGCCAGCCAGAAGCGCGTGGTCGGCGAGCCGATCGCCGCCAGCATCTCTTCTCCCTGGTCCGGCGCCAGGCGCAGCGACTGGTAGATGCCGGCCATGCGGTCAAGCATATAGCGCGCCGCGAGCGGATGCATGGCGTCCGGCGTCAGCTGGCGCACAATGATGGCGGCGGCGTGCGCCAGCAGCACCGCCAGCAGCATCGTGGCGACCAGCTGGCCGCCCATGGTCTTCGGGAGCAGGCGCATCAGCGCACCGCAGGCAGCGGCTTGACGTCGGCCGTGAACACATAGCCGTCGCCCCACGAGGTCTTGAGCAGGCGTGGCCGGCGCGGATCGCTTTCCAGTTTCTTGCGCAGGCGGCTCACCTGGCTGTCGATGCTGCGGTCGAAGTTCTGCACCTCGCCGTCGCGCGTCAGGTCGAGCAGCTCGTCGCGGCTGAGCACCTTGCCGGCGCGTTCGACCAGCGCCGCCAGCAGGCGAAATTCCGACGTGCTCAGGGCCACCGGCTCGCCGCCCGCATCGCGCAGCTCGCGCCTGGCCATGTCCAGGGTCCAGTCGCCGAAGGCGTAGCGGCGGCCGTGCCAGCCGGTCGCGGCGCGGCCCAGGCGCCGCAGCATGCCCTTGATGCGCGCCACCAGTTCGCGTGGATCGAAGGGCTTGGTGACGTAATCGTCGGCACCGATCTCGAGCCCGGCCACGCGCTCGTCCTGGCCGGCCAACGCGGTCAACAGGATCACCGGCGTGCTGCTGGTCTCGGCCAGGTGGCGGCACAGCGACAGGCCGTCTTCGCCCGGCAGCATGATGTCGAGCACCACCAGGTCGATCCGGTGCTGGCGCAGCAGGGCGCGCGCTGCGGCGGCATCGGCGGCGGTCAGCACCTCCAGGTCATGGCGGCGCAGGAAGGCGGCGAGGGGGTCGCGAATGTCGGCGTGGTCGTCGACCACGAGGATGCGGGAAGGGGAAGCGGAGACTGGATTCATTGCTGAACGATCAAGGGTTGCCACAACTTGACAAACTTTTTGACGATTGATTGCATATGATAATCATTATCATTCGCAGCGAGCCTTCCTGGCAATAGGTGATCGCCGCATCAAGTAATTTCGAACGATAGAGAAAACGACAGCGTATGCAGCACACGACAAAGGCATGGTTCAAACGCACGACCATGGCGGCAGCACTCCACGGCGCCTTGACCATGAGCGCCCATGCGGCGCTTGAGGCGCCTGCATTCAACCCGCAAGCCGCCGGCGCATCGGGCACCATGCCGACCGTCGTGGTGACCGCCGCCGGTTTCGAGCAGTCGGCCACCGACGCTCCCGCCAGCATCACCGTGATCACCCGCGAAGACCTGGAAAAGCGTCCGTTCCGCGACCTGACGGATGCGCTGCGCGACGTCCAGGGCGTGACCGTCACCGGTGTCGCCAATGAACAGGATATCCTGATTCGCGGCCTGCCTGGTCAATACACCCTGATCCTGGTCGACGGCAAGCGCCAGTCGACGCGCGACGCGCGCACCAACGGCAACGCCGGCTACGAGCAGAGCTTCATTCCGCCACTGGAAGCGATCGAGCGCATCGAAGTCGTGCGCGGCCCGATGTCGTCGCTGTACGGTTCCGACGCCATGGGCGGCGTGATCAACATCATCACGCGCAAGGTCGCCAAGGCCTGGGGCGGTTCGCTCGGCTTCGACGGCACCCTGCAGGAACACAGCGACTCGGGTAACTCGACCCAGGGCCAGTTCTTCCTGAACGGCCCCCTCGCCAGCAACGTCGTCGGCCTGCAACTGTGGGGCAAGCAGAACAAGCGCACCGAGGATGAGATCCTGAACGGCTTCAACGGCGCCAAGGACCGCGACCTGACCGCACGCCTGGCCTGGACCCCGAACTCCCACCACGATGTGCTGCTCGAGGGTGGCACCAGTGAACTCGAACGCAACAGCTCGGCCGGCCGCGTGCTGGCGCCGACCGCATCGAACGCGCGCCAGGAGCACAGCCGCGACCACTGGTCGCTGTCGCACAACGGCCGCTGGGGCTGGGCCACCTCGCAGGTCGCACTGACCCAGGAAAAGGGCCGGCGCGAGACCTACACGCAAGACCGCGCGGGCGACTACATCCGCAACGAGCGCGCGCCGGAAATCAAGAACACGGTGCTGGACGCAAAGCTCAACGCCCGCCTGGGCGAGCACTTCCTGGTGGTCGGCGGCCAATACAACCGCGGCGAATTGACCGACCAGAATCCCGGCCGCCGCACCGGAGTGGACGAGCACTTCAGCATCATCCAGAAAGCGCTGTTCGCCGAAGACGAATGGAGCATCACCGAATCCCTGGCCCTGACCGCCGGCCTGCGCGCCGACGACCATGAAATCTACGGCAACCACTGGTCGCCGCGCCTGTATGCGGTATGGCATGCCAGCGATGCGGTCACGCTCAAGGGCGGCATCTCGCGCGGCTTCCGCGCGCCGGAAATCCGCAATATCGCGCCGGGATACGCCTACACCACCGGCGGCGGCGGCTGCACCTATGGCCCGACCGGCACCTGCGGCGTGATCATCGGCGATCCGGACCTGAAGGCCGAGACCAGCACCAGCTACGAGCTCTCCGCGCACTACAACAACAAGGCCGGCATCCAGGCGAATGCGACGCTGTTCTACACCGACTTCAAGGACAAGGTGGCCAATGCGCTGATCTACAACGACGACGGTTCGATCGCGCGCTGGTCGGAAGACCCGAACTACCGCCTCTGGTACAGCTACAACATCGACGACGCCACGATCCAGGGCCTGGAGCTGGGCCTGACCTGGCAGCCGGTGCGCACCCTGGCGTTCAAGTCGAACTACACCTATACCGATTCGGAGCAGAAGGGCGGCGCCTACGACGGCTACGCGCTGACCCGCACCCCGAAGCACCGCGGCACGCTGCGCGCCGACTGGAACGTGACCGGCGCATTCGACCTGTGGGCCTCGGTTACCTATAACGGCAAGGAAATCAACGCCGCCGCGCGCTCGGGCAGCAACGGCGTGACCCTGCCGAACGGCGCCAAGGAATACGGCGACTACACGATCGGCGACATCGGCATGACCTACGACTGGAGCCGCAGCGTCGCCATCAAGGCCGCGTTGTTCAACGTCGGCGACAAGCGCCTCGACGAGCTGACCTACAACACGGTCGGCGACGGCCGCCGCCTGTGGCTGGGCGTCACGACCCGCTTCTGAAGCGTTGCAGGCCGGGCCAGCGCCCGGCCATTCCCACGAATTTGTTGAACGAGACAGGAATACCGACATGACCATCAAGAACATCTTCCAGGGCCGCCGCGCAGTGCTGGCGGTTGGCGCCGCGCTGGCCTTCGGCGCCTTGCCCGCGCAAGCCCAGAGCACCGTGCAGATCAAGCACGCCAGCGGCACTACCGCCGTCCCGGCCAACCCGAAGAAGGTGATCGTGCTCGACGCCACCACGCTCGACAATCTGTCGGCGCTGGACGTGAACGTGGCCGGCGTGCCGACCATGAGCACCACCGCGCGTCCGCTGCCGCGTCACCTGGCTCGCTACAACAGCGCCCCCAGGATGGGCACCATGTTCGAGCCGGATTATGAAAAAATCCACGGCGCCAAGCCCGACCTGATCATCGTCGGCGGCCGTTCGCAGGCCAAGTACGCGCAACTGGCCAAGATCGCGCCGACCATCGACCTGACCCCGGACCGCACCAACCTGGTCGCCAGCGCCAAGAACAACGTCAACACGCTTGCCGGCCTGTTCGGCAAGCAGGCGCGCGCCAAGCAGCTGAACGACAAGCTCGACAGCTCGATCGCCGCCCTGAAAAAACAGGCGGCAACGGCCGGCACCGGCCTGATCGTGCTCACCACCGGCGGCAAGATGAGCGCCTACGGTCCGGGTTCGCGCTTCGGCGTCCTGCACGACACCTTCGGCATCAAGCCGGCGGTGGCCAAGCTCGACACCTCGAACCACGGCCAGGCGATTTCCTTCGAATTCATCCAGAAGACCAATCCCGACTGGCTGTTCGTGATCGACCGCGACGCCGCCATCGGCCGCGAAGGCACGGCCGCCGCGAAATTCCTGGACAACGAACTGGTGCGCCAGTCGAACGCCTGGAAGAACAAGCGCGTGGTCTACCTCGATGGCCTGAACTGGTACACCCTGGGCGGCGCCGGCATCACCGCGCTGCAGGAAAACGTCGACCAGCTGTCGCGCGCACTGGGCGCCGCGGGACGCTGATACCGATGGTCGTCGCCATGCCGCCGCTCTGCGGCGGGGCGCCATGATGCGCCAAGCGGGGGACCGCGCCGATGCGCGTGCCCCTCGTCACATTTCGCACGCCTGGCTGGCGCTGCCGTTATTACTGACGGCGGCGCTGGTTGCGTTGAGCGTGGCCATCGGCGCCGGCGATTTCAGCTTCGCCGGCCTGCTGGCGGGCACGCAATCCGAAGCCTGGCAGCTGCTGGTCGTCAGCCGCCTGCCGCGTACCCTGGCCCTGCTGCTGGCCGGGATGTCCCTCGCCGTCGCGGGCCTCATCATGCAGATGCTGGTGCGCAACCGCTTCGTCGAGCCGTCGACCGCCGGCACCATCGAGGCGGCCACCCTGGGCGTACTGGTGCTGGCGCTGCTGGCGCCCGATACACCCGTCTTCGGCAAGATGCTGGTGGCGGCCGCCTTCGCGATGGCCGGCACCTTCCTGTTCCTGGGCCTGTTGCGCCGCATTCCCATGCGCTCGCCCTACCTGGTGCCGCTGGTCGGCCTGATCCTGGGCGGCGTGATCCAGGCGGTGACGACCTTCTTCGCCTTCCGCCACGACATGCTGCAGACGCTGCACGCCTGGACCGTCGGCGATTTCTCGGGCGTGCTGCGCGGGCGCTACGAGCTGCTGTGGATCGGCGCCGTGCTGGCCTTCGCGGCCTGGGTCGCGGCCGACCGGTTTACAGTCGCCGGCATGGGCCAGCAGTTCACGACCAACCTGGGCCTGAACTACAAGCGCCTGACTTTCCAGGGGCTCCTGATCGTGTCGGCGATTTCGGCGGTGGTGGTGGTCACGGCCGGCAGCATTCCCTTCCTGGGCCTGATCGTGCCGAACGTGGTCAGCATCCTGTTCGGCGACAATATGCGCCGCTCGGTGCCCTGGGTCGCGCTGCTCGGCGGCCTGTTCGTGCTGGCCTGCGACATCATTGGCCGCCTGGTCGTGTATCCCTACGAGATCCCGATCGGCACCGTGGTCGGCATCATTGGCGGCGCGCTGTTCCTGTTCCTGTTGCTGCGAGGTCGTTCACGTGACGCTTGATTTGAACCCAAAAGCGCGCCTGGTCCTGCTGGCGGGCCTGGCGCTGTCGGTCGTCGCCGCCTTCATGCTGATCGGCGCCGGTGGCAACTGGGACTTCGTGCTGCCGTTTCGCGGCGCCAAGCTGGCGGCCATGCTGCTGGTGGCGTATGCGATCGCGGTGTCGTCGGTGCTGTTCCAGACGATCACCCACAACCGCATCCTGACGCCGTCGATCATGGGCTTCGACGCCCTGTACCTGTTGATCCAGGCGGTGATCATCTTCACCCTCGGCATCGATCCGCTGACCGAGACCGGCAACCCGAACCTGCGCTTCGCGGTCGAGGTGGTCTTGATGACGGGCTTCGCCTGCCTGCTGTTTCGCGCGCTGTTCAACGGTGCGGCGCACAGCCTGCACCTGATGCTGCTGGCCGGGATCGTGTTCGGCCTGCTGTTTCGCAGCCTGTCGAGCTTCGTAATGCGCCTGATCGATCCCAACGAGTTCATGGTGCTGCAAGACCGCATGTTCGCGTCGTTCAACGCCATCCAGACCGGCCTGCTGTGGGTGGCGGCGGTGGCGATCGGCCTGGCCTCGATCGCGGCCTGGCGCCTGCGCCGCCGGTACGACGTCCTGATGCTGGGCCGCGAGATCGCCATGAACCTCGGTATCGACTACCGCCGGACGGTGATGTTCACCCTGGCCCTGATCGCGGTGATGGTGTCGGTGTCGACCGCCCTGGTCGGCCCGGTCACCTTCTTCGGCCTGTTGGTGAGCAACCTGGCGTATGTGACGGCCGGTTCCAGCAAGCACAGATACCTGCTGCCGATGGCCGTGCTGTGGGGCGTGGTGTTCCTGGTCGGTGGCCAGGTGCTGCTCGAGCGCGTGCTCGAACTGAATGCCACTGTCAGCGTCGTCATCGAGTTTGTCGGCGGCCTGCTGTTCCTGTTCCTGATCACCCGCAAGCAGTCGCACTAGAGAGTACCGAGCATGATCGAGATTTCCAATATCAGCAAACGCTATGCCGACACGGTCGTCGTCGACGACGTGACGCTCACCCTGCCGGCCGGCGGCGTCACCGCCATCATCGGCCCGAACGGCGCCGGCAAGTCGACCGTGCTGTCGATGATCAGCCGACTGCTGCCGATGAGCGCGGGACGGGTGCTGGTCGACGGCATCGACGTGGTGAAAGGCGATAGCCAGGAGCTGGCCAAGCGCCTGGCCATCCTGCGCCAGGACAACCACCTGCCGATGCGCCTCACGGTGCGCGACCTGGTCGCCTTCGGCCGCTACCCGCACACGCAGGGCCGGCCCACGGTCGAGGATGCGGCCCATGTCGGGCGCGCGCTCGGCTACCTGGGCCTGTCGGAGCTGGCCGACCGCTACCTCGACCAGCTCTCGGGCGGCCAGCGCCAGCGCGCTTTCGTGGCCATGGTGCTGTGCCAGGACACCGACTACGTGCTGCTCGACGAGCCGCTCAACAATCTCGACATGCGCCACGCGGTCGACATGATGGCGCTGCTGCGCCGCACGTCGCGCGAACTGGGCAAGACCGTGATCCTGGTCCTGCACGACATCAACTTCGCCTCGTGCTACGCCGACCGCATCGTCGCCATGCGCGGCGGCCGGGTCGCTTACCACGGCACGCCGCAAGAGCTGATCCAACCTGAGGTGCTGCGCGACCTGTACCAGCTCGACATCCGGGTGCACGAGATCGACGGCCAGCGTATCTGCGTCTATTACTGAACCGGGGCCTCGTATGGAACGCTGGGTCTTGTACGCCTTCTTGTCGATGCTGTTCGCCGGTGTCACGGCCGTCATCGCCAAGCCGGGACTGACCGGCATCTCGGGCGACCTCGGGATGGCGGTGCGCACCTGCTTCGTGTTCGTGTTCGTGCTGCTGTTCACCGCTGCCGTGGTGCCGGTGCGCGAGGTGCAGTCCCTCACCCGGGCCAATCTCGCCTGGCTGGCCGGATCGGCGGTGGCCACCGCCTTGTCCTGGATCTTCTATTACAAGGCGATCAAGGAAGGGCAGGTGTCCACGGTCGCCCTGATCGACAAGGGCAGCGTGGTGATCGCGCTGCTTCTGGGATGGCTGTTTTTGCAGGAAGCGCTCACGCCGGCCAAGCTGGCCGGATGCGGTTTCATCGTGGTCGGCCTGCTCGTGATCGCGCGCGGTTGAACGCAGGTCATCTGCTACACTCGGTCGTCCTGTTCCCTAGACTACCGTGCCGCGTTGATCCAGACCCCACCTTCCGCTGACCTTCCCCTGGTGCTGGCCGGCCCGATCCTGCGCCGCCTCGAACCGGGCCGTCTGGTGCTGTGGCTCGCCGGCAGCGCCGAGCTGGACCTGACCCTGGAACTCGTCCCGCACGGGGCCGCCCCGCGCCAGCTGCGGCTCGACGACGCCTGCCGCCGCGTCGTACGCGTCGGTACGCATGCATACCTCCACCTGATCGACATCGCCCTCGACGAGCCGCTGCCGCAGGATACGCTGGTCGGGTACGACCTGGTCGACCAGGACGGCGCCGGCATAAGACAGTGGGCGCCGCACCTGCTCCACGCGGGACAAGCGCGGCCCAGCTTCGTGCTGCGCAGCCGCATGGACAACATCCTCTACGGTTCCTGCCGCAAGCCGCACCACCGCTCGCCCGACGGCCTGGCGCGCGCCGACGCCCTGTTGGCCGACCAGATCGAGGAGGCCGGGGAACGGCCCGCGATGCTCATGCTGTGCGGCGACCAGATTTATGCCGACGACGTGGCCGGCCCGATGCTGGCGGCAATCCATGCGCTCATCGAACGCCTCGGCCTGTACGGCGAGTGCCTGGAAGGCGCGGTGGTGGCCGACAGCGAGGCCTTGTACGCGCATCCGGCCGGCTACTACTGCCGCGAGAACCTGCTGCCCGCCTTCAAATCGAACGACGACCTGCGCGACCGCTTCTTCGGCGGTTCCGAAAAGCCGATCTTCACCACCGCCAACGCCCACAACCACCTGGTGACGCTGGCCGAGGTGATGGCGATGTACCTGCTGGCCTGGTCGCCGGTGCCGTGGCGGATCGTGGGTGAGCCGGCCATGCCGCCCTTGACCCCAAAGCATGTCGAACGCTGGCGCCGCGAAGGCGCGGCCCTGCGCGGATTTTGCGACGAGCTGCCGCAGGCATCGCGCCTGCTGGCGCACGTGCAGACCCTGATGATCTTCGACGACCACGACATCACCGATGACTGGAACCTGTCGGCCAAGTGGGAAGCCACCGCCTACGGCCACCCGTTCTCGCGCCGCATCGTGGGCAATGCGCTGATCGCCTATCTGCTGTGCCAGGGCTGGGGCAACCGGCCCGACGTCTTCCAGGACGCACTCGATGCCATGGTCGCCCTCAGTGCAACGCCGGATGCCAGGGGGCGCCTGGAGCCCGGCCCCCAGGACGCGCTGATCCGGCAATTGCTGGCGTTTCGCAAATGGGACTACATGCTGCGCACCCAGCCGGCCATCATCGTGCTCGACACGCGCACCCGGCGCTGGCGCAACCGGCGCACGCCGAGCCACCCGTCGGGATTGATGGACTGGGAATCGCTGACCGAGTTGCAGCACGAGCTGCTCGATGAAACGGCGGCCGTGATCGTCTCGGCGGCGCCGATGTTCGGGGTCAAGCTGATCGAAGTCGTGCAGCGCATCGCCACCTTCGTCGGCCTGGCGCTGACGGTCGACGCCGAGAACTGGATGGCGCACCGTGGCGCGGCCAGCAGCATGCTCAATATTTTCCGCCACTCGCGCACCCCGGGAAACTACGTCGTCCTGTCGGGCGATGTGCATTATTCCTTTGTCTACGACGTGGTAGTGCGTGCATCCGATCGTCCCCAGCACGTCTGGCAGATCACCAGCAGCGGCATCAAGAACGAATTCCCGCGGCGCCTGCTCGACTGGCTCGATCGCCTGAACCGCTGGCTGTATTCGCCGCGCTCGCCGCTGAACTGGTTCACCAAGCGCCGCGACCTGGCCCTGAGCCCGCGCCTGCCCGACCAGCGCACGAGCGGGGAGCGCCTGTGGAACGGCGCCGGCATCGGCCAGGTCTGGCTCGACGCCCAGGGCCGCCCGCGCCGCATCGTGCAGCATAATGCCGATGGCCGGCCGTCGACCCAATTCCTGTCGCCGGACGATGCCGGCGGCGCCACGCCCGCGGTCGAGGAAGAGCGCCGGGCCGCGTAGGGCCGCGCCGCGTAGCCTACGCGCCCAGCGCCAGCGGCTGGCCGCGCGCCCAGCGGTTGGACGACAGCGAAAAACTCAGCGCCCGCACCTGGTGGTACCAGCCGGCCGGTACGTACAGCATATCGCCCGGCTCCACGATGAATTCGACCAGCGCCGCCTGGCGCGCCAGCGGATAGGCGTCGAAGTCGGGCGCCTCCGGGTCGACCGGAGAGCCGAACAGCAGCGGATTGGCCTCACGGGTATACAAGAAGGCGTCGTGGTGCGGCGGCGCCAGGAAGATACGCTTCCTGCCCCACAGCTGGGCAAAGATATTGTCGTCGTAGTCGCAGTGCAGCGGCGTCACCGTGCGCGCCGGGCCGATCCAGAAGCGGGGCGGGCCCATCTTGTCGAACCAGGTCGGCCAATGGCATAGGCGGTTCAGTTCGCGCAGGGACAGGTTGCCGACGTAGGGCGGCAGGCCGGATGCTGCATCCGGCGGCGTCAGGTCGAGGTAGTCGCGCAGCAGCATGTCCTGCATGGCGCGGTCCGGCGCGAACGCCGTATTGACGTAGTCGCCGACGCGCGCCCGCACCGGCAGGTGGCCGAACTGCGCGCGCAGGTCGTGCGGGCCGAGGTCGGCCAGGGGCCAGCGCTTGACGATGCCGGTGACCAGGAAGGGCATGCCGGCCGCCGCCCGCGCCCGGAAACCGGCCGCATCGAGCCTGGCCAGGCGGGGCACGGCGGTGAACGGGGGAAGCTGGCGCGCCCCCTGCCGGATGGCTTCCCGCATCGCCGCGATCGACGCCACGCCACGCACGCGTGCTGCTTTCTCGGCCTCTTCCTGCCGTCTGGATGCCGCGTCGTTCGGCGCCGGCAGGGCCTGGCGCGGCGGCAGGCGCTTGCCTGGAAGGTGATCTACTGCCATGTGATGTCGTACCGGACGCCTGCTTCGGGCGAAACCCCGTATGTTACTCGCCAACGGGCTTTCATTGGTCGCCACTTGATAAAAAGCAGCTTTTTAGACGGATGGAATGGCTCTGTTAGTCAGCGCACGGTCTCTTATTGCTGGTCTATTGTATTTTTTGTATTGCGACGCAGATGGTTCGATACTGCGCTCGTGACGAAGCCCTGGAAGGCCGCTCCACCGAGCGATTGATGTACCGCAGGCAGCTTTCGTTCCCGCGTTTGTATCGGACTGATTCAAGGAAGAATGTGGTGATAGTCGAATATCGGTCTACTCCGCGTTGGTCACACATTTTATGAGGGATACATCATGGATAATCAAAAGTCTAACGAAGGCAAAGGCATCGACGCCAACAAGGCCGGTTCGAACATCGGCAAGAGCCAGGATTCCAACCTGAACAAGGGCGCCACCGCATCGTCGGGCAGCCAGCAGAGCGCGTCGTCGAACCTGAGCAGCACCAGCTCGTCGCCGTCGACGTCGAACCAGCAAAGCGCCTCGTCGAGCGGCAATATGGGCAGCACCGGCGCGTCGTCGTCGGGTTCGTCGGGTTCGTCGATCGGCTCGCCATCGTCGCAGTCGTCGTCGTCTTCGAACCTGAGCTCGGCAGCTGGCAGCACCGGCTCGCTGGGTAACAGCGGCCTGGGCGCTTCGTCGTCGAGCCAGTCGTCGACCCCATCGTCGTCGTCGACCCCGTCGTCTTCTTCGTCGACCCCATCGTCCTCGTCGTCGACCCCATCGTCCTCGGCTTCGTCGTCGGACTCCTCGAACGGCGATCAATCGACGGTCGGCGGCATCAAGGCCGCGATCTCGTCGATCTCGCCAGACAAGGTGCACGCAGGCATCGACAAGGCAGCGCAGGCCGCCCAGCCCGTGGTCGACAACCTGGCTTCGCGCGCCCACGCCGGCGTCGACAAGGTCACCGGCCTGCTGAGCTCGGCTCAAGAGAAACTGGGTGGCGGTTCGAGCCAGCTGAGCGAGAAGTGCTCGGACCTGTCGGCCCAGGGCAAGGAATACGTCAAGAACAACCCTGGCAGCGCACTGCTGGCCGCGGTGGGCGTGGGCTTCATCCTGGCCAAGCTGCTGGGTGGCTCGAGCGACCGCAGCGACTATCGCAGCTACCGCGATTACCGCGACTGATCCTGTCGCCAGGATGCGCGCCTCCAGGCGCTTCTTGAACAGCCCGGCCGGCGCTTGCTGGCCGGGCTTTTTTCCATCCTCGCCGTGAATAGCCCGCCGTTTTAACGCTTCCTTAACGCCCCGTTAACATCTCGATGACGGCATGCGACCTAGCATGCATAGCATGAACATCGAGAAACTTCATCTGCCCAAAAGCATCAGTGACGGCGCGACGGCGTCACCGATTCGGGCTGTCTTGCCGGCGCGCTATTTCGGCTGGGCCGGCCCTTTCGCGCCACTGGTCCGGTTGCTGTTCATCGGCCTCATTCTCCTGTCCAGCTTCAGATTTGCACTGGTTGCCTGGCAATGGCCGCGCGTGGCGGCCACGGGCGTCGTGCCCGAGATCCTGCTGCAAGGCGTACGCGCCGACTTGATCCTGCTCGGTTACTTCATCGCCGTTCCGCTGCTGCTGGCGCCGCTGCTGGCGCATGCCCGCAGCGCACGCCTGTGGCGCACGGTCAGCGTGGGGTGGACGGGCTGTGCGCTGATCTTCATCGTGTTCATGGAAATCGCGTCACCCCAGTTCCTCATGCAATACGATGCGCGGCCGAATCGCCTGTTCATCGAATACCTCGGTTATCCGCAAGAAGTATTTTCGACGCTGTGGTATGGCTTTCGTAGCGCGCTGCTGCTGGGCTGCGCGCTGACCGTCATTCTCGGGATTGCGCTGGTTCGCCAGCTGAAAAGAGCGGCGGCCGGCATGACGATGTGGCCCAGCCGCAAGCTGCTGCTGGTCTGGCCCGTCCTGTGCCTGCTGGTGTTCGTGCAGATCCGCTCGACCACCGGCCACCGTCCGGCCAACCCGGCCATGTTCGCCCTGACCGGTGATGCGATGGTCAATTCCCTCGTCATCAACTCGGCCTGGTCGGTGCTGGATGCGATCCGCTCGATGGGCAACGAGGCGAAGTCGTCCGAGATCTACGGCGACTTCCCGCGCGAGCGGGTGCTGGCCGAGGTGAAGGCGGCGCCGTGGCTGCGCGATTACGCTTTCCCCAATCCAGAATTGCCAACGCTGCATTACCAGCAGGCAGCGGTCCAGCGCAGCCGGCCACTCAACCTCGTCATCGTGTTGCAAGAGAGCATGGGTGCCACCTTCGTGAAGTCGCTGGGCGGCCTGCCGGTGACGCCGGAACTGGAAAAGCTGAAGGACCAAGGCTGGTGGTTCGAGCAGCTATATGCCACCGGCACCCGCTCGGTGCGTGGCATCGAGGCGGTGGTGGCCGGCTACGCGCCGACGCCGGCGCGCAGCACGGTGAAACTATCGCTGTCGCAGCAGAATTTCTACACGCTGGCCGATGGCCTCGGCCGCCAGGGCTATCACACCGAGTTCGTGTATGGCGGTGAAGCCCACTTCGACAATATGCGCAGTTTCTTCACCGGTAACGGCTTCCAGAACATCGTCGACATCGGCGACATGAAGCCGGCGTTCGTCGGCAGCTGGGGCGCCTCGGACGAAGACCTGTTCGACAAGTCGCTCGAGCGCCTGAAAAAACTGCATGAACAAGATAAGCCGTTCTTCAGCCTGATCTTCACGTCCTCGAATCACGCGCCGTTTGAATTCCCCGACGGCAAGATCGAACTGCACGACCCCGACAAGCAGACCGTGAACAATGCGGTCAAGTATGCCGACCACGCGCTAGGCAACTTCATCCGCGCAGCGAAACAGCAGGCCTACTGGAAGGATACCGTGTTCCTGATCGTGGCCGACCATGACAACCGCGTCTATGGCGACAGCCTGGTGCCGATCAAGAAATTCCACATTCCCGGCCTGATCCTGGGCGCCGACATCGAACCGAAGCGCATCGCCACGATCGCCAGCCAGGTCGACCTTGGCCCCACCTTGCTGTCGCTGCTGGGCGTGTCCAGCACCCACCCGATGATCGGGCGCGACCTGGTGAAGGATGCCTCCACGCCGGGCCGCGCGCTGATCCAGTTCAACGACTATTTCGCCTACCTCGAAGGCGCGAACGCGACCGTGCTGCGGCCGGGACAGGCGCCGCTGGCGGCGCGCTACGATGGCGCCAGCGGCGCCTTCGATCCCGGCCGCGCGCAGCCGGCCCAGGACAAGGTCGACCGGGCGATGGCGCACGTCATGCTGCCGTCGCTGCTGTACCGCGAGCAGCGCTACCGTGTGCCGGACTAAGCCGGAAAAGTAATGGTGAAACGGCTGCCGCCCTGGGGGCAGGGTTCGTAGGCGAGGGTGGCGCCAAGGTATTCGCAGATGCGCGTCACCAGCGACAGGCCCAGGCCGGTGCCGGCCGAACCGCTGGACGGCGCCGCGCGCTCGGCCTGGCCCAGCACCTGGCGCACCGCGTCCGGCAGGCCGGGGCCGGTGTCCTCGACGATCACCCGCCGCGGCGTGAGCGACACGGTGACTGCGCCGCTTTCCGTGTACTGGCAGGCGTTGCGCACCAGATTGCCGACGATCGAGGTGCACAACTCGGGCGGCGCGCGCACCACGACCTCGGCCTCGCCCACGCAGCGCAGCACCACCGGCTTGCCAGCCAACATGGCCTGGTGGCGCTCGGTCTCGCGACGCGCGATCGCGCTCACCGAGACCGGCGCGGCTTCGCCAACGTCAGGCGCCCGCGCCAGCAACAGCAGGACGGTGACGCATTCGGTCGCCTCTTGCGCCGCGCGGTAGATGCGGGCGGCGGGCGCGCGCAGGGCGGGACGGGTGTCGTCCTGCAGCAGGATCTCGGCCGCGCCCATGATGACGGTGAGCGGGGTGCGCAGTTCGTGGCTCACGTCGCCGGTAAAAAAACGCTCGCGGTCGAGAAAGGCGCGCAGCTGCGAGGTATGGGCGTCGAGCGCGCGCGCCAGCACGCCCAGCTCGTCCTCGCGGCTGGCGTGCGGCAGCGGCGACGCTCCCAGCGTCACGGCGTCGGCCAGCTCGCGCATCGGGATCACGATGCGGCGCCCGACGTAGCCGCCCAGGCCGGCGGCCAGCAGGGCGAAGACGACGAAGAAGCCGCCGAACATCGAGTACACCACCAGCTCGACCTGCTCGTAGTCGCTCTCGTAGTCGACCACCACATACGGTTGTCCGGCGCTGCTGCCGGCCAGGACCTGCAAGCCCTTGCCATCGAGTTCGATGTCGGAGATGCCCGGTGCCAGGCCGCGCAGGCGCGGCGGGATCTCGTCGCCCAGGTGGAAGCGGACGCCGGCCGGGAGGTCGGTCTCCAGGCCGGCCGCGCGCCGCGGCAGGGCCCAGGTGGCGACCTCGGACAGGCGGTTGTCGACCAGGTGCACCTCGATGCCTTCGATCGCCAGCGCGGTCAGCATGGCGACCAGCAGCGACAGCACCACCCCGAACAGGACGAAGGCGGCGGTGATGCCGCGCTTGAGCGAATCAGTCCGCAGCATGCGTGGTGGCGGAGGCGGCGGCATCCGGCAGCGCGATGCGGTAGCCGACGCCGGCGATGGTGTGCAGCATCGGTTGCCCGAACGGCTTGTCGAGCGCATGGCGCAGCGCGTGGATATGCGTGCGCAGGGCGTCGCTTTCGGGACGGTGGTCGCCCCACAGCGCCTGCTCCAGCGTCTCGCGGGTGACGATGCGTGGAGCCGCGCCCAGGAGGCAGCGCAGCAGGACGTAGCCGGTCTTGGTGAGCGTGATGCGCACGCCGTCGCGCGAGGCTTCCTGCAGGTCAGGATCGAACACGATGCTGCCGAAGCGCAGCTCGCTGCCCACGGCTTGCCGGCCTTCGGCGCGGCGCACCAGCGCGCGCAGGCGCATGTCGAGTTCGGCCATCGAGAACGGCTTGACCAGGTAGTCGTCGGCGCCGGCGTCGAAGCCGGCGGCCTTGTCGGCCAGGCTGTCGCGCGCGGTCAGCATCAGCACCGGGGTCGCCACGCGCAGCTCGGCGCGCAGCTTCTGGCACAGCTCCACGCCGTTCAGGCCGGGCAGCATGACGTCGAGCACCATGACGTCATAGCTGTTCTCGGAAGCCAGGGCCAGCCCCGCGTAGCCGGTGCGGGCCGAGTCGACCGCATAGCCCTTGGGCTCCAGGAAACCGTACAGGTTGGCCAGGATATCGGGGTTGTCTTCGACGACGAGGATACGCATGGCGTTATTGTAATCCTAGCCTGGGCTGGTCTCCCCGGTTTTGGCCGGCGCCGGGGCCGGTGCGGGCTGGCGCCGCAGCCTGCGCCCGTGGCGCTTGAGCCAGTGTTCCAGGTCGTCGATATAGGTGTACACGGCGGGCACCACCAGCAGGCTCAACAAGGTCGAGGTGATCAGGCCGCCGATCACGGCCACCGCCATCGGCGAGCGGAAGCTCGGGTCGCCCGAAAAGCCCAGCGCCAGCGGCAGCATGCCGGCGCCCATGGCGATGGTGGTCATCACGATCGGGCGGCTGCGTTTGTGGCAGGCGTCGACCAGGGCGTCGAAGCGGTTCATCCCAGCCTCGCGCGCCAGGATCGCGTAGTCGACCAGCAGGATCGAGTTCTTGGTCACGATCCCCATCAGCATGATCAGGCCGATCATGGTCGGCATCGACAGCGCGTTGCTGGTGAGCAGAAGGGCGACGAACGCCCCGCCGATCGACAGTGGCAGCGCGGCCAGGATCGTGACCGGCTGCATGAAGTCCGAGAACAGCAGCACCAGCACGCCGTAGATGCACAGCACGCCGATCAGCATCGCCACGCCGAAGCTGTTGAACAGCGCCTGCATCTCCTGGGCGTCGCCCAGTTCCGCGATCGTCACCGAGGACGGCAGCGACTGGAACACCGGCAGCGCGCGCGCCTCGGCATTGACTTCGCCCAGCGCGCGGCCCGACAGCTCGACGTCGAGCGTCACATTGCGGCTGCGGTTCAGGCGGTCGATCTGGGCCGGGCCGCTCTCCATCGTGATGTCGGCGACGGTGGACAGCAGCACCGGGCCGTTCGCGCCCGGCACCGTCAAGCGGCCGATGGCGTCCAGGTCGGCGCGCACCGCGTCCGGCAACTTGACCCGGATCGGCACCTGGCGCTCGTCCAGGTTCATCTTGGCCAGCGATTGCTCGTAGTCGCCGGCGGTGGCCACGCGCACCGTCTCGCCGATGGCCGCCGCCGTCACGCCCAGGTCGGCCGCGCGCGCGAAGTCGGGCCGCACGATGATCTCGGGGCGCACCAGCGACGCGCTGGAGCTGACGTTGCCGATGCCGGAGAGCGTGCGCAGCTCGCGCTCGGCCTGGCGCGCCGCCGCGGTGAGCGCCTGGGCGTCGTCGCTGCGCAGCACCAGCTGCATCTTGGTGCCGGCGTCCGGCACGCCGACCGTGAAGCGCGCGCCCGGGATGTCCACCAGCGTTTGCCGGATGGTGTTCTCGATCACGCCCAGCTTCATGTCGCGCTCGCTGCGGTGGACGGTGGCGATGGTCAGCACGGCGCGGCGCGCCTCGGCCGCCGCCCCGGGCGAGAAGGCGTCGCCGCTGGAGCCGCCGCCGATCGAGCTGAACACGCTCGTGACGCCGGTGACTCCCATCACCTGCTGGCGCACCTGCTCGGCCACCGCATGGGTCTGGGCCAGGGTGGAGCCCGGCGGCAGTTCGACATTGACCTGGGTCTGCGAGCGGTCGGCCGGCGGCATGAAACCGGTCGGCAGCAGCGGCACCAGGGCCAGCGAGCCCACGAAAAACACGGCCGCGCCCAGCATGGTCAGGCCGCGGCGGCGCAGGCACCATTGCATGACGGCGAGATAGCGGCGCATCAGCGGACCGTCCTGCGGCGCATGCGGATTGCCCTGCGCGTCCCTGTGGATGTTCTTCGGCGCCTTCATCAAATAGGCGCACATCATCGGCGTCAACAGGCGCGCCACCAGCAGCGAGGCCAGGATGGCCAGCACCGCGGTCCAGCCGAACTGCTTGAAGAATTTGCCGGGGATGCCGCCCATGAAGGCGGTCGGCAAGAACACCGCGACCAGGGCGAAGGTGGTGGCGATCACCGCCATCCCGATCTCGTCGGCCGCTTCCAGCGCGGCCTGCATCGGCGTCTTGCCCATGTGGAGGTGGCGCGAGATGTTCTCGATCTCGACGATCGCGTCGTCGACCAGCACGCCGACCACCAGGGCCAGCGACAGCAGGGTGACCATGTTGAGCGTGTAGCCGAACAGGTACTGGCCCAGGAAGGCCGGGATCACCGACAGCGGCAGGGCGGCGGCCGCGATCAGGGTCGCGCGCCAGTCGCGCAGGAACCACCACACCACCAGCACCGCCAGCAGCGCGCCTTCGTACAGCATGTGCATCGAGGCGTCGAAGTTTTCCTCGACCGAGTAGGAGTTGTCGATCACTTCCTTGATCACCAGCTTCGGGTTTTCCTTCCCGAGCTGCTCCATCGCGGCGCGCGCGCCGGTGGCGACATCGATCTCGCCGGCGCCGCGGGTGCGGAACACTTCGAAGGCGACCACCTTGCGGCCATCCTGCTCGGCCAGCGCGCGCTGTTCCTCGACCGTGTCGATCACGTTCGCCACCTGGTCCAGTCGCACATGGCGGCCGTCCGGCAGCGGAATGTCCATCGCCGCCAGCTGCTGCGCCGTCTGCACCGTGGCCAGGGTGCGCACCGACTGCTCGACGCCGGCCACGTCGCCGCGTCCGCCGGGCGCCTCGCGCTGCACGTTGCGCAACTGGCGCGAGACGTCCAGCGCCGACACGCGCAGGGCGGCCATGCGCTGGTCGTCGAGCTCGACCCGCACCTCGCGCGTCACGCCGCCCACGCGCTTGACGGCGCCCAGCCCGGGCACGCTCAGCAGGCGCTTGGAGACGTCGTTGTCGACGAACCAGCTCAGGTCCTGGTCGTCCAGGCTCGAGCCTGGCGCGGCGGCGACGGTGAAGGTCGAGACCACGCGGCCGGCGGTGGCGGTCTTGGTGACCGTGGGGTCGCGCAGCTCGGCCGGCATGTCGGCGCGCACGCGCGAGACGGCGTCGCGCACGTCGTTGACGGCGTCGGCCGGATCGCGCTCGAGGATGAACTCGACCGTGACGGTGGCCACGCCATCGAGCACGCGGGTATAGATGTTCTTGATGCCTTGCAGGGTGGCGATCGAGTCTTCAAGCTTGCGCGCGACCTCGGTCTCGAGCTGCGCCGGGGCGGCGCCGTCGAGGGTCGCGGTGACGGTCACGATCGGCAGCTCGATGTCCGGGAAGTCCTGCACCTTGCTGGCGTTGAAGGCCAGCAGCCCGGCCACGGTGAGCAGGGCGAACAGCATGATCGCCGGGATCGGGTTGCGGATCGAGAGAGCGGAAAAGTTCATCGTGCTTCCCTCAGCGCGCTGCCGTGGCCCGTGGCGCCGCGGACGCGGGCGCGGGTACAGGTGAGGCGGCGATGTTCCGTACCAGATCGCCATCGTTGAGGAAGCCGGCGCCCTGGATCACGATCGGCGTATCGGCATTCACGCCGCTGACGACTTCGACCCGCTCGCCCAGGCGGCGCCCGAGGTTCACCTTGACCTGGCTTACGCGGCTGTCGGGGTTCAGGCGGAACACGTAGCTGAAGCCGTCGCGCACGGCGACCGCCTGCTGCGGCACGGTCAGGGCATTGGACTTGCCCAGCTCGAAGCGGCCGCTGGCGAACATGCCCGCCTTCAGTGGCGTGTCGCTCGACAGCGCCGGTGGCAGGTCGACATAGACCAGGGCGACGCGGGTCTGCGGATCGACCGATGGCGCCACGGTGCGCACTTTGCCGGCGATTTCCGCGCCGCTGGCGGCGCGCACCACCGCGCTGGCGCCGGGCTTGATGCGGCCCAGGTCTTGCGCCACGACCTCGGCGCGCCACTCCAGGCGGCCCTGGCGGATCATGCGGAACAGTTCCGTGCCGACGCCGACCACGGCGCCGACGGTGGCGTTGCGCGCCGAAATCACGCCGCTGTCGGGCGCGACTACCTGCGTGTACTTCAGGCGCAGCCGCTGCTGGGTGAGCGTGGCCTGGGCCGACTGCACCCGCGCCGCCGCCGTGCGTTCACCGGTGACGTACTGGGTGACCTGCTGCGCGCTCATGGCGCCCGAGCTTGCGAGGCTGCGGGCGCGCTCGGCGTTCGATTTCGCTTCCTGGGCATTGGCCTGGGCTTCGAGCACTGCGGCGCGCGCGCCCTCGATGTCGGCGCGCACCGCCTCGTCCGCGAACACCGCCAGCACCTGCCCCTTCTTGACCACGTCGCCGACATTGACCCGCACCTCGGCCAGGCGCAGGCCGTTCGATTCGCTGCCGATAACGGCTTCCTGCCAGGCCGCGATGCTGCCGTTCGCGGTGAGATTGATCGGCAGGCTGGTGCTGGCGGGGCGGGCGGTGGTGACGCTCAGGGCCGGGCGGGGCGGCGCTTTTTCATCCTTGGCGTCGGCGCGGTTGGCGGTGGCCAGCGCGAACGTGGCGCATAGCATGGCGGCCCCCAGGGTAATGGCAAGGACACGCGGGTGTCGAATTTTTATCATGGTGTCTATATCTTTAGCGGTATCGAACAAGTGTAGCAAATACGATACGGACAACGGGAGCGCACACCATGCACCGTTAAACAACGGCAACATCGAAAAAACGGGAGAGTGGCCGAACGGATGGCCTAAATCGTGGGAAGTGCGGAAAAAAAGAATTTGCGCACTGCCGCAAACGGGTTTGCGGAAGAGGCGGGTTAGAGGGCTTCCTCTATTGAAACAACTACAGTAGTTCTACCGTATTGCACTGCACAATAAAAAGGAATATATTAGAACCGTCTCCTCCAGTTTTCTCCGAAAATTGGATTCCCGCCCGCCAACCAACAGGTTCGCGGGCGTTTTTTTTTTTGACGGTACAAGCTTGGTCAAGCGTCTTCGCCCTGGAAGGCGTTGGCGCGCCAGGTCAGCACCAGCGTGTCGCGGTGCCCGTGGCCGCCCAGCGGCTGGATGGGCGTCGATTCGTGGATCACGGCCGCATCGTCCAGCAGCAGCAGGGTCCAGGGTTCGAGCATGGTGAAGCGCTGGCCGGCCGTGCCGTGGGCGTCGAAGACGCGTGTTTCGCCGCCCTTGATGTCCTTGCGCCCGATCAGGATCACGGCCACGAAATTCACGCCGTCGCGATGCGCGCCTTCGGGCGTGGGGCGGCCGATGCCGTCGGCGGTATCGATGCGGAACTGGTGCGCTTCGACGAACCAGCGCTGCTGGCCCGCGACCGCCGAGCAAACGCCGCCCAGCGCACGCAGCAGCTGTTCCCAGGCCGGGTTGGCGACGGTGCCGGCTTCGATCGGCGCGAACAGGCGGTGCATGCCCCCGTGCAGCGCGTTGTACTCGACCGGCTGCCAGTGCGCGCGGTGCGGCGTCTGCGCCAGCTGGCCGGCGTCGTCGATGAAGCAGGAATGGCGGCGGCGGCGGTAACGGCCGCCATCCTTGAGGTATTCGTCCAGCTCGAGCCGGTCCCAGCTCGGCACGAGTGTGTCGAGTTCGTCGATGCCGCAGCCGGCCAGGCGGGCGACGTCGCTTGGGCGCAGGACGGCGTAGCCGCTGCTCTGTAGTGCATCCGTCAGCTGCGACGGTTCGAGATAGGGGAGTTGCGTTTGCAATGTAGTCATCCCGTTAGCGTAGCACTTTTCGTCTTTACGGGTGACTGCCTTCGTCGAATGGCAGATAGGCTGGATCAGGCGAACAGCGGCGCCAGCCGGCGGCCGATGTGCGGCAGCCAGTAGGCATGGGCGAACAGCCAGGTCGCCGCCACCAGCACCAGCACCAGCGCCACGATGCCGGCCTGGCCGAGCATCCGGCGCGGCGTCGAAAACACCGGCGGCGAATGGCGCCGGATGAAGTATTCGGCTACCAGCAGGTTCGGCAGGTAGAAGAAGAAACTCATCGTCATGTCGAATGGCCCGTCGAAGGTACTGGTATGGCCGGCGCCGCCCAGGGCTTTGAGCCAGATGCCGTAGTACATGCGGTACAGCCAGGAGCCGATGCCGAGCGCGAACAGGCGGATCGCCCAGGCGCGGTGCAGGTCGAGGCGGCGCGCGACCGCATGGCGCCAGGCCTGCAGGGCCGCGACCACGGTCAGCACGCCGTACAGGCCGAAGCCGATCTCCATCACGACGCCGCCCACGGCACCTTTCAGGGCCAGGTAGGACAGCCCGCCGATGCCGGCCAGCAGGGCCGAGACGACGTAGACGCGGCCAGTCCAGCGGTGCAGGCGCGGATGACGCATGCGCAGGGCCGCGATGAATTGCAGGGGGCCGAGCAGCAGCACGCTGGAGCCGGCAAGGAAGTGCATCCCGATCATGGCGGCGGCGGCGATCGAGCCCGGCTCGTAGAGCCGCGGCAGCACCTCGTTCCAGTCCTTCTCGAGGGTGCCGGCCAGGATCGCGCCGCCGTAGAAAGTGGCGATATAGATGCTGAAGATACTGGTGCTGATCCAAACGATGGCAAGCAGGGAACGCAGGGGCATGTCGGTTACTCGAGCCTGTGAATGAAAGCCGTGATTACATGCCGCTAGTTACCAAAAGTCAATGCCGGCGGAGAGCTATCTCTTCTGCATCACCACTGCTTGACCAGCGTCAGGCGCAACGAGCGCGGCTCGATCGGGTGGAAGTGCACGTCCGCCACCGGCGCCGCTTCGCCCTGCAATTGCGACTCGTAGAAGTAATCGATGGCCGAGGCGCGCCGGTCGGTGAGGTTGAAGCCTTCCAGTTCCAGGCGCAGGTCTTTCGCGAGGCGGTAGCCGATGCGGCCGTTGAGTGTGAGGCTCGAGTTCGAGCGCACGCTGTCGTCCTCGACGAGCGGGCGCGGGCCGAACCAGCGCAGGCGCAGGGAGCCGGACCAGGGGCCGGCCGGGTCGACCGTCGCGCCCAGTTGGGCCACGCCCTCGATGGCGCCGGGAATCCGGTCGCCGTCGAGGGTTTCTCCACGCGAACGGGCGCGGGCCCAGGCCGCGTCGAGGTCGATCGACAGCCACTTGAGCGGGCGGTAGTAGTTCGAGAATTCGATGCCGTAGCGGCGGCTCGGATCGCCCGCCTCGGTATTGCCGGCGTCGCCGATATAGCTCAGCTCGGAATCGAAGTCGAGGCGGTACACGGCCAGCGAGGTCTGCATCTTCGGGATCGCTTCGGTGCGCACGCCGAATTCGAGCCCGCGCGAGCGGACCAGGCCCGGGGTCGGGTCGACTGCACCCTGCGTCTTCGGATCGACGCTGGCCACCGTGCCGCGCGCATCGTTGCTGTGGAAGCCGTGGCCATAGTTGGCATACAGCTCGGTCGACGCCCACGGCCCGTAGACGATGTTCAGGGTCGGCGTGACCAGCGTGTCGTGCGCCTTGCCGGCGTTGTCAAGCCGGTCGCCATCGACGCGGAAGCGGTAGTTGCTCGCGCGGACACCCGCGACGGTGCGCAGCGCAGCGCTCCAGCGGGTGGCGTTCTCGATGAAGACGGCGCCGCTGGTCTCGACAATATGGTCTTCGCGGGTGGTGGCGATGCGCTCGCGCCGGCGCGTGTCGTACAAGCCGTTGAAGATATTGTCGTTCTGGAGCTGCGCGCCCACCGTCAGGTCGGACGACAGTTCCTCGGTGCGGTGCATATGCCAGGTATGGGTGGCGTCGATGCCGGTCGTGACGCGGCGATCGGGCTGGGCGAACTGGTCACCGTTGACCGGATCGTTCAGGAAATAAGTGAAGTTCGAGAACAGCGCGAGCTGGTTGCGGATCGCGTAGGCGCTGAGCTTCGAGGCGGAGTCGGCGCCGGTGCGGCGCCAGATGCCCGACAGGCTGAATCGGCGCGCCTCGCCGCCATCGCTGTCGTCGACCAGGTCGAAGCGCCCGATGCGGCCGTCCCGCAGCGCGCGCAGCGGAATCTGGTCGGTCGAATCCCAGTCGCCGCGATAGCCCATCGCAGTGACGCTCCAGCCGTTGTTGGCGAAGCCGCGGCTGTAGCGCAGCACGGCGTTGAACTTGCGGTAGTCGTCCGGCCGCGTCCATGGGCCGTCGTTGTGCATCGCTTCCAGCGCGTACAGCAGGCTGCCGCCGGCCAGTTCGGGCGAGCCGGCGATCATGGCGCGCCGGTAGCCGTCCTGGCCCACGGTGGCCGAGGCGATGTCCTTCACCAGCCGGTTGGCATAGGTAAGCGACGCCACGCCGGCCGACGAGAAGTCGCCTTCGCGCGCCGAGTACGGGCCCTTGCGGTAATCGAGGCGGCCGACAAGTTCCGGGATCAGGAAGTTCAGATCGGTCCAGCCCTGGCCGTGGGCGTGGCTGCGCTGGTTGACCGGCATGCCGTCGACCCAGGTCGCGAGGTCGGTGCCGTGGTCGAGGTTGAAGCCGCGCAGGTAGAACTGGTTGGCCTTGCCTTCGCCGCTGTGCTGGCTGGCGATCAGGCCGGGCGTGACTTCGAGCAGCTCGCCGGGACGGTAGGCGATGCGGCCCGCCAGGTCCTTGGCCCCAGCGCTGCCGGCGCCGGCCGAATCGGCGACGCCCAGCTGGGAAGCGCGGGCGCCTTCGACCAGCACGCGCTGGAGCTGGAAGTCGTCGGCATGGACGGGCGATATGGCGCACGGCGCGAACAGCGCGGCCAGCACGCAGGGAATGGGACGAAGATGCATGAGATTCTTGGGAAGGTGTTTGTCACTGGGCCGGCTGCTCGAGCGCCTGGCGGGTAAAGGTCAGAGAACGCACGGCGCCGCCCGCGTTCAGGTTGACGGTGTTGACCTGCTCGGGCAGGAAGTCGACCAGCACGCCCTGGCGGATCGTGGCCGCGCGGGCGAGCGGCGTGTTCTCGATTTCCTGGTAGATGACGACGCTGTTGGCGTCGACCGTCATGCCGATCCACCTGGCCGGCAGCCGCGTGGCGTCCTGCGCCGCCAGCCAGAACTGGCGCTCGACATAGTTGCGCAGCACGTCCTGGTCTTCCGGATCGGAGAGGTCGAACTGGCGCTGGTACAGGTTCAGGAGCAGCGCTTCGATATCGTGGGCCGTGTAGGTGTGGACGATCTCGGTGCTGTTGGTGCGCTCGTTGTACGAGATGTCGGTCATGCCGAAGTGGAAGCGGTGCGCGCTTGCTGCCGTGCTCACGCACAGCAGCAGGGCGACGCACAGCAGCTTGAAGCCGTGCAGCGTCATTGCGCCGCCTCCGGTGCGGCGGCGCCCTTCAGCGGCGTCAGCGAATCACGCATCAGGTTGTTCGGATCGCGCTTGGTCTTGAACAGCTCCAGGCGCGACGGCGTGGCCTTGCGCGGCCAGCTGTTGTTGCTGGTGTCGATGTCGGCGGTTTCCCAGAACGGATCCTGGGTCAGGCCCACGATCGGCTCGTCGGTGACGAACAGCTTGGTGATCTGCCTGGGCGAGTAGCGCCAGGCCTCGGCTGGAATCCGCTCGATGGTTTTCTTCCCGCTTTTCAGTTCGATCTCGACGATCAGCGGCATCGCCAGCCCGCCCTTGTTCGCAAACTCGACCAGGGTCAGGTGCTTGCCTTCCTTGAGCAGCGCCTTTTCCCAGTCCTCCAGGCCGGCCATGGTCTCCTGGTATTTGTTGCGGTCCTTGTTGGTGACCGTGAACTCGTCGTTCTCGTTGTAGAAATCCTTGAGCTCGGGATGGGCGTCGATGCGGCGCGCCATGCCCTTGTTGCGCTGGTCCATGATCGATACCGGCTCGCCCTTGGCGCGCTCGCGGCGCAGCAGATTCTCCACGTCCGGATCCTGGCTGCTGACGGTGTATTCGGTGATTCCGTCGACGCTGATGTCCACGGCATCGGTCGTATAGAACCAACCGCGCCAGAACCAGTCGAGGTCCGTGCCCGACGCGTCTTCCATGGTGCGGAAGAAATCGGCCGGGGTAGGGCGCTTGAACTTCCAGCGCTCGGCGTACTCCCTGAAGGCGAAGTCGAACAGCTCGCGGCCGAGAATCGTCTCGCGCAGGATATTGAGCGCGGTGGCCGGCTTGGCGTAGGCGTTGTTGCCGCGCTGGAGCGTCGACTCGGCATTGGTCATCACCGGCGCCTGGTTTGTACTGCGCATGTACGAGACGATGTCGCGCGGCTCGCCGCGGCGCGCCGGATAGCCTTCTTCCCAGGCCTGCTCGGCCAGGAACTGCAGGAAGCTGTTCATGCCCTCGTCCATCCAGGTCCACTGGCGCTCGTCCGAATTGACGATCATCGGGAAATAGTTGTGGCCTACCTCATGGATGATCACGCTGATCAGGCCATACTTGGCGGCCTTCGAATACGTCATTTCGCCGGTCTTGGCGTCCTTGACCGGCCTGCGGCCGTTAAACGACAGCATCGGGTATTCCATGCCGCCGACCGGGCCGTTGACCGAGATCGCGACCGGATACGGGTAGTCGAACGAGTACTTGTTGTACTGCTCGATGGTGTGGATCACGGCTGGCGTCGAATATTTTTCCCACAAAGGATTCGCCTCGGCCGGGTAGTAGGACATGGCCATCACTTCCTGCTTGCCGCTCTTGATGCCTTGCGCGTCCCAGATGAACTTGCGGCTGGTGGCGAAGGCGAAGTCGCGCACGTTCTGCGCCTTGAAGCGCCAGGTCCTGGTGCCGGTCGCGCGGCCCTTTTCATTGGCTTGCGCTTCAAGCTGGGTGATGATCATGACCGGCTTGCTGGCCGTGCGGGCCTGCTTGAGACGGTCGCGCTGCGCCGCGCTGAGCACGTCGCCCGGGTTCTGCAATTCGCCGGTGGACGCTACCACGTGGTCGGCTGGCGCCGTGATCTGGACGTCGTAGTCGCCGAATTCGAGCGTGAATTCGCCATCGCCCAGGTATTGCGCGTTCTGCCAGCCGGCCGCGTCGTAATAGGCCGCCATGCGCGGGAACCATTGGGCGATCTCGTAGATGTCGTTGCCGTCGTCGAAGCGCTCGAAGCCCATCCGGCGGCCCAGCACGTTCATCTCGGGGATATTGAAGCTCCAGGCCACATTGAACGACGTGCGCGCGCCGGGCTTGAGCGGCTGCGGCAGGTCGATCCGCATCATGGTCTTGTTGATCGTATGGCGCAGCCGCTTGCCATCGCTGCCGGTCACGCTGGCGATCTCGATTCCGCCCGCGAACTTGCGCGCCTCGAGCGTAAAGCGCAGCGTGTCGAACTTGACACCATCATTGCCGCGCGCCTGCCAGGCATCGCGCGAGGGCAGGGTCGAGATATTGCGGTTGTCGGAATCGCTGCGGAACATGTTCTGGTCCAGCTGCACCCACAGGTAGGACAGCGTGTCCGGCGAATTGTTATGGTAAGTCACGGTGCCGGACCCGGACAGCGAGCGCTTGTTCTCGTCGATCGCCACGCGCAGCCGGTAATCGGCGCGCTGCTGCCAGTACTTGTGGCCCGGCGCACCGGCCGCGTTGCGCGTCTCGCCCGGTGTCGGCAGCAGTTCGTCCAGCTGGCGGAACTTGTCGTCGAAGACGGGGCCGGCGGCGCTGGCGGAGGCGGAGAGAACCAGCGCGGCAAGGCCGGCGTGCAGATACTTGAAGGTCATGTTCTTGGCGGCTAAAAATGACGCGCCGGCAGCGTGAGGCTGCCGGCGCAGGGTGGATCGGCCGGTCTTACTGCGCCGGCGGGGTGTCGACCTTCTCTTCGGCCTTCTCCTGTTCCTTGAGCTTGGTGCCGAAGTCGCGCATCAGGTTGTTCGGATCGCGCTCGGTCTTGAACAGCTCCAGGCGCGACGGCGTGGCCTTGCGCGGCCAGCTGTTGTTGCTGGTGTCGATGTCGGCCGTCTCCCAATATGGATCCTGGACCAGGCTCACGATCGGTTCATCCGTGACGAACAGCTTGGTGATCTTCGTCGGCGAATAGCGCCACACCTCCGCTGGAATACGCTCGATGGTCTTCTTGCCGCTCTTGAACCCGATCTCCACCACCAACGGCGTCACCAGTCCACCCACATTCGTGAAATCGACCAGGGTCAGGTGCTTGCCTTCCTTGAGCAGCGCCTTTTCCCAATCCTCCAGGCCAGCCATCTTTTCCTGATAGCCGTTGCGGTCCTTGTTGGTGACGGTGAAGTCGTCGTTCTCGTTATAGAAATCCTTCAGCTCCGGATGCGCATCGACACGGCGCGCCATGCCTTTATTGCGCTGCTCGGTGACCGACACCGGCTCCTCGGCGCGGCGTGCGCGCAGCAATGCCTTCTCGACTTCCGGATCCTGGCTGGAGACCGTGTATTCGGTGATGCCATCCACGCTCACGTCGACCGCGTCGGTGGTATAGAACCAGCCGCGCCAGAACCAGTCGAGGTCCGTGCCGGACGCATCTTCCATGGTGCGGAAGAAGTCGGCCGGGGTGGGCCGCTTGAACTTCCAGCGCTGGGCATACTCCTTGAAGGCGAAGTCGAACAGCTCGCGGCCCAGCACCGTCTCGCGCAGCACGTTGAGCGCGGCGGCCGGCTTGGCATAGGCGTTGTTCCCGAACTGCAGCACCGACTCCGAGTTGGTCATGATCGGCACCTGGTTACGGCTCTTCATGTAGTCGGTGATGCGGCGCGGCTCGCCGCGGCTGTCCGGCCAGTTCTCTTCCCATGCCTGCTGCGCCAGGTATTGCACGAAGGTGTTCAGGCCCTCGTCCATCCAGGTCCACTGGCGCTCGTCGGAATTGACGATCATCGGGAAGTAGTTGTGGCCCACTTCGTGGATGATCACGCCGATCAGGCCATACTTGGTGCGCTGCGAATAGGTGATCTCGCCGGTCTTCTTGTCCTTGCTCGGACGTGGGCCGTTGAACGAGATCATCGGGTATTCCATGCCGCCCACCGGGCCGTTGACCGAGATCGCGGTCGGGTACGGGTAGTCGAAGGAATACTTGTTGTACTGCTCGATGGTGTGGATGATCGCCTGGGTCGAATACTTTTCCCACAGTGGATTGCCTTCCTTCGGGTAGTACGACATCGCCAGCACGTCGACGTCGCCACTCTTGACGCCCTGCGCATCCCAGATGAACTTGCGGCTCGAGGCGAAGGCGAAGTCGCGCACGTTCCTGGCCTTGAAGTGCCAGGTCTTGGTGGCGCCGTTGCCAACCGCGCTGCGCGCCTTTTCAGCGGCTTCGGCTTCGGCCTGGGTCACGATGATGACCGGCTTCTTTGCCGTGCGGGCCTGCTTGAGGCGCTCGCGCTGCGCTGCGCTCAGGACATCGCCCGGATTCTGCAGCTCGCCGGTCGAGGCGACCACGTGGTCGGCCGGGACCGTGATGCGCACGTCGTAGTCGCCGAATTCGAGGGTGAACTCGCCCGAGCCCAGGAACTGCTTGTGCTGCCAGCCGTAGACGTCGTAGTAGGCGGCCATGCGCGGGAACCACTGGGCGATCTCGAACAGGTCGTTGTTGTCGTCAAACTTCTCGTATCCGGCGCGTCCACCCAGCACCTTCTGCTCGTTGATGTTGTAGCGCCAGTCGACGCTGAACGTCACGCGCGCGCCGGGCTTGAGCGGCTGCGGCAGGTCGATCCGCATCATCGTCTTGTTGATGGTGTGCGGCAGCGAGCGGCCGTTCGCGTCCTTCACCGCCAGGATGTCGAAGCCACCGGGGAAGGTGCGCTGCTCGAGCAGGGTACGCAGGCCGTCGAATTTCAGGCCGGTCTGGGCGGTGGCGCCGGTCCAGGCGCTGCGCGAGGGCAGGGTAGCGCTCTGGCGCGCGTCCGAACCCGGCTGGTAGATGTTCTGGTCCAGCTGCAGCCACAGGTACTTCAGGGTATCCGGCGAATTGTTATGGTAGGTCACCGTGCCGGCGCCGCTCAGCGCACGCTTGTTCTCGTCGAGCGTGGCGCGGATCGTGTAGTCGGCGCGCTGCTGCCAGTAGGCGTGGCCCGGGGCGCCGGAAGCGGTGCGCAACGATCCCGGCGTCGGCAGCAGTTCGTCGAGCTGGCGGAATTTGTCGTCGAAGGGGGCGGCGGCAAATCCAGATGTGGCGAGGCATAGCGCTGCCACGCCTGAAAGCAAACGAAACATGATTCCCCTGGATTTGTAGTTAATGTTAGAAAAGAATTCTAGCCTTGATGGTAATTAACTGCTTAGGGGATTTGTAAAAAACCTGAAACATACGTCTTCCTGCCGGCCGCCCACGCGCTTGTACGGGCGGGAAGAGGTTCCCAGCACCGGCACGCCGCTTTCCGCATCGGTGCGATGCAGCTCGATCGGACGTGACCTGATGAACAACCGCTTGTCGGATTTGGCATGCAGCGGTTCCCATGGCGCGCCACGATTGGTGACCATCAGCCGGGGGGCGCTTTCGGCGATCTCGAAGCCGCCCAGCCCTTCGATCTCGCAATTGCCGACCAGGGCGTTCTTCTGCCCGGGCGCCGGTCCGACCGTCGGACGCAGGCGGGTCTTGTCGAAGGACCATTTGTACTCGTGGGCGATGGCGCGCGCCAGGCAGTCCGCGAGCGCGCCAGCGATGGCGGGACGCAGGCCTGACCCGATGCGGGCGAGCGCATCCGGGTCGTCGGCGCGGGCGCCACCAGCGGCCGGCATGGCGCCGCCGACGAACAGGGCGTGGGACGTGAAACGTGGCGCGGCGCTCTGCAGGGGGTTCTCCATCGATGGCGCAAATGGCCGATCGCATGGGGCGCGCCGCGCCGGACGAGCCGCTGGACGATGGACGATGGACGATGGACGATGTTATGCCGCGGGCATGCTGAAGGTGAAGGTGGTGCGGCCGCCTTCGGACACCACCCCGAGCGCGCCGCCATGGCCGCGCGCGATCTGGCCGACGATGTACAGGCCGAGCCCAAGTCCATCGTCGCCGACGCGCGAGACGGCGCGCCAGTAGGGCTTGAACAGGCCCTTGATCACGGCCGGATCGAGGTCCGGCCCGCGGTTGGTGACCTCCAGCGCGAACAGGCCGTCGTTGATGCCGGCCCGCAGTTCGACCGGGAAGCTCGGGTCGCCATGCGCCAGCGCGTTCTTGAGCAGGTTGGACAGCAGCTGCGCCAGGCGCCGGGTGTCGCAGCGCAGGGCCAGTCCGGGCGTGATGGCACTGTCCAGGCGCGCGTGGGATAGACCCCGCGCAGCTCGTCGGCCACCTCTTCCAGCAACAGGTCGACCCCGGTATGCGGCTGCAGGTCGAGCGCCATGCCCGATCCCATGCGCCCGCGCGTGAAGTCGACCACGTCGCCCACCAGCGCGTCGATGCGCAGCGCGCTGCGGCGGATCCGTTCCAGGGCCTGGCCCGTGACCGGATCCTCGTTGCGGCGCGCCAGCAGCGCGACCCGGCCCAGGATCGCGGTCAGGGGTGTGCGCAGGTCGTGTCCGAGCACGGCGATGAACTGTTCGCGCAGCTCAGCCGTCTCGCGCTCGGAGAACAGCGAGGTGCGGGCCTCGCGCAGCGAGCGCTCGGTCTCGAGCTGGCGCGAGATCAGTTCGGCGAACAGGGTGATGGCCGGCACCAGCGGGCCTCCGGTCAGGCGCGCAGGCTCATAATCGAGGCCGCACAAGGTACCGAAATAGGCGCCATCGGGGCGGAAGACGGGGATCGAAAAATAGCTCTGGTAGCCGAAGACGCGAGGCGCCGGATGGTCGCGATAGCGGTCGTCGTCGCGCACGGAGTCGATGATCACCGGCTGGTGCGACTGGAGCACTTCCTGGCACAGGGTCAGGTCGAGATCGACCGTGGCGCCTGGCCGCACCTCCAGGCCGATGCCGTCGTGGACCGCGCACGCCATCCAGCAGGTCGGCGTGACATGCGCGATGCAGACGAAACGCATGCCGGTGAGCGCCGCGACTGTTTCCAGGACCCGCGGCACCGATGCGATTGCCTGGATCTCGCTGACGTAGGAAGGAAGGCTTTCCGGCATACTTGGATGTTGTAAAAATTTTATCCTAGCATGTTGCAGAAGCCACTGTCGCACCCTGGCGGCGGCCTGTCTCAGGCCCGCCAGCGCCCGTCTTCGTACACCCTTTCCTCGCCCAGGTACACCGCGTCGGTTACCGCGAACACGTCGATGTGGTAGCGCGCGTCCTTGCGCTTGAAGCCGGGCTTCGGATAGACGCCATGCTTGGCGCCGAGCGACAGGTGGATGCCGCACATGCGCTCGTAGGTGCCGATATCGTCCACCCGCAGTTCGCGCGTGAAGGCGCGGTTCAGGCCGAAGCCCAGTTCGCGCACCCAGACCTCGCCTTCCTCGAGCCGGATATTGTCCAGCACCTGCTGGAAGGCCGGCGTCGCGTTCTCGGTGGCGACCACGCGGCCGGCCTCGATCACCAGGGTCACCGGCACGTCCGGGCGGTTCGAGCGGTAGCTGGTGTCGCCGAACACGTGGATCTGCACCCGGCCATGCACCGCTTCCAGGTCGAGCGCTTCGGTGAACACCTCGCCGATGGGGAACTGGCCGCCGACGTTCTTCATGTCGCTGTAGTCGCCGATATTCAGCTTGGCCGGCTCGAACGGCGAATCGAAGACGAGCGTCTCGCCGCCGCCGACCACGCGGCCGTGCGGCGCGCGGTCGATGCGCTCCTTGAGCGCGCGGCCGGTGCCGCGAAAGTAGGCCGGGTCGTAGGCCAGCGCGTCGATATAGTGCTCGCCCTGGATGCCCGGCATGCGCGACAGGTGCACGTGTTCGATCACTTTCAGGTCGAGCTTGAACAGCTCGACCCGCATGCGAAAACCGTCGAGGCGGAAGTTCGACGACTGCAGCAGCACCACCAGTTCGCCCGCCGCCATGGTGCGAAAGGCCGCCAGCACGGCGTCCGGCGTCACGCCGTCGAAATCGACGAAGACGGCGTCCGGCAGGTTGCGCCGGTAGGCGTCGAGCAGGGCCCGCGCCAGGGCGGTGCGGGTGTCGTACACCACCAGCGCCTTTTGCGCCGGCCCGTGTTCGAGCGCGATCGTCAGCACGTCATGCAGATGCCTGGTGGCGGCATCGATGGCATGCGCGGGGAGGTCGTCGTGGGAGTCGGCAGCGGTCATGGCGGAATCGGAGAGCAAGGAAGGGTGGGAGGCAGGCGGTCATTATACGTATGCCAGCCAAAAGTTCCGCGTCCAAGTATGTCATGGGCCCGTTTATTGATCCGTCCGGGATCGTGCCGCGCCACCTCGTGAACGGCGCGCCGCGCGACGGTTCGCGGAGCTATCATTTGAGCAATAGCAAGGACAATAGGGCGGCCGCTGGTCGTGTTTCGGCAAACCATATGGCAGGGCGAAAGGCAGCGATGGCGTACAGATGGGAAACGCCTGCCAGTATCTGGCAGGAAGACGACAGCAGCGGCGAATTTTCGCTGCTCGCCAGCGAAGGCCTGGGTCCGGTCGACTGGCAGGGCCGTGCGCGCCGGCGCCTGCCCGATGTCGCCCACGTGCTCGGCGCCTCGCTGCCGCTCGATTGCCGTTGCGCGCCGATCTATCCCGAAGGTTTCGCCTATTGCCCGCGCTGCGGGCGTCCGCTGCTGCGCCTGGCCGGCGCGCCGGCCCGTGCGCGCAGCTGGTGGGGACCGGGCGGGGACGACGCCTTGCCGCGCCACGTGCCGCATGGCTTGCCCGTCACCTCGCTGCCGCTCGGCGACAGCCTCGAGGAACGGCCGGCCGCGCCGACGCCGGGCCGCTGCGACCTGACGATGCCGGCGCCGCCGAATGCCTGCTCGGTGTTTGCCGCCGGCGGCTTCGGCTTTCCCGGCGAACGGCTGCTGGCGCTGGCGCACACGCGCGGCGTGCTGCAGTACTGGGACCCGTTGGGCGGCAGCTGGCACGTGCTCACGCCCGAGGCGGGCGCCGCCAGCCTGGTGTTCACCGTTTCCAGCCACGCCTGGATTGCGGCGCTCGATCCGCGCCGCGGCGAGGCCGGCATCGTGCCGGGCGAGGGCGGCCTGCAGCGGATCTGGATCGACCCGGTCAGCGAAACCTACCGCACCGAGAACGTGTTGGCCGCGACCATCGTCGCGGCGCCCGGGCTCATGCGGCGCCACCTGGCTTGCCTGGCCGGCGGCGTGGACGGCGTACGCCTGTGGAGCCTGCGCCTCGATATGGACGAGGTGCAGGAATATGCCTGTCCCGATGCGCCGGCCGCCGGCTGGAGCCGGCCGCTCGGCTACGACGGCCGCCTGTTCTGGCTGCACGCCCAGGGGCAGCTCACCTGGCGGCCGGGCGAGGCGCCGCAGTTCACGCCCTGGCCGCTGCACTGGGAGCCGCGCCTGCAATTCGGCGGGCCGACCCAGAGCCGCGACGGCCGCCTGTGGCAGATCGGGCATGACGGCCAGGGATATTCCTACCTCGAACTCGGCGCCGGCAGCGACCACCTGCCGGCGCGCATGGCGATCGACGGCGCGCGCCTGGGTTTCGCCAATTTCCTGTTCCGGCGCGGGCATCCGGTGCTCGACGAGCCGTGGTCGAACGAACATGTCGAAGACCCGCACCACGACGACACGCTGGTGCTGCCGCTGCTGCGCAGTTTTAACAATAACCGCAGCCAGCCGAGCGGCCTGGTGCTGCGCTTTCACAAGGCGAACTTCCGCGCCGAGGAAGCCTTGGGGACTGCAGACAATGCGCGCGTCATCCCGCGCACCAGCGTGGAGTGGATCGGGCGCCGCAACGTGATCCTCGACGAGATCGCGCGCCTTGCGCGTCCGCTCGACTGCGTGCCGGTGGTGGCGGGCGGCTGCCTGTGGCTGCACCACCCGGACTGGAACCAGATGCGCGGCTGGCGCCTGGACGAGCTGGCGTGATGAAGACCATCGCACGCTTACTGGCGGCGGCCTTGCTGGCCGGCGGGCCGCCGTGCGCGCAGGCCGCTTCACCGCCCGTCGCCCATGTCTTCCTGGTCCAGAACTCGGGCTGGATGGAGCCGTTCTACAGCGATCCCAGGTCGCCTTTCAAGCCGCTCGTGGCGGCGCTGGCGGGCAGCGTGGTCCAGCCCGGAGACGCGCTGGTGCTGGCGAGCTTCAATCAAGCCCGGGCCGGGGCGCCGTCGCCGCGTGCGCTGCTGTCGTTCAAGGCCGGCGCGACGCCGGTGCGCGCGCGCGTGGCCCAGGCCATCGCCGACCTGGATACGGCGAAAAAGCCGGGCGGCGCGGCGCTGGCCGACACCGACCTGGGCGAAGCGGTGCGCGCCGCGACCGGACAAGTGCTCAAGGGCCAGCCGGGCATCGTCTGGCTGGTGACGAACAACCGCAACAGCCCCGATAACGACCAGGCCACGGCCGCGCGCAACCGCGAGTTCTATGCGCTGATCCACGGCGGCGACGCGATCGCCAAGGCGCTGGCCTTCCCGCTGCGCATGCCTGTGCAAGGCAGGCATTACAGCGCGAACGGCCTGATGGTGTATGCCTTCGCGGTCGGGACGCAAGGCGCGGCGGCGCTGGATGCGCTGCTGGCGTCCGGACGCATCGCCCAGGTGATCACCGAGCCGCCGGCGCGCCTCAAGCCGCTCGACCGCGATACCGTCAGGTTGGCGCCGCGCCGCGTCGTCAATGCGCCGGGCGTGTCGTTCGCATCGAACGCCGGTGGCGTCCTGCGCGCCGACGTGGCGCCCGATGCGCGCACGCCGCAGGCGCGCATCGAGTGGAACCTCGAGAACACGATGTATCCGTACACGATCGAATCCGCGACCCTGAGCGCGCGCTCGACCCTGGCCGGCGAGCGCCGCCCGATCGCGCTCGACACGCAGCGCGTGCGTGCTCTGGCCCCGGGCCAGCCGGCGCCGCTGGGTTCCAGCATGGCGCTGCCGGTTGCGCAGATCCCCGACAAATGGTCGCTGGCGGCCCTCAAGTCGGCTGGCTCGGCCTATGTGCTGCCGGGCCGGATCGAGCTGCACCTGGCCGACCAGAAGCTGGCGCTGTCGCAGGCTTTCCGCCAGCGCATGGCGGCGCTGTTCCCGGGCGACCCGCTGCCGGACATCTTCATCCCGCCGGCACGGGTGCAGGCGTCGACCGCGGTGCTGCCGCTGGAAGTTCGGGTCCACTACGGCATGGGGCCGCTGCTGGCGCTCGTGGGCGGCTTGCTGGCGCTCCTGGCGGCGCTGGCGGGGGCCGCCTGGGCATGGACGAGGCCGCGCACGGCGCAGGTGCTCGTGGACGACGAAGCGCGCACCTTGCGCGGCCGTCCCGGCACCATCCAGCCGGTCCATGACCGCCATGGCGAGCAGGTCGCACAACTCAAGACCACGCTGTTCGGCCATCGCCTGTTCGATGTGCGCGAAGGCGCGCAAGTGCGGCTCGGCCGCTGACAAATGAAAGGAATCGCCATGCAGGCAACCCAACCACCAAATGACGCGCCGTCTTCCGCCGATCCCGGCTTCAAGCTGCCCGAAGAATCCGCGCCGCCCCAGGACACGGTTGAGCAGACCTTGCCGCGCACGACGCCCGACACCGCCAGTCGCCCGGTCGAGGTGATGCCGGCCGGTCCACATGACGCCATGCCCATCGCCGATACATCGGATCGCGACCTGGCGATCGGCGGCGTGGTGTTCGTGATCCTGCTCGGCGTCTACTTCTTCGTGCGCGGGGCCTATGTCCATTACCTGGTGCGCAAGCGCGTGGCGCCTTCAGCGGCCAGCAACGCGGGCTGGATGCTGTTCCTCGGCCTCGGCTTCCTGTCGGCGGCGGCGGTGCTGGCCATCATCAACGCCAGCCGCTTCCTGACCCTTGCCGTCACCGGACCGCTGGTGGCGGTGGGCCTGGTGGCGCTGGCCGCGGCCTTGTTCACCGGCCGCCGCTGAAAGGAACGGTCGACATCATGGCAGAATTCCCGCAAGCATCGAGCACCAATACCCGCCCGGCCGAACTGAAGGTCGACCTGCGGCCGACGCTGTTCATCGGCGCCGGCGGCACCGGCATGGAAGTCATGCTGCGCGTCCGGCGCCGCATCCTGTCGGCGGTCTGGAACCGGCGCCACCCGACCCGGGTCGAATCGATCGCCGACTTTCCCGTGGCGCGCTTCCTGCACTTCGACCTGGATAACAATGCGGTCATCGACGAGGGCAAGTCGCAGCGCACCGATCCCTGGTACGAGCTGGTGCGCCTTAGCGACGAAGAACGCCTGGTCGAACCGCTCGACCTGCCGCAATACCATGAGTCCGATGACAGCCTGGCGCGCTTTCCGCTGATCGAGAGCTGGATGCCGCTGCGGCCCAAGAAACTGCGTTCGCTCGGGATCGACCCGTCGAAAGGCGCGGGCCAGATCCGCGCGCTGGCGCGCCTCTATTTGTTCGACAAGTATCCGAAGCTGCGCGGCCGCATCAAGGGCGCGCTCAATTACCTGAGCAGCAATGCCGGCATCGAGCGCAAGGAGAATTACCAGCGCCTGGGGCTGCAGGTCGATACGTCGAAATTCAGGATCGTCGTCATCGCCTCCGCCGCCGGCGGCACCGGCGCCGGCAGCGTGCTCGACCTGGGATGGCTGTCGAAGGCCATCGCACGCCAGGAAGTGTCCGACAGCCAGGTCGACCTGGTGCTGCTGATGCCATCCGGTTTCGCCAAGGCCAACAAGGAACGCACCGAGGCGAATGCCTATGCGACGCTGATGGAGCTCGAGACGGCGATGCGCGACATGAACGCCAATGTGGCGTGGATGGACCCGGACAGCATCGCAGGCCGCGGCGCGCCGTTCGACGACGTCTACTTCGTCGACACGGCGAACCTCGCCAACAAGGCCACGCTCGACGTCAAGGACGTCTACCAGATGGTGGCCGATACGCTGTTCGAAGACTTCGCCTCGATTGACTTCGCCAACCGCAAGCGCTCGGTCGCGGTCAACCAGCAGCAGCACAAGCTGGGTCCATACAACCCGCGCGTGCCCGAGGCGCGCTTCGGCGACATGCGGCTGTCGTATTCGAAGGTGTACTCCAGCTTCGGCCAGTCGGTGCTCGACACCCAGCAAAGCCTGACTGATGACATCCGCGCCTACGAGCTGGCGGCGCTGATGGTGAAGGCGTTCTTCGGCCTGGCCGGCAGCGATGGCGGCGGCAGCCATGCGGCAAGGCGCGCCGGCGACGCCGAGCGCGACGCCTTCATGCGCGAGCAGATGGAGATGGCCGAGCGGCCGTTCGACGAATTTCCCGACCTGCGCAAAGGCTCGGTGGACGTGACGCCGTTCAGCGAATATGCGCTGACGAATGCGCTGCTGCTGGACCGCGACGGCCGTTCGCTGCTCGAACGCGTGGAAAGCCGCGTGCAGCTCGAGATGGACCGCATCATGGCGTCCTACGACATCAAGCTGTGGCGCGAGAAGGTGTCCGAGCTCTTGCCGCAGCTGGAACGCGACGCGATCCGCGAAGCCGGCGCCACCGCCGAGACCAGCGAAGACCGCATCAAGCGTCATACGGGTGAATTGTTGAACCGCCTGAAGGGCAGGGTGCGCGAGCGCCTGTACGCCTTGCTCGACGACCGCCGCCAGGGTGGCCTGGAGTTCGTACTGTCGCTGCTCGAACAGGTCAAGGCGCGCCTGCTGCAACGCGACCTGGGCCATTCCGAGCGCAATGGCCGGCGCTACCGCGACATCCGCGACGCCCTGCGCACGCGCCAGGTCGAGGAATCGCTGAACAACCTGGGCCAGGCCGCTGGCCGCCTGTTCGGCAAGGAGCCGCAGGCGCGCGAAGTCATGGGCCATCTCAGGCGCGACCTGGCGGACTACCTGCGCTTCCATCTGCTGGCGGTATCCGCCGGCCAGGCGATCGAGGTAATGCGCGCGATGTCGGCCTGGCTGGGCGATCCGCAATCGACCGATGACCAGGGCCAGGCGCAGTGGAGCGGCATCGCCGGCGAATTCCAGGAAGGCCGGCGCGCCGTGCAGGCGATGCTGGGCGCAGTGGACCAGCGCATCGGCCAGCTGCGCGCCGACGCGCGCCAGGAGCATGCGACCACAATCAAGCTCGGCGCCGAGATGACGCTGGCGCCGGTCCGGCTGACGGGCGACACCAGCATCTGGAGCGAGGAAGTGCTGCTCGAATTCGGCGGCTCGGCGCGCCTGTTCCCGCAACTGGGCGACGAGCGCCTGCGCGCCGAACTGCTGCTCAAATTGTTCCGGCGTGCGCAATTGCAGCTGTCGAGCCAGGAATTGGCGCAGCAGGAACCCGTCGATCCGCTGCTCGAACGGCTGTCGAGCCTGTCGCCGCAGGAGCGCCAGCGCATCTTCGCCGAGTGGATCCGCAGCGCCATGCCATGGGTGAACGCGCGCTTCTCGGCCGAGTTCACGCCGAACGCCGACCAGTTCAAGTGCTTCATCGGCGTCGGTGATCCGATTGCCTGGCGGCGCATGGAAGCGGAAATCCGCGCCGCCGTGCCCACCGGGTACTTCCACGGCGAGCTGGTCTCGATCGTCAACACCGGCGTGACTGGCCGGGCGGTGTGCTATATCGAGCTGTCCGGCTATCCGATGACGGTGCTGCGCGGCTTGCCGACCTGGCGTGCGTCCTACCAGATCGAGAACCCGAAGATCCCGACCCACCTGCATTTCGACGCGACGCGCTTTCGCCATCCGATCTCGCCGTCGATGGACGAGCTGGGACGGCTGGCCGACGATTTCGAGTGGTATTTGCAGGCGATCGCCCTGGGCGTCATCCGGCGCAAACCCGAGCTGGGCGACCGCGAGGCGGCCTTCCAGCCGCGCGGCCAGTACCTGTTCGAGGTAGAGCCGGGTTCCGGCGAGTGGCTCCAGATCGGCAACGAGTTCGCGATCCGCTCGAACGGCTTGCCGCCGTATTACCGCGAGGGGGTGATCGGTGCGGTGCAGGCGCGCCTGGCCGATCTGGGTCCGCAACGCCTGGTGCTGCTGGCGGCGCTGATGCGCTACTACCAGCTGCGCGTGTATGAACCACGGCTCGAAATCGACGAGACGGGCGCCCAACTGCCGTCGCCATCGCTGCCGAACATCACCGCGCGCCGCCTGTACGACGGCTGGATCCGGCGCGCGCAAGCCGCCGACCCCGGCCTGCAGCCGGCGCGCATCGAAGCCCTGCTGGGCCATGTCGAGCGCTGGACCGAGACGGTGCCGGGCTCCAGCCAGGATGCCTATGGCTGGGAAGTCGAGCGGGCGGTCGACAAGCGCGTGATCCTGCCCGCACTGCTGGCCGACGAAGAGGCGGCGGCGCAAGCCTTGGCCGCGCGCCCCGCCAATGTGGCGCCACCGCCGCTGCCTGCCACCAGTCCACGTTTCAAGCTGTTCGTCGGCGGCGCCCAGCGTGGGCCGTTCACGGTCGACGAGATCGCGCAGCAGGCCGCGCGCGGCGAGATCGACCACGCCACGCGCGCCTGGGACATGCGCTGGCATCCGAAGATCGGCAAGTGGAGCACGGTGGGCGAGTTGCCTGAATTGGCGACGGCGCTGGGCGGCACGCGCAGTGATGCGATACCCGATCCCGACGACGGCGTGCCGGATCCGACTTGAGGACGGCCATGGAGCAAGCCCAGTCCCTGCATCGCTGTGTGAACGCCGGCTGCGGCCGCGCCTTTCCGCGCCGGGTCGATTTCTGTCCGTGGTGCGGCGTGGCGCAGCAGCCGGCCGCTGCTGGCGTCACGCCGTCGGCGGCGGCGCCGAGCCTCGTGAAACGGCCGGAGCCGGTCGCGCTCACGCCGCAGGCGCCCGCAGCAACGCAGCCGCGGCAGCCGCCGCTGCCGCCAGCACCGCCACCGCCAGTACCGCCGCCACCAGCACCGCCGCCACCAGCCCCGCCGCCGCCACCGCCGGTGCCATCCGCGCCACTGAAGCCGCCTGCGCCGCCACCGGTCCGCCCCGGCGCGCCACCCCGGCCGGCCGTACCGGCACGCAGGCCGATCCGCCTGCGCTGGTGGCTGGTCGCGCTCGGCGTCCTGTGGCTGGCCTGGATGCTCACCAAGCCCACCGAGGCGCGGATCGAACGCCGCATGAGCGCGGCGATCGCGCTGGCCAAGGAGTGCAAGCCGAAACAAGCGCAGGACGAGCTGATCGCGCTGCGCAAGACGCGCGCCAGCGAGCAGCAGCTGCGCAAGGTGCAGGATGCGCTCAATGCGGCAGCCGCCGCCTGCACGCGCGAGGAACGGCGCCGGCGCAGCCATCCGCTGGCCGATCCGAAGCGCGGCGGCTGACCTCGAGAGGATATTCACGGCGAGTGGCCCGGTGTATCATGGAAAGCGTTGATAAAACCGCAAGGAGCAGGGAATGAAAGCCACCATGACCAGGGCGCTGCTGGTGCCGTTGATGTTCATGGCGCTGGCCGGCTGCGGCCGTGACGAGGACGGCGCAGGTCCGGCGCAGCGCATCGGCAAGACGCTGGACGATGCCGGCGCCAAGGTGACCGATTCGGTGCAGGACGAACTGGCCAGGGTCGACGACGCGGTCGTCGAAGCCCGCAACAAGGTCAAGGACGCGACCGAGGAAGCCAGCCGCGGCCTGGACCGCGCCACCGAGGAAGTCGGCAAGTCGGTGGAACGCGCCGGCCAGAAGATCCAGGACAAGGCGGACGAGATCAACGGCGACGACTGAACGCTGCCCATGCGGGGCGTCCTTCAAACGTCATTTCCGCCCAGCGTGCCGTGCGAGGGATTGGCCGACATCGTCAGCGTCCACCCGAAGCGCTCGCACACCCCCCTTGGTCAGGAACGGCCCCAGGCCCTGGCCGCCGCCTTGCTTCGCCGAGTTGCGCAGCGCCTGCGGTTCGGCTATCGCGCCGCGCGTGCGCTGCACCAGCACCCGCAGGCGCATCTCGAGTTCGGCCAGCGCCACCGGCTTGACCACGTAATCGTCGGCCCCGGTCAGGAAGCCGTGCAGCTTGTGCTCGAGCTGGTCCTTGGCGGTGAGGACGAGCACCGGTATGCGCGACTTCATCTCCTGGCGCAGGCTTTTCAGCATGGTCGGCGCAGGTATGGGCTTGCGCGAGGGGCGCCAGCGCGAACGCGGGAACCGGGGCGGCGCCCGCCGGCGGCGTCGCCAGCGCGGCGAGCGCCAGCCTGGCGCTGGAGTAGAGAGAGCATAGGCGGGACAGGGTGGACTGCGGTCGTAAAGGAGCCGGCATCGTAGCGCTGCGATGTCGCGTTTTTGTCGTGCATTTCCACCGAGCATGGCGTATATTTTCGGTATCAAAATACCCACCAAGAGTAGGAGCTCCCTCGCAGCCATGGTCAGCGCATCCTTGCCGTCTTGCCTGCTGAAGAGTCTCGGCGCCTTGTGCCTGCTGTCATTCGGCGCGTCCGCCTGGGCGCTCGACCCCGCCATCGGCCTGGCCAATGCCCAGCACACCCGCTGGACGGGGCTCGAAGGCGCGCCGTCACCGATCACGTCGATGGCGCAGACGCCCGACGGCTGGCTGTGGCTCGGCACCTTCGATGGCCTGTACCGTTTCGACGGCAATAGCTTCGCGCGCTACGCGCTGCCGCAGCGCGGCCTGCTGGCCCGTAACCGCATCTATTCACTGGGCGCGCAGCGCGACGGCAGGCTGACGATCACGTACGCGACCGGGCGCATGTCGATGCTGCATCCGGACGGTCGCCTGGAAGACCTGCCCGACGCAGAGCAGCCGCTCGGCCCCATCCAGGTTACCGCGCTCGATGTCGATGGCAGCGTGTGGGCCGGTGTGCAGGCCGGCGTGCACCGTTTCGACGGCCGGCGCTGGCATGCTGTGCCGTTCGATGGCGCTCCGGAGCCGGGCGGCCCGCTCAGTATGCTGGTCGACCAGTATGGCCAGGTATGGGTTGCCGATCCCGGAGGCGCCTGGCGCCTGGACCGCCGGCGCGGCTGCTTCGTGCGGGTCGCCAAGGGCGGCGGCTGGTTCGCGATGTCGCCCGACGGCCGCCTGTGGCTGGCGAAGAACGGGCGCATGCGGCTGCTGCCGGGAGCGCCCGATGGCCGCGCGCTGCCGCGGCCGGAGTTGTTCAACCAGTCCGAGACGCGGGTCGACAGCATGTTCGACAGGGACGGCACGCTATGGTCGCTCGACGCCGGGCCGCAGGTGCGCCTGCGTTACGGCGCCGGCGCGCTGCCGGATGCCGCCTTCAGCGTCGCCGACGGTGCCGGTGACACGATCGCGATGCCGTCCCTGTCGGGGGACGATCCCGAGCAGATGCTGGAAGATATGGAAGGCAATGTGTGGATCTCGACCCAGCACGGCCTGGACCGATTCCGCGAGAGCCGGGTGCTGCGCTCGCCGATGTCGGCGGCCGGCTACAACTACAGCCTGGCGCGTGACACCGAGGGCGTGGTCTGGGTCGCGGAGCAGCGCAACGACGCCCTGTGGCGCATCGAGCCCGGCCGCGCGCCGCAGGTCGAGCGCGGCCAGGAAGTGATCGTGGTGGGCAACGACCGCCGCGGCGCGCTGTTGCTGGGGAAGCGGCGCAGCATCGAGGTGCGCTATCGCGGCAAGGTCGAGCAGATTCCATTGCCGCCGGGGCCCGACGGCAAGCCGGTCGATTTGCGCCTGATGGGCATGCGCGACGACGGCAAGGTGCTGTGGATCGCTTCGCCCGAGATCGGACTCATGGGGCGGGTCGACGGCAAGTGGCGGCCGCGCAGCGCCTTCAACCTGCCGCCCATGATCTACGTGTCGGCGGTCGGCGGTCCCGGACAGCTCTGGCTCGGACTGGGCGACGGCACGCTGGTCCTTTATGACGACGGCCGCCAGCAGGCCTTCGACGCCACCGCCGTCGGCCTGGCGTCGGCGATCTTCACCGAAGGCGGCGTCACGATCAGTGGCGATCGGGGCATGGGGGTGCTGAAGGATGGGCGGATACACCTTCTGCGCGCGCACGAACCCGATGTATTGCGCAACGTCACCGGCATCCACGCCACTCCCGACGGCGACATGTGGCTGAACGGCGCGGCCGGCGTGCTGCGGGTGAGCGCGCAGGACTGGCGGCGCAGCCTGGCCGACCCCGACCAGCTGCTGCGCTACCAGTTGTTCGGGGCGCAGGAAGGCTATCCCGGCAAGGCTGTCACCGAGACGCGCCTGCCCACCGCCGTGGCCGACGGCGGGGGCCGGATCTGGCTGGCCACATCGGGGGGCGTGGTCAGCATCGACAGCGCGGCGCTGCCGCGCAACACGCATGCGCCCCGGATGCAGATCCTGGGCGCCGAAGCCGGCGGTATCTCCCTGGCCGCCACCGGCGCGCTGTCGCTGCCGCCGGGATCGAACGAGTTCGGCATCGAATTCACGGCGCTCGGGCTGCGCCGCCCGGATGGCTTGCGTTTCCAGTACCTGCTGGAAGGCGTCGATCGCGACTGGCAGGATGCCGGCAACCGACGCGCCGCCTGGTACACCAATGTGGGACCGGGCGCCTACCGCTTCCAGGTACGCGCGCACAACGAGGATGGCGTCGCCAGCGCCAACACCGCCTCCCTCGACCTGCAGGTCGCGCCGACCCTGTTCGAGACGCGCCCGTTCCTGGCCTTGTGCGCACTGGCGGCAGCAGCCCTTGCGTACGTGCTGTACCGCTATCGCGTACGCTACCTCACCCGGCGCCTGGCCGAGCGCCTGCACGTGCGCAGCGCCGAGCGCGAGCGCATCGCGCGTACCCTGCACGATTCCTTTCTGCAGACGGTCGGAGCCCTGACCCTGCGCCTGGACACCGTGGTGCGCACGCTGCCGCAAGGCGATCCCACCCGCGCCAGGCTGGAACAGGTGCTGGACGACACCGACCACGCCATCGCCGAGGGCCGCGACCAGCTGCAGGAATTGCGCATGAACGACAGCGCTTCCCTGGAGCGCGTGATCGGCGATGCGCTGTGCCGGCTGCAGGAAAGCTATCCCGACGTCGCGGCCGGCTTCGAGGTCAGCGGCAGCGCCGTGCACCTGGAACCGGCGCTGGCCGAGGAGGTTGCCCAGATCGCGCGCGAGGCGATGCGCAATGCGTTCCGCCATGCCGGCGCCACGCGCATCGACGTGCGCCTGGCCTATGGTCGTGGCCAACTGGCGCTGGAAGTGGCCGACGACGGGCGCGGCATCGCGGACGCGGTGCTGAAGGCCGGCCGGAGCGATGGGCACTGGGGCCTGGTCGGCATGCGCGAGCGCGCCGCCCGCATCGGCGGTCGCCTGACCGTGGACAGCGCCGCCGGCCGTGGCGCCAGGGTGGGCGTGACCGTGCCGCTCGCGCGTGAGGCGGCCTAGATGGGCCCCTGGGCCTGAGCCAGGTCGCGGATCGCCAGCCGGGCCTGCAGACCGCCCTCGGGATGGTTGGCCAGCGTGAGCGTGCCTCCCAGCGTCGCCGCCAGTTGCCGCGCGATCGCCAACCCCAGGCCGGCGCCGCCGGTATCGCGGCTGCGCGACCCTTCCAGGCGGTAGAAGGGCGCGAATACTTTCTCCAGCTCGGCCGCGGGAATGCCGGGCCCGAAGTCGCGTACCAGGATGGCAAGCTCGCCCGGGGCCGCTTGCTCGATGCCGATCTCGACCTGGCCCGCATACTTGAGGCCATTGTCGACCAGGTTGCCCAGGATGCGCCGCAGCGCATGCGGGCGGGTGTCGATCGAGCGGCCCGCGCCAGGCGCGCCGGCCCCGGCGCGCAGGGTCACGGCGCGGCCGGCATCCTGGTAGTCGCCGACCAGGCTGCGCACCATCGCATCGGCGTCGACGCGGCAGGGCGGCTCCAGGGCGCCGTGCAGGGTGCGCGCATAGGCCACGCCGTCCTTGACCAGCGCTTCCATCTCGAGCAGGTCGCGGTTCATCTTGTCGCGCTGGACGCTGTCGTCGAGCATGTCGGCGCGCATGCGCATGCGGGTGATCGGGGTTTGCAGGTCGTGCGAGATCGCGGCCAGGATCTGGGTGCGCTCGGTCATGTAGCCGGCCAGGCGCGCCTGCATGGCGTTGAAGGCGCGCGCCGCGCGCGTGACTTCCTGGGGGCCGGATTCGGGCAGCGGCGCGGACTTGAGGTCGGGACCCAGGCGGTCGGCGGCGTCGGCCAGCTGGGCCAGCGGCCGGGTCGCCAGCCGCACGCCGGCCCAGGTGAAGGCCGCCAGCAAGACCAGCTGGCCGAGCAGCACCGCCGGCAGCCAGTTCGAGACCGGCAGGCCGGCCGGGAGCATGTCGACTGTCAGCTGCGCGCCGTCGCTCAGGATCACGTGCGCCTGCACCCGGTCCGGGTAACCCGGCACTGCCCAGGCGGTGACCCGGTACTGGCGGCCGATGGCATCCATGAACGCGTCGGCGACGCGGCGCGAATGCGCGGTGTGCGGCGGATGCCCCAGGTCGCCGGGGCCGAGTGAAAAGCTGTAGGTGCGGCGCGCGAGCCGCGGCAGCCAGGCGGCGCGCTCGGCGGCCGGCAGACGGTCGAGCAGGGCCACCGAACTGGCCACGTCCTGCTCCAGGTAGCCGAGCATCAGCCCCACGGCCGCTTCGCGCCGTTCGCTCATGATCAGGACATAGGACAGGGCATGCGCGAGCGCCAGGCCGAGCGACAGGATCAGCGCCAGGCGCACGAACAGCGTGCGCGGCCAGCGTGGCAAGGCTGCGCTCATGGGGGGCCGTCCGCCACCTCGACCGCGCACGAGAACACATAACCTTCGCTGCGCAAGGTCTTGAGGTAGCGCGGTTCGCGCGCATCGTCTTGCAGGCGCTGGCGCAGGCGGCTGACCAGCAGGTCGATCGAGCGGTCGAACAGGTCGGCGTCGCGGCCCTGGGTCAGGTTCAGCAGCTGGTCGCGCGAGAGCACGCGCTGCGGATGGTCGAGGAAGACGCGCAGCAGGCGGTATTCGGCGCCGCTCAGGGCCACCATCGTGCCCTGGGCATCCAGCAGGTGGCGCCCGACGGTATCGAGCCGCCAGTCGCCGAAAACCAGGAAGCGGCCCGGCTCCCTGACCTCGAAGTTGGGCGGCAGCATGCGCGCGCGGCGCAGCACCGAGCGGATGCGGGCAAACAGTTCGCGCACGGCGAACGGCTTGGTGAGATAGTCGTCGGCGCCCATCTCGAGGCCCACCACGCGGTCGGTCTCTTCGTCGCGCGCGGTGAGCATCAGGATCGGCAGCGTGCGCCATTTGCCGGTGCGCAAGTCGCGGCACAGGCTCAGGCCGTCCTCCCCCGGCAGCATCAGGTCGAGGATCACCAGGTCGACCTGGTGTTGCTCCAGCAGCGCGCGCATCTGGCGGCCGTTGGCGGCGGTGGAGGCGCGCATGCCCTGCTTTTCCAGGTAGCTGGCCAGCAGTTCGCGGATCTCGAGGTCGTCGTCGACGATCAGGATATGGTCGGGTTGTTCCATGGTCGGCACCGGATAAAGCGTCGGTTCAAGAGTAGCAGTGCCGTATTTATATCTCAACCGCGGCGTGGTTTTGTATGCCAGTGTATCCGGGCCGCGGCCGGGTACAGTAGATTGCAAGAACGCCCATCCCCGACACATCCCGGATACGCCACGGCGGTCCAATACGGTCATCCCGACACGAGACCGTAACCATGATCACTCCCATCGACGCACCACTGGCCCTGCTCGGCGGCGTGCTGACCATCGCCTCGCCCTGCGTACTGCCCATCCTGCCCATCGTCCTGGGCGGCGCCCTGCAACAGCGCGCCGCAGGGCAGCGCAACACACGCCCGCTGTTCATCGTGGCCGGCTTCGTCATTGCCTTCGCCGCGCTTGGCATGCTGCTGGCCAGCGCCTCGCAGCACGTCGTGCTGGCCCATGAAACCCTGCGCCATGCCGGCCTGGCCATCCTGGCCGTGCTGGGCGTGGCGATGCTGTGGAAGGCGCCCTATGCCTGGCTGATGAACCGCCTGGCCACTCTGGTGAGTAGCGCGATGCCCGCCGGTGGTCACGAACGCGCGGGCAACCTCGGCGCTTTGTTGCTGGGCATGTCGCTGGGCGCCGTCTGGACGCCCTGCGCCGGCCCGGTGCTGGCCTCGATCCTGGTGCTGGTGGCCCAGGCCCACGACACCGGCCGCTCGGCGGGCCTGCTGCTGCTGTACGCCGTCGGCGCCGGCATCCCGATGCTCGTCATCGCCTACGGCGGCCAGTTCGTCCGCACCCGGATCCGCGCCGTGGCCCGCCACGCCGAGCGCCTGCAGCAGCTGTTCGGCGCGCTGATCCTGGCCACCGCCGCCGCCATCTATTTCCAGTATGACGTCCTGCTGTATGCCCACCTCGCCAACTTCATTTCTCCCTGAAAGAAACCATCATGAAAAGCCTGTTCACCATGCTGCTCGCCGGCGCCACCTTCTTCAATGCCGCTTCGTCCCACGGCGCGCCCTTCGCCAGGGGGGAGACCGCCCCGGAATTCACCGGCATCGACAAGTGGCTCAATTCGCCGCCCCTCACCCTGCAGGGCTTGCGCGGCAAGGTGGTGCTGGTCGATTTCTGGACCTACACCTGCATCAACTGCATCCGCACGCTGCCCAACGTGAAACGCTGGCACGAGAAGTACAAGGACCAGGGCCTGGCCGTGGTCGGGGTGCATACCCCCGAATACCCGTTCGAACGCTCGACGGCGAACGTGCAGGCCGCGATCAAGCGTTTCGGCATCCCGTACCCGGTGGCCCAGGACAACCGCTACGCCACCTGGGAAGCCTATGCGAACCGCTATTGGCCGGCCGTCTACCTGATCGACAAGCGCGGACGCATCGTCTATACGCACTTTGGCGAAGGGGCCTGCCAGGAGACCGAAGCGAAGATCCAGGCCCTGCTGGCCCAAGCCCCGTGAGCCACCATTTTCCAAGCTGGGAAGGAGAACTTCATGCATGACACCACCAACCTGAAGCGCCGGGGCTTTCTGAGCACCGCGGCATGGGGCATCGTGGCCGCGCAGGCCGGCCTGATGGGCTCCGTGCAGGCCGCAGCGGGCAGCGCCGGGGCGATAGGCGGCGCCGCCAGCGCCATTTCGCCGGCCGGCAACACCTTCACCGACATCCGCCAGATCCGCGCCGACGTGCTCGAAGTCGGGTATGTCGATGCCGGGCCACGGAACGGCATGCCGGTCGTGCTGTTCCACGGCTGGCCCTACGACATCCACGCCTTCATCGACGTGGTGCCGATCCTGGCCGCGGCCGGCTACCGCGTGATCGTGCCGCACCTGCGCGGCTATGGCAGCACACGCTTCCTGTCGCCGGACACGCCACGCAACGGCCAGCAGGCCAGCTTCACTGCGGATGCCTTGGCCTTCCTCGACGCACTCGGGATCGAGCGCGCCATCGTCGCCGGCTTCGACTGGGGCGCGCGCATCGCGACCACCCTGGCCGCCCTGTGGCCGCAGCGCTTCCTGGCGCTGGTTTCGGTCAGCGGCTACCTGATCGGCAGCCAGGAAGGCAATCTCAAGCCGCTGGCGCCGAAGGCCGAGCTGCAGTGGTGGTACCAGTATTACTTTGCCACGCCACGCGGCGAACGCGGTTATCGCGAAAACACGCACGCCTTCGCGCGCCTGATCTGGGAGCTGGCTTCGCCCGGGTGGAAGTTCGACGATGCGACCTTCGCCCGCTCGGCCAGGTCGTTCGACAACCCGGACCACGTGGCCGTCTCGATCAGCAACTACCGCTGGCGCCTGGGATTGGCGCCAGGCGAGCCACGATACGAAGACATCGAGCGGCGCCTGGCCACGTTCCCCAATGTCGCGGTGCCGACCATCACCATGGAGGGCGAGGCCAACGGGGCGCCGCATCCGGACCCCAAGGCCTACGCCAGAAAGTTCTTGAAGAAGTATGAACACCGCCACTTGGCCGGCGGCGTCGGCCATAACCTGCCGCAGGAGGCGCCAGTGCACTTCGCCCAGGCCATCCTCGATGTCGCTGGATGGGTCCGGTCATGAATAGCGATGCAACAGTGCTGTATGCCGGCGCAATCGTCCTCGATCGGGTGACGCGTTGGCGCGCCGCAGCGCGGAGCGCCACGTCGACAGCCAGTCGTCGTCGCTTGTCGGCCCTGCTCTTTCGGCCGTGTAGCTGGCCCGTCGCTGACATGGCCAAGACCGACACTGACCGGACGTGGCCTCGGCCATTATGTATCCAGAGGTTACGAGATGCATATGCCGTATCGGCGCCCATCGTGCTGCGAACGGCGCGCATTCCCCAGGCAAGTCGCGACGCCCGGCCGAAGACCCGCACGGCCGACCGAGTTTCGTTACAACCACTTACTCATGGGCTATTCATGCCAGGTTGCCATGGGTGTACCTTTCCAATACGCAATTCATGAGGAATTGCGAACCAGACGACATCTAGAGGACATCATGAAAAAACTGCTCATCACGCTTGCGGCCAGCCTGGCCGCCATCGGTTCCGCACAAGCCCAGAGCCTGTCCGTCGACGGCACGACGTCGCGCGGCTATATCGGCGCGGCCGTCTCCGGCGCCAAGAACCAGACGTCCGATGACTGGCAGGCCGGCGGCAAGCTATTCGGCGGATACCATATCGACCAGAACTGGGCGGTCGAAGCCGGCCACTCGCGCTTCGGCGACGAAGACTTCAACGCGACCAGCGCGCCGGGATTCCCGCAAGGCCAGGTAAAGAGTTCGCGTACGTATGTCGCCGCAAAATATACGATGCCGGTGAATGCCGAATTGTCGGCCTACGGCAAGTTGGGTGCGTCCTACAACGAGACCAAGACCAGCTTCATGGGCGACAGTTTCACCAGTCGCGATACCGGCGCCTACGCCGGGTTGGGCCTGCAGTATGCACTGGCCCCGAACGTGTCGCTGTTCGGTGAATACGAGCGCTATGGCAAGAAGAAAGAAGTCGGCGCCAAGGCCGACGTGGTCTCGGTAGGCATGCAGTACGGCTTCTGATACGTGGGTCGGTCGCCGCCGTGAACGCTCAGCCGTTCGCGGCGCGCGGCAGGTCGCGCTCGCCCATCACGGTCGACAGATCGACCTGCCCCGCACGCCACGCATGCTCGAGGTTCTGCTCGATCGCCTCGATGCTGGCCAGCCTGTCGTCGGCGAAGCCGCGCACGCCATACGCCCGGTTGCGCCCATGCGACTTGGCCAGGTACAGCGCCATGTCGACCAGGTTCACCACCCGTTCCCAGGCCAGGGCCTGCTGGCCCACTGAAAGCGGGAAGGGCGCGTAGCCGATCGACACGTTCACGCTCAGCGCCGCGCCGCCATGGTCGACGACCGTGGCGCCGATGCCGGCCAGGATGCGCTCGGCCACCTCGTCCAGGCCCGTCTTGCCGCCAGGCGCCGTCGGCAGGTAGGCCAGGAATTCCTCGCCGCCCCAGCGTACGATCCTATCGGTCTCGCGCAGGATCTCGCACAGGCGCGCCGCGATCGTGGTCAGCACCGCGTCGCCGGCCGCGTGGCCATAGGTATCGTTGATGTTCTTGAAGTGGTCGACGTCGAGCAGGAACAGGGCGCCGCCGGACGCTTGGCCAGCCGCCGGCAGCGCGCGCATGTATTCCAGGAAGTGGCGGCGGTTGTAAAGCCCCGTCAGCGGATCGCGCACGCTCTGCTGCTTGAGTTCGCGGTTCTTTTCGTGCAGCTGGGCGTTGGCATGGCGCACCTTGCGGTACAGGAGGCCGACCACGGTCGCGGCCAGCGCGAACACCGCCACCAGCAACCACCACACACGCTGCTGCAGGCGGCGGTTATCGAGCTCGGTCGACTTGATCAGGTTCTCACTGCGCAGCAGCTCGATCTGGCGCTGCTTATTGTCGGTCTCGTATTTTGCCTGCAGGTCGAGCATGGCCTGCTGGCGGCGCCACTCGAACAGCTCGTTTGAGATCCTGCGTTCGTGGTGGTAAGCCTGGAGCGCGCCGGGAAGGTCGCCGACGCGCTCCAGCGCCAGGCCGTATTCGACCAGGGCGGTCTGCAGCTCCGGCTTGTCGCCGATTTCCTCGTAGCCGGCAATGCCGATCCCGATCTGGCGTTTGCCCTCGGCCAGGCGGCCGGTGCCCAGGTGGGCCTGGCCCAGGTTCAGGTGGGCGGTGGCGACCAGTGCCCGGTCATTCAGCGGACGCACCACCGCCACCGCCTGTTCGGCATAGGACGTCGCCTGCCTGAAGTCGCCCGTCTTGAGATAGAAGTCCGACAGGTTGATCAGGGAGACCACGATCCGCTTGTTGGCGCCGATCGAGCGCTCCAGGGCCAGCCCTTCCTGCAGCGCCCGCAGCGCGCGTCCGCGCTGGCCGGTGTCGATCGCCAGTCCATATTCGGCGTTCCTGATGGTCGCCAGGCGGCCGGGCGAATTGGACTTTTGCGCCGCGGCCAGCGCCTCGTCGATCAGCCCGAAGCCTTTTTCGGGCTCGCGCATCTTGGCATACAGGCGCACCAGCGAATTGAGGGCCATGACGATATGGACCGGATCGCCGTTCTTGCGCGACAGCGCGGCCGCCGCCTGCAGGCGCTCGAGGGCGCCCGGCAGGTTGCCTTCCTCGGCATGCGATTCGCCGGACGAGATCGCCGCGCGCACGCGCAGGTCGATGTCGTCGGTGGTGTTGGCCAGTTTTTCGGCTTCCCAGATCAGGCGGTGCGCTTCGCCCGGGCGATGCTGGGCGAAGACGGAATACCCCTGCATCAGGAGGCCCTTGGCAAGCGCGCCGGGGTGAGCGTGTTCGTGCCCAATGGCGATCAGCTCGTTGGCCAGCGCCAGGGACTGGGCATCGTGGCCCAGGCCGTGCCGCGCCACGGCGAGCTGGTTCAGGAATTCGATGCGCTGCGCCAGCGGCGCATTGCGGCCTTCCTGCTCGAGCGCTTCCAGCTTGGGCAGCGCGCGCTCGGGAACAAAGCGGTTGAGTTCGCGGATTTCGGCGATACGCTGGTCGAGCGGCGTAATGTCACTGGCGAACGCCAGCGCCGATGCCACGCACAGGACCAGGCCCAGTGCGTGGGAGCGGGAACGCGCGAATGCGCAGTGCAGGGCAGCGAACATGCCGTATCTCGTCGCGCCGGGCGATCCGGCGGAAGTTGGTTACGGTCCATTATATGACTGTTGCAAAGTAGAAATTTCACTTTCTCTTCAATTGTCACAAAAATGACACAGCCGATACAGGGCCGGCGCGACGATGTCCTGGTGCTTGCCCTGGACGGCTGCCAATCAACAGAAATTGATCGGGCTGCGTGTTGAGTAGTACAACGAAATATTGTCGCGTGATGGCAGCCGAGCGTAAAAATCACACATAATTTGTTGCGGCAACGGTGCGGTCCCGATCGACGCCAGCTTCTATACTGGGCCGCACGACAAGTGACCGGGAGAGGACGATGCTGAGATCACCATGTGCCAGGTGGGGCGCGACGCTGGGCTTCGCGCTGGGCGGTTTTTTCGACGGCATCCTGCTGCACCAGATCCTTCAATGGCATCATCTCCTGAGCCTGGTCCCCGGCATCGACGACCTGCGCCTGCAGGTATTGTGGGACGGATACTTCCACCTGCTGATGTATGTCGTCGCCCTGGCCGGCCTGGTCGGCCTGTGGCGCGCCCAGCGGCGCGGCGCGCTCGACTGGGGCCGCCCGCTGGTGGGGGCAATGCTGCTCGGTTTCGGCGTCTGGCACGCGATCGACGCGCTGCTGTCGCACTGGCTGCTGGGCATTCACAGCATCCGCATCGACAGTCCGAATCCGCTGCTGTGGGATCTGCTCTGGCTGGCCGTGTTCGGCATCGTGCCGCTGGTGCTTGGCTGGCGCTGGCTGCGTCGCCAGGGCGACGACGCTGGCGGCGACGGCGGTGGCAACAGAAGAGCGCGCAATGCGACCGCGGCGATGGCCCTGCTGGCCGCCGGCACGGCCGGCGCCGGCGCCTGGGCGCTGGTGCCGGCGCCGGGGCAAGACCTGACTACCGTCGTGTTCCACCCCGGCGCCGGCCCGCGCGAGGTGTTCGCGGCCCTCGACGCGGTCGATGGCCGGCTGGTATGGAGCGACCGCGCCATGGGAGTCGTCGTGATGGCGGTGCCGCAAGCGCGCCGCTGGGACTTGTACCGGCATGGCGCGCTGCTGGTGAGCGGCAGCGGCGCACCAGCCGGGTGTTTCAACTGGAGCCGGATTTAAACGGCGATCTGCTGCAGCAGGTACAGGCGCTGGTACAAGCCACCCTCGATCCGCATCAGTTCCTCGTGCGGCCCGGCCTCGGCAATCTTGCCGTGGTTGAGCACGATGATGCGGTCGGCCTCGCGGATGGTCGACAGGCGGTGCGCGATGGCGATGATGGTCACCTTGCCGCGCAGTTCTTCCAACGCTTCCTGCACGATCTGCTCGGTGGCGCTGTCGATGCGCGACGTCGCTTCGTCGAGCAGCAGGATGCGCGGCTCGCCGGCCAGTGCGCGCGCGATCGCGATCAGCTGCTTCTGGCCCGACGATAAGCGCGAACCGCCTTCGCCCAGCTGGGTCTCGTAGCCGTCTTCCAGCGCGGCGATGAAGTCGTGCGCGTGCGCCGCGCGCGCCGCGGCCTGCAACCGTTCGAGCGGCAGAGCGCGGCCCATGTCGATGTTTTCGCGCGCGGTCGCGGCCAGGATGAACGGATCCTGCGGCACCAGGCCGACTTCGTTGCGGAAGCGCTCGTTGCCAATGCCGGCCAGCGGCAGGCCGCCGATCTCGATGCTGCCTTTATCGGCCACGTAGTAGCGCAGCAGCAGCGACAGCAGGGTCGACTTGCCGCTGCCGGTGTGTCCCACGATGCCGAAGAACGCGCCCTGCGGCACGTCGAGCGACAGGTCGTGCAGCACCGGCTGGCCTGCCACGTAGGCGAATTCCACGTGACGTACCCGCACCGCCGGCGCATCCGGCGCGAAGGCGTTTTCATCGTGCGCGCGCGTGGGATCGTGTTCCGGCGCGCCCGCTTCGTCGAGCAGCGTGTTCACGCGCGCCGCCGCCACCACCGCCTGCTGCAGGCCGCTGAACTGCATCGTGATCTGGATGAGCGGCTCGACCACGCGCGCGATATAGCTGACGAAGGCGTACAGCACGCCCACCTCGACCGCGCCGACCTGGCGCTGGCCGAAGGCGAAGATCACCAGCGCCAGCAGGGCCACGTTGAGCAGGTCGAGCGCGGGCCGCAGCAGGAAGGCGTTGGCGCGCAACTCGGCCAGGCGCGCCGTGTAGTGGTTGCGGTTGGTGGCCAGGAAGCGCTCGCCGAAGCGCGCTTCGGCGTTGCTGGCCTGGAGCACGCTCATGCCGCCGATCGACTCGGCCATCTGCGCGTTGATGTCGCTGCGCAGGGCCCGGGCACGGGTGACGGCCGGCGCCGACAGGCGCTGGTAGAGCCACACGATGCCCACCACCGCCGGCACCAGCGTCAGCACGATCAGCATCAGGCGCCAGTCGAGCCAGGCCATGGCGATCATGGTGCCGACCAGGACGATCGAGTTGTCGAGCATGACGTACAGGACCTGGATGTACAGGGTCTTGACCGCCTCGGTGTCATTGGTCACGCGGCTGACCAGCTGGCCGGTGATGGCGCGGTCGAAGAAGGCCATCGGCAGGCGCAGCACGTGGCCGTAGACCCATTCGCGCAGCCGCTGCACAGAGCGCATCGCCAGGCCCGACAGGCGGATCAGCTGCAGGTAGCGCACCCAGCTCGCGATCCAGCCGGTGACGACCAGGCCGCCCAGCAGCAGGATCATCTGCGGCCAGTCGAGGTGGCGCGGCAGCAGGTGGTCGTCGATCAGGGCCTTGCCCAGCAGCGGACCCAGGACTTCGAAGCCGGCGGCCAGGATCAGCCACAGCGTGGCGATGATCAGGTGGCGTTTCTCGGGCGCGGCGGCGCGCCGCAGCAGGCGCGTGGCCAGCTTGGCCTGGTCGCGGAGTATGCCGCGCTCGACCGACTTGTCCGGCGTTGCTTCAGATTGCATCGAGGCTGGCCTCCAGTTGTTGGTAGCGCCACTGGCTGGCATACCAGCCATCCAGCGCGAGCAGTTGTTCGTGGGTGCCGGCTTCGACCACGCGGCCGGCCTTCAGCACGACGATGTGGTCGGCCGCGACCACCGCCGACAGGCGATGGCTGGCGATGATGGCGGCGCGCCCGGGCTGTTCCCGGCGCAGTTCGGCCAGGTGTTCGAGGATGCGGGTCTCGGTGCCGGTGTCGACCGCCGACAGGGCGTCGTCCAGCAGCAGCAGCGAACTGTCGGCCAGCAGCGAGCGGGCGATCGCGACCCGCTGGCGCTGGCCGCCCGACAGGGTGATGCCTTTTTCGCCGACCGGCGTATCGTAGCCGTGCGGGAAGCGCAGGATGTCGTCGTGGATGTCGGCCATGCGGGCCGCCGCCATCACCTCGGCGCGCGTCGCGCCGGGACGGGCCAGCGCGATGTTCTCGGCGATCGAAGCCGAGAACAGGAAGGATTCCTGCGGTACCCAGCTGGTGGCCGCGCGCAGGGCCGACAGGCGGTAGGCGTCCAGCGGCTGGCCGGCCCACTCGGCGCGGCCGGCCTGCGGCGTGGCCTGGCGCAGCAGTACCCGCAGCAGGGTCGACTTGCCGGAGCCGGTCGGGCCGACCAGGCCCAGGGTCTGGCCCGGCTCCAGGCGCAGCGATACCCGGTCGAGCGCCGGCTGCTGCAGATTGGCCTGCGCGCCGCCGTAGGCGAAGGTGACGCCCTCCAGCACCAGCGCGCCCTGGCCGACCTGCTCGAGGCTGCCGGTGTCCTCGACCGAGAGCGGGGCGTCGAGCAGCGGCTGCAGGCGCGCCAGGCCGGCGCGGCCGCGTTCGATCAGGGTCAGTACCCAGCCGGCCGCGAACATCGGCCAGATCAGCTGGCCCAGGTACATCGTGAAGCTGGTCAGCGCGCCCACCGTGAGTTCGTTCTGCCACACCAGGTAGCCGCCCAGGCCGAGCGTGAGGCCGGTGGCGGCGGTGAGGGCCAGTCCGACCGCCGGCTCGTAGGCGGCTTCCCATTTCTGCGCCGTCAGGCTGGCTTGCGCGGCATTGCCGGCCAGTTCGCCGAACTGCTTCGCGCTGCGCCCTTCCAGGCCCAGGGCGCGCAGGGTGCGTACGCCCGACAGCGACTCTTGCACATGGTCGTTGAGTGCCGAGAAGCGCTTGAGCGCATCGCCTTCGGCGGTGTGGATGTGGGTCGAGATATACCAGAACGCGAGCCCCATCAGCGGGAACGGCAGCAGCGCGACCAGGGCCAGGCGCCAGTCGACGCCCAGCATCATGATCCCCAGCACCATCACCAGCGTCAGCGTGCCGTCGAAGGCGGCCAGCAAGGCTTCGCCGGCCGCCATCTCGATGGCGTCGATGTCGTTGGTGGCCAGGGCCATCAGGTCGCCGGTGCGCTGGCGCTGGTAGAAGGCCGGGCCTTGCGCCGCCAGGCGCGCATAAAGGCGCGTGCGCAGCTCGACGCCCAGGTTGTAGGCGGCCGAGTACAGGCGGATGCGCCAGCAGACCCGCAGCACGTAGATCGCCACGCCGAGGGCGACCAGCTGGGCGATCCCGACCAGCAGGTCGTGCTGGCCGAGGCGGTTGGCGGCGAGGGCGTCGACCAGGGCGCCGACCTTGCGCGGGATGAGGACCGTACAGATGGCGACGCCGACCAGCATGACGGCCGACGAGGCATAGGATTGCCAATGTCGGCGCACGAAGCCGCCGATCAGCCTGGACAAACTCATTCGAAATCCTTGGAAATGCGCCCGAAAAAAAAGCGGGCCAGAGCCCGCTAGTGTAGTCGTTTTGCCTATCCGGCGCTTTTCGCTACCCCTGTTTGCAGCGGCTTTACTTGCGGCGCTTGGGCTTGTTGTGGACGCGGGCGACCGTGGCCGAATCCTTGTCCTCGACCGGCGCCGCCATCGGTTGCGGCACCACGGCCGCCTTCGGCGCACCCTTGGCGATGGCGCGCGCGATCGGCTTCTGCCTGGCGGCCGGCACCGGCTGCTCGCCGGTGGTTGCCTGGACTTCGTCGGCGCTGACGATCGGCGGTTCCTCTTGCACCATGACGGGCTCGGGCGGCGCTGCCTGCTCGGCCGGCGCCGGCGCGGCGTCGATCGCCTGGGCGGTGTCGTCGACGGCCGCCTCGCTGGTGTCGGTCACGGCCCTGAGGGCAGGCGAGCGCGCCTGCTCGACCGGCGCCGATGCCGATGCCGGGAGCGGTTCCGGGGCCGGTACTGCGGCCGATACCGGGGCAGGTTCAGGAGCGCTTTCGACGGCAAATGTCGAGGCAGGCTCTGGAGCGGGGGCCGGCGCGGCGAACGTCAGCGTCGCGGCCGGCGTCGCGGCGGCGATCGTGCGCAGGCCGTAGGGTTGGGCGTTGGCGCCGATGTTGAACAATTCGCGGCCGTAGTTGAACAGGCTGCGCACCTGTTCCTCGGCGTGCGTGCGCAGCACCAGCAGGTCGCGCGGCTGGGTCGCGTCGACCAGCTGGCGCAGCGTGTGCGACGAGCGCTCGACCGAGTCGCGCGAGGCCGACAGGTTCAGCGCGACGATGCGGCCGGCATTGTCGAGCGCCTGGGTGGCGAGGGTATGAAAGAAGCGGAACTGCGCATCCAACTGGGCGCTCAGTTGCCTGGTCGATGCTGCGGACAATTGCTCGGGAAGTGAATTCATGGGATTTTCCTATCGGTCAAGTATGGCGCGCTGCAATATCTTGAGTGTACCCATGATTGACGGGTGTTGCAATGCACCACGATGGCTTATTTACAACGGGTAATATTGCAATGCAGCATTGTTTGTTCGGCGTCAAGGTCAATATGCCGAAGTTGCTACAATTTACCGTCCCACCAAGGAGAAACCATGGACCTCGTGATCCGCAATGCGACGCTGCCCGACGGCCGCCAACACATCGATATCGGCGTCGTCCACGGTCGCATCGTCGCCGTCGAGCCGCACCTGGCCGCCCGGGGAGCGCGCGAGATCGACGCCGGCGGCGACCTGGTCAGCCCTCCCTTCGTGGACGCCCACTTCCACATGGATGCGGTGCTGAGCTACGGCCTGCCGCGCGTGAACCGCAGCGGCACGCTGCTGGAGGGCATCGCCTTGTGGGGCGAACTGAAACCGGCGCTGACCCAGGACGCCCTGGTCGAGCGCGCGCTGCGCTATTGCGACTGGGCGGTCGCGCGCGGCCTGCTGGCCATTCGCAGCCACGTCGACGTGTGCGACGACCGGCTGCTGGCGGTGGAAGCCTTGCTGGAAGTGAAGCGCCGGGTCGCGCCGTACCTCGACCTGCAACTGGTCGCCTTCCCGCAGGACGGCCTGCTGCGCAGCCCGACCGCGTTCGCGAACCTGAAGCGCGCGATCGCCATGGGCGTCGACGTGGTCGGCGGCATCCCGCACTTCGAGCGGACCATGGCGCAAGGCGCCGAATCGGTGCGCCTGCTGTGCGAATTCGCGGCCGAGCAGGGCTTGCGCGTGGACATGCACTGCGACGAGAGCGACGACCCGCTGTCGCGCCACATCGAGACGCTGGCGTACGAAACCGGGCGCCTGGGACTGCAGGGCAGGGTGGCCGGCTCGCACCTGACCTCGATGCACTCGATGGACAATTATTATGTGAGCAAGCTGTTGCCGCTGATCGCCGAAAGCGGCGTGGCGGCGATCGCGAATCCGCTGATCAACATCACCCTGCAGGGCCGCAACGACACCTATCCCAAGCGGCGCGGCATGACCCGCGTGCCCGAGCTGATGGCGGCCGGGGTCGACGTCGCCTTCGGCCACGACTGCGTGCTCGATCCCTGGTACGGCATGGGTTCGGGCGACATGCTGGAAGTGGCGCACATGGGCTTGCACGTGGCGCAGATGACGGGGCTGGCGGCCATGCAGGCCTGCTATGGCGCGATCACCGATACACCGGCGCGCATCCTCGGACTCGACGGCTATGGCCTGGCGCCGGGCTGCCATGCCGACCTGGTGATCCTCGATGCCGGCTCGGCGGTCGAGGCGATCCGGCTGCGCGCGGCGCGCCGGCTCGTGCTGCGGCGCGGCCGGGTGGTGGCCGAAGCGCCGCCGGCCACCAGCCGGCTGCACCTGGAAGGGCGGCCCGATGCTGTCGATTTCCGGCTGCCCAAAAGCAACTATTCTGGGAATCAGGATGCTCCGTGATTATTTGTGAGTTCTCAGGCAAAATAACTGACCGCCGGGTTCTGGCATTTGCATACTGACTGTTGTGAGAGATATTGAAATACGTCCCGCTGTGGAAGCCGATTTCGAGGCGATCTGGACCATTTTTTGCGCCCACATCGTGGCCGGAGAGAGCTATGTGTTCACCACCGCGACGTCGCGCGAGGCCGGCCACCATTACTGGCTGGGCCAGGGCGTGCGCAGCTTTGTCGCCGTGAGCGCGGCGGGCAGGGTGCTGGGCATGTACCGCCTGGTGCCGAACCAGGTCGGGCGTGGCCACCACGTGGCCAACGCCTCGTACATGGTCAGCCCGTCGGCGCAGGGCGCCGGCATCGGCCGCCTGATGGGCGAGCACAGCCTGGATGAAGCGCGCAGCGATGGCTACCTGGCGATCCAGTTCAACCATGTGGTCAGCACCAATGCCGCCGCCATCGGGCTGTGGAAGAAGCTGGGGTTTTCCATCGTCGGCACGCTGCCCAAGGCATTTCGCCACAAGCGCCTCGGCTATGTCGACGCCTATGTGATGTACCAGCTGCTGCAGGATCCCGATCACTGGCCGACCGCGGACGAGTAGTATGATCCGGCCATGACCGAGATCCTCCATACCGACCGCCTGCGCCTGCGCCTCGTTACCGAGGACGACGCTCCCTTCTACCTGGCCTTGGCGAACGACCCCGCCTTCATCGAGCATATCGGCGACCGCAAGCTGGGCACCGTCGAAGCGGCAGCGCGCGGGCTGCGCGAAGGCCCGATCGCGATGCAGGCCAAGCATGGGCACTCCTTGTACCTGGTCGAGCGTCTGCAAGACGGCGCGCCGCTCGGCCTGTCCGGCCTGGTCAAGCGCGACACCCTGGAGCACGTCGACATCGGCTATGCCTTCCTGGCCGAGCACCGTGGGCGCGGCTACGCCTTCGAGGCGGGGCAGGCGGTGGTGCGCCATGCGATCGGGCTGGGTATCCGGCGCCTGGCGGCGATCACGTCGCCCGGCAATACGGCGTCGATTGCCCTGTTGCAGCGCCTGGGCCTGCGTTTCGAACGCCGCGCCAGCCTGGCGCCGGGCCAGCCGCCGGTGAACATCTACCTGGCCGATCTGGATGGTTGAGTAGCGCACCTTGCGCCGGGTATTGACGGTGATACGATGGCGCATCCACAACGCTTATCTTATCGAATCGAACCGCGATGCCATCCACCGAGCTGCTGCCAGACGCCCATTTCTACATTGTCTTGAATGCGGGTTCCGGGCATTCCGAGACCGAAGAGCGCATCTCGACGATCCGCGAGGTCATGGACAAGTCGGGGCGGGTCTGCCATCTCGAGGTGGTGGACCAGCCGGAACGGCTGGAAGACATCGCCCGTGAAATGGCCGCCAAGGCGCTCGCCAACGATGGCGTGTTGGTGGCGGCCGGCGGCGACGGCACCATCAACACGGTGGCGCACCAGGCGGTCCTGGCCGGCTGCCTGTTCGGCGTCTTGCCGCAGGGAACGTTCAATTACTTTGGCCGCACCCACGGCATCCCGGAAGACCTGGCCGAGGCGGTGTATGCGATGCTGCGCGCCGAAGTGCGGCCGGTGCAGATCGGCATGCTCAACAACAAGATCTTCCTGGTCAATGCCAGCGTGGGCCTGTATCCGGCGCTGCTCGAAGCGCGCGAACACGACAAGCGCGAGTATGGCCGCAGCCGTGTCGTGGCCTTCCTGTCGGCGATCAAGATCGCCTTGCGTCCGCACCGCCACCTGCGCATCACGCTCGAACTCGACGGCAAGGAACAGCGCCTGCATACCACAACTTTGTTTGTGGGAAATAACCGCCTGCAGATGGAGCAGGTCGGCATGGAAGAATTGACCGAGGCGGTGGAAGAGGGGCAGCTGGTGGCGCTGGCGCCCAAGCCGATGGGCAAGCTCGGCTTATTGGGCTTGCTGGTCCGCGGGGCGTTTGGCAAGCTCAATGCCAGCGACGATGTCATTGCCTTCCCGTTCAAGACCATGACGGTGCGCACGCCCTCGTTCTATGGGCGCAAGCGCCTGAAGGTGGCGGCGGACGGCGAAGTCAGCAAGATGGCGACGCCGTTCGAATTCCGGGTGCTCGAGGGGCGGCTCAAGTTGCTGGTGTCCGAGCATGGCCAAGACGAGCCACGGCCGGTCAGGGGTAGTTTCGAGACGGCGTGAATCCCGCGCGCGCGGTAAGCGAAGAACTGCGTGGCGAGGCCCGCACGTCGTACCGGCGACGGCGGGGACCCAAGGGCGGCATGCGCTATCGGGATGCATGCAAACCTGCGCCCCCTTCGCGGGGGCGACAGTGACTGATCGGACCGCTCGGTCCAGCCAGGCCAGGATCTATTTCACCCGCAGCAGCCGCACGCCGTAGATGTCGAAGCGGTTCGACGGCGCCGCACCGCCGGCGCCGGTAAAGCTGCGGTTACTCTCGAGATAACTCATATTGTAGAAATCCGTCATCTCCAGACGATAGCTGCCCGCCTTTACGCGCGCCGCCAGCGGCGTCGAATACACGCTCGGCGTGTTTTCCTTGAACAGCGGCGCATGCGGCAGCTGGATCACGCCCTGGGCCACGATACGGCCACGGCCATCCTTCAGCGCCAGCCATTTCACGCCGCCGCTGATGCCCAGGTTCACCTGGTTGGCGCCGTTGTGGTAACGCACCTGGATCCGGTAGTCGCCCGGCCGCTCGACCTTGATGCCCTCGACGGCAAAGCGGTCATCCGGCTTGCCCCAGCCTGCCAAGTGGGCTTGGCCAAAGCGCGCATCGGGCGCGGTCGGCGCCAGGTTCGAGCGCACGCGGGCATCCGTCACGGGAATCAAGAGCCCCGCATCGACGCAGCGCGGCTGGCTGTGATGGCTCGCATTGCCGCTGTCGGCGAACAGCGCCTCCACCGCATAGCAGGACGTCGCACTGGCCGCGCGATCCGTCCACGCCCCGGCCGGCAGCTTGTCGGCCACCAGCTTGCCGTCGCGGTAGACGCGATAGCTGACGTTGGCCGCGTTGCCGTTGGCGCCGATCCGCAGGGTCACCGGGCCCGAGGATGCGCGCGACAGGCCGTCGATCGTCGGCTCGCGCGGACCGAAGACGGCGCTCGCTTCTTCGTACGGACTGGCGTTCACGCGGCGGATGTCCGTATGTCCCGCCACCAGCTTGCCCAGCACGATCTCGATGCGGTTGCTGTCGGCCAGATCAGGCAGGCGGATGGTGTCCTTCGCCGGCTTGCCATTCACGACGATGCGCTCGACGGCGTAATAGCCATCCTGCGCGCTCGCGGCGGGCAGCTGCAGGCGCACGTCGATGCGCTTGCCGTGCAGGCGCAGGTCGTGCAGCGCGATCTCGTGCGCGCCGCCGAAGGTCTCGCGGCGCAGCCTGGACGTAACGAAGGGCTTCAGCGCGATGCCGTCGTCCAGCATCTCGACCCCGAACACGTTCCCGATCACCATGCCGAGATAGCCGCCGACGGACCACAGCTGGCGGCGCGAGTTGATCACCGGCCCGCTCGAGCCGGGATTGTTCTCGTCGAGCAGCAGCGGCTGGCCCGACAGCCACTCGAGGTTTTCCATATTCGACAGGTTGACCGCCGCCCCGCGCATCAGCGAGGCATAGGCCACGTCGGCCACCGCCGCGTTCTTGCCCCGGCTCGCCGCGCGCAGGCCATAGGCGGTCACGAATGGCCAGGTCGAGCGGTTGTGGTACACCGGCGCGCCGATCTGCTGCGGCCAGATCATCGGCGCGCCCAGCGGGCCGTGCGGATAGCGCGCCAGGATCGAGCGCGCCTGGCCGTCGTCGGCGACGCCGCTGACGATGGCCAGCGCCTGTCCCAGCCAGTCGAACTTGTGCAGCGGCGCGTCGTCCAGGTGACCGGCGGTCAGGCTGCTGTACATGCCCGCGTCTTTCAACCACAGGCGCTCGTTGATCGCCCGCTTCAGTTCCGCCGCCCAGCGCGCATAGCGTTGCGCCTTGTCCGCATCCTTGTGCTCGCGCGCCAGTTTCGCCGCCAGGCCCAATGCCTGGTAATAGACGACGTTGGTCGACAGCGCCTTCGAGCTGGCCATCGAGGCCAGGTCGCCCGGAATCCAGGCGGCATAGGTCTGGTCGCGCCAGTCGAGGAAGGACTCCTCGCCCGTGTACAGGCCGGTCGCCGGATCGAAGGCCGCCACGCGGTCGATCTCGATCGTGTTCGACAGCGCTTTCAAGGCGCGCGCGGCGAACGGCGCACGCTCGGACCGGGGCAGGGTGCGCAGCGTTTCCTCGGCCGCCAGGGCCCAGGTCAAGCGGTCGGTGCTGACCGGCCAGCTGCCGCCGCTGCCGGTGTCCTGCACGATCTGCAGGCCGTCGGGCGAAGCGGGAACCTGCGGCGCTGCCTTGACCTCGGGACGCCAGCCCGAGAGCTTGAAGTCCAGTGAATTGCGCACCCGCTGCGGATCGAGCAGGGCCAGGCCCAGGTCGGCCGCATACGACAGGTCGCGGGTCCAGACATAGGCCCACTTCTCGCCGGTGGCAAAACAGGCGCAATCGATCGCATTGCCGCCGTTGTAGTTGCCGTCGTTGATCCGGCTGACCGAGTTCTGGCGCATCTCGCGGCCCGCCAGCGCGAACATGGCGTCGAAGGCCAGGTTGCCGCTGCGAACGCGCGGCAGGCCGTCTTCTTCGGCATACTCGACGTGCTGCGGACCGGGATCGCGCAGCAGCATGGTGCTCGACTGCACGTAGCGGCGCAGCAGCGCGTTCGCATCCGGCGTCGAGTAGCGTACCGTCTCCACCTTGCCGTCCCAGGTCGGCCATTGCTGGGATGCCTGGGCCGCGTGGCCCGCATGCGGATCGACGCCGCCGTCGCGCCTGGCGTCGGCAATGCGCGTCACCTTGAGCACGGGTTTCGACTTGTCGCGTGCATCGACCGTGAAGCGATACGTGCCCGGCTGGCGCACGAATAAAAAGGTCTCGGGACCGGACTGCTGCTCCAGGGGGTAGCCGGTATCGGGCTTGACGCTGGTGCTCTTGTCCGGATCGATTACCCACTCGGCGCGCCAGTCGCTGGTTCCCAGCTTGAAGGCGTGGTTGCCGGGCATGACCTCGACGTCGGCCTGGTAGACGCCATCGCCGCTGGCCGCGAGCGGGCTGGCCGTGCCCCAGCCATTGAAGGCGCCGCGCACGTACAGGGCGTCGACGTTCTGGGCAAGGACAGACCCGCAAGAGAGCAGGGCGGCCAGGGCGATGGCGTGGCGCTTCATTGCGGTGCCGCCAGTTCGAGGACGATGGCCGCGCGCGGCGCCAGCACCAGCTTCTGGCGCAGGTCGTAGGTCTTGCCGGTCAGCGCATCGGTGCCGCTGGCCACGCCGGAGAGCATCTCGCGGAAGCGGCTCACGTCCAGCGACATCTCCCTGGCGTTGTTGTTGAAGGCGACCAGCACCTTTTTCTCGTCGTTGTAACGGAAGTAGACCCAGGTATTGTCTTGCGGCCCATAGTGCATCATCTTGCCGTGATGGATGACCGGCTGGCTCTTGCGCCAGTTGGCCAGCTTGCGCACGAAGTCCTGCGCGTTGCGCTGCCTCGAGGTCAGGCCGATGCCCTTGAACGCATCCACCTTATCGCCCGCCCAGCCGCCCGGGAACGGGGTGCGGTAGGTGGCGTCGTTGCGCTCGCCGACCGCGCTGGTCATCAGGATCTCGTCGCCCGTGTAGAACTGCGCAATGCGCGGCGCCGTCATCATGAAGATCATCGCCATGCGGTACTTGTCGAAGTCCTCGCCCACTTCGCTGTAGATGCGCGACATGTCGTGGTTGTCCGCGAACAGGACCAGGTTGCCCGGTTCCGGATACAGGTAGTCGAGCGACAGCGTCTCGTAGACGTCGCTGAAGACGTTGCCCCCTTTTTTGTCGGCCAGCGCACGGCGCATCGCCTCGGCCACCGGGAAGTCCATCAGGCTCGGCGTGTAGGCGCGGTAGCCGTCGAAGTTCTGCTTGCCGCGCTGCCAGTAGGCCACCACCGGCACCTTGGTATTCCATTCCTCGCCCACCAGGTTGATGTTCGGGTACTCGGTCGTCAGGCGCCTGGTGTACTCGCTCAGGAAGGCCGGATCCGAGTAGCCGAAGGTGTCGATGCGCAGGCCGGACAGGCCGGCATATTCGATCCACCAGATATTGTTCTGGATGAGGTAATTCGACACCAGCGGATTGGACTGGTTCATGTCGGGCATGCTCTTGACGAACCAGCCGCGCGTGAAGTTGTCCGCGTCTTCCTTCGAGGCGTAAGGGTCCTGCACCGCCGTGTGGTAGTGGTGGGTCGGGACGAACTTGTTGTCGTAGTTGATCCAGTCCGGCGTCGGCAAGTCCTTCATCCACCAGTGGTGGCTGCCAATGTGCGACAGCACCACGTCCTGGATGATGCCGATGCCGTGCTTGCGCGCCTCTTGCGACAGGCGCTTGAAATCCTCGTTGCTGCCGTAGCGCGGGTCGATCTTGTACAGGTCGGTCGCCGCATAGCCGTGGTAGGAGTAGCCCGGCATATTGTTTTCGATGAGCGGCGTCGGCCACAGCTGGGTAAAGCCCATGCCGGACACGTAGTCGAGATGGTCGATGATGCCCTTGATGTCGCCGCCGTGGCGGCCCAGGCCGCCCTTGCGGTCGAGCTTGTCCGGCATGCCCTCGACGCTGTCGTTGGACGGATCGCCGTTGGCGAAGCGGTCCGGCATGATCTGGTAGATCGCATCCTTGCTGCTGAAACCCTGGCGCCTGGCCGAACCCGGCTCGCGCTCGAGCAGGCGGTAGGTATGGCTGGTGCTGCGGCCGGCGCCCTGGAAGGCGATGTCGAAGCTGCCGGGCTTGACCGTTGGTTCGAGCACCAGGTCGATGAACAGGTAGTTGCGGTTCGGGGTGCGGGTCACGCTGGCGATGCGCACGCCCGGATACGCCAGCGACGGGTCCAGGTCGGCGATCTTGTCGCCATACACCATCAGCTGGACCTGGTTGTGCTGCATGCCGGCCCACCAGAAAGGCGGCTCGATGCGGGCGATATCGGTGGTCTGGGCGTGGACGGCGAGCGAGGCGCCGCCGAGCACGATGCTGGCGAGGAGTTGTCTCATGATTATCATGCGCTGCCACTGCCGGGATCTGCTTAGGTAGTTAGACTACAAATCCATGCGGCGGGCATGTGGCGCGAGCGCGAAGTGTTGTTGTATTGGCGAAAGGGTACTATAGAAACCAGCGCCGAACAATCAATACACCCGGCGTTCTCCTTTCGTAGAACGCCTGTGTGAGACTCCCAATGATTCCAAGATTGCCTTTAGAAACAGGACGATTGTCGCGTTGGCGGGCTGAAATCGGCTGTTTTGGGTAGCTCCCTTACAACGAGCACGATACTGTTTTTTTCCAAACCTGCCATCATTCTCGATATACACGGTTATCCGACTGCAACATCTAGTTTTAGTACACCAAAACAGCCGGGCCTGATAAAAATTGTCGAGCCGACAGTCCGGCAGCGACAGTCCGGCAGCGACAGTCCAGCAGCGACAGTCCAGCAGGGACATGCCGCAGGACCAGCCTTCCATCGCGGAGGCATGTGAACGCTATCGCCACCAGGCGCGCCGGCAAGTCGGCGCATACCGCATCCCCGTTGTACCCGTTCGCGCGCTGGCCGTGCCCTGTGAATCGGTGTCGTCGCTGACGCCGTGCACGCGCGCCACCGCGCATCGATCGGGCTGGTAGTAGCGCATCCCGCTGCGGCGCCGTACCGGCAATGGCCATAGGGTTTGCAGCCATTTCATCGGCGGCGACGAGGCGGCGGCGGCCCTGCTGGCCAACTCGACGGCCGCGCGCTCGCCGAGCCGCGCATGATCAAGTTCCGCACCGGCATGCGCAAGCAGGCCTGGAACCGCAATGTGGTGGCGATCGGGCTGGCGGGCGGCTTCCTGGAGCGATCGAATCGACCAGCATCCACCTGATCCAGTCGGCGATCGCGCGCCTGGTCGAGTTCTTCCCGGACCGCCGCTTCAGCGACGCCGACCGCATCGAGTTCAACCGCCAGTCGCGCTTCGAATACGAACGCGTGCGCGATTTCATTATCCTGCACTATCACCTCAACCAGCGCGGCGGCTCGGCGTATTGGGGTAAATGCGCGCACATGGCGATTCCCGGCACCTGGCGCCAGAAGACAGACCTGTACCGCTCGCGCGGCAAGATCGTGCGCGTGAATAGCGAGCTGTTTCGGAAGTGGGCTGGCTGCAGGTGTTCGAAGGGCAGGACATGCCGATCGATGGGTACCACCCGCTGGCCGATACCCGGTCCGAGGCCGATATCGCCGACTACATGGGCAGCGTGCGCGATGTGATCCGCACATGCGTGGACGTGATGCCGTCGGATGACGGCTATATCGCCCAGCATTGCGTGGTGCGCCCGTCCCAGGCCTTGCACCAGCTGCGCCCGGTGGCCGTCCGCGGGCGGCTTTTTTCGCCGCTCACCGCCACACAAGCGCAGTCGCAAACCGGTCCTGTAGCAAATTTTCAGCGTTTGAAAGGCTTTCGAAACGATCTGAATGATTTACTACAAGATATGCACCATGATGGTGCACTGAGGCAATTTTATGCGAGGTTTTAGCGCTTTTGTAGCCCGACTACAGAGGTGCAAAAATAACGTGTCGCTCATATACAACGAAAAACCCCTGAATTTACCGAGACTTAGCGAAAAACCTGCCATGATCGTTGCTACAAATAACTCCCGTTGACAGTGCATCTAGTTTTAATACAGAATCCCGGCCAAGGTTGATTTTGTCGCAAAAAGCCGATCCCGGTCCGGGTCACGGGCTGTTTCGGGAACATATCGTTCTATCTGAGGGGACACATGAAAAACATCGCCACCAAGCGTGCCGCATTCCAGCTGAGCCCGGTTGCCGCCGGCTGCGCCATCTTTGTCACCGTCCTGGCCGGCAGCGCGCACGCGCAAACCGCCAGCACGGGTGAAACCGCCGCCCTGACGCCGGACGCGCCAGTCACGACCGTGACCGTCACCGGCATCCGCCGCGCGATCGAGGATGCGATCGCCGTCAAGCGCGAATCGACCGGCATCGTCGAAGCCATCTCCTCGGAAGACATCGGCAAGCTGCCGGACGTGTCGATCGCCGAATCGCTGGCCCGCCTGCCGGGCCTGTCGGCCCAGCGCGTCAATGGCCAGGCCCAGTCGATCAGCATCCGCGGCACCTCGGGCGACCTGTCGACCGCGCTGCTCAATGGCCGCGAGCAGGTCACCACCAGCTCGGACCGTACCGTCGAATACGACCAGTACCCATCCGAGCTGATCAATGCCGTCACCGTGTACAAGACCGGCGACGCCGCCGTGATCGGCCAGGGCCTGTCGGGCACGGTCGACCTGCAGACCATCAAGCCGCTGTCGCTGCGCGAGCGCACCATCAGCGTCAATGTGCGCGGCGAGAAGAATTCGAAAGGCTCGATCAGCGCCGGTTCGCCGGACACCGGCAGCCGCGTCAGCGCGTCGTACATCGACCAGTTCGCCAACCGCACCATCGGTGTGGCGATCGGCTACGCGCGCCAGGACAAGCCGAACGTGCACCAGCAATTCGAGACCTGGGACTGGGTGGACGACACCAACGCCGTGCCGGGCTCGACCGTCAAAGTGCCGAAAGGCATCAAGTCGATGGCCACCACCGGCGACCAGGTGCGTGACGGCCTGATGGGCGTGCTGGAATGGCGTCCGAACCGCAACTTCAGCTCGACCTTCGACGTGTATCACTCGCGCTTCGACCAGGAAGAAATCCGCCGCGGCATCGAGATCCCGCTGAAGGACGACGGCGAAGTGCGCTTCTCGAACGCGACCGTCGTGAACGGCACCGCGATCGCCGGCACCGCCAACAACGTCAATCCGGTCGTGCGCAACAACCGCATGACGCGCGACGACAAGCTGACCGCCTTCGGCTGGAACAACCGCTACACCAATGGCGACTGGGTCGGTATCGTCGACATCAGCCGCTCGAAGGCCGACCACAAGGAGCAATTGGTCGAGATCAACGCCGGCCGCGCTGCCCGCCAGACCCTGAACTACAGCTACAGCGGCGGCACCATTCCAGAGCTGGCCCTGTCCGGCGTGTATGACGACCCGTCGCAGATCGCCATCGGCGGCCAGTTCGGCGAAGGCTATGTCAACGCCCCGAACATGACCGACAAGATGACGTCGTTCCGCGTCAGCCTCGAGCGCAAGTTCGCCGACGGTCCGTTCAGCAGCATGGAAGTGGGCTACAACCACTCCAAGCGCGAAAAAGAAAAGGAACACCTGGAAACCGGCTTCTCGAAGATCGGCGACGGCACCTTCTCGCCAAGCGTACTGAACGGTTCGCAAGGCCTGTATGCGCTGCAGAACTCGCTGAGCTGGGATATCGATGCGGTGCTGGCGAATAACTTCGGCCCGTTCACCCCGACCGTCCTGGTGCCATGGGGCGCGACCAAGAACTGGTCGATCGAAGAAAAGGTCAAGACCGGCTATGCCAAGCTGAACCTCGACACCGAACTGATGGCGATGCCGCTGCGCGGCAATATCGGCATCCAGGTGATCGAGACCGACCAGAGCTCGACCGCCAACACGCTGCGCGCCTGGCCGTTTGCCGACCTGGTCCCGCTGACCGACGGCAAGAAGTACACCGACTACCTGCCGAGCGTGAACCTGGCCTGGAGCCTGCCTGACCAGCAGTTCATCCGCTTCGGCGCTGGCAAGACCCTGGCGCGCGCCAAGCTGAACCAGCTCAACGCCGCCCTGGAAGTGGGCCTGACCGCGCAGACCACCGGCACCCCATGGGGCAACGGCGGCAACGCCCAGCTGGATCCATGGCGCGCCAAGCAGGTCGACCTGTCGTACGAAAAATACTTCGGCAACAAGGGTTATATCTCGGCTGCCGGCTTCTACAAGGACCTGTCCTCGTACATCTACAGCGTGACCGTGCCGCGTGACTTCTCGGAGTTCAACCTGCAGGGCGCCCTGACCAATATCGGCACCATGACCCAGCCGATGAACGGCGAAGGCGGCACCCTGAAGGGCCTGGAGTTCGCGGCCTCGGCGCCGCTGGACATGATCCACCCGATGCTCGACGGTTTCGGCATTACCACCAACGCCTCGTTCACCAACAGCGAAATCTCGATCGTCGACCAGCGCTTCGGCAGCCTCGCGATCCCGCTGCCGGGCCTGTCCAAGCGCGTGTTCAACGTGACCGCCTACTACGAGAAAAACGGTTTCTCGGCCCGCGTCAGCCAGCGTTATCGCAGCGACTTCGTGGGTGAAATCGGCGGCATCGGCGGTGCGACCGAGCTGACCTACGTGAAAGCTGATAAAGTGGTCGACCTGCAGCTCGGTTACGACTTCAAGCAGATCGAAGGCCTGTCGGTGCTGTTCCAGGTGAATAACCTGACCGATACCGCGTTCCGCAGCTACGCCGGCACCGAAGATCGTCCGCGCGGCTACAGCAAATACGGCCGCCAGATGCTGTTCGGCCTGAACTACAAGCTGTAAGTATCGCATTGCAATACGGGCACGCCGCCGACCGCGGCAGCTGCCAGCCCTTGCAGGTTTGACCTGCAAGGGCTTTTGTTTTTTTCGGATTCTGTGGTTTTGGCCGCCGAATCCTCTCCTGTTTGGTCCGCGTGCGGGCCAATTTGGCGCCTTGCGCTGGGCGACGGTGTAAACTGTCGCTTTCGTTTCTACTTATTAAGAGCAATTCCTCCATGTCTGACACCCCTATCCCATCGTTTTCCGACCTTAATCTTTCGGCGCCCATCCTGAAATCGCTGAAAGACGTCGGCTACGAAACCCCGTCGCCGATCCAGGCCGCCACCATTCCCTTGCTGCTGGAAGGTCGCGACGTGTTGGGGCAGGCCCAGACCGGGACCGGCAAGACCGCCGCCTTCGCGCTGCCGATCCTGTCGCGCATCGACGTCAAGAAAACCGCGCCACAGGCGCTGGTGCTGGCGCCGACGCGCGAACTGGCGATCCAGGTCGCCGAAGCCTTCCAGAGCTACGCCGCCCACATCAAGGGTTTCCACGTGCTGCCGATCTACGGCGGCCAGAGCTATGGCCCGCAACTGTCGAGCCTGCGCCGCGGCGTGCACGTGGTGGTCGGCACCCCGGGCCGCGTCATCGACCACATCGAAAAAGGTTCGCTCGACCTGTCGCAATTGACCACCCTGGTGCTGGACGAAGCCGACGAAATGCTGCGCATGGGCTTCATCGACGACGTCGAGCAGATCCTGCAGCAGACGCCGGAAGGCCGCCAGACCACTTTGTTCTCGGCGACCATGCCGCCGGCGATCAAGCGCATCGCAAAGACCTACCTGCGCGACCCGGCTGAAGTGACCGTGGCCGCCAAGACCGGCACCGCCGACAACATCAAGCAGCGCTACTGGCTGGTGGCCGGCATGCACAAGCTCGACGCGCTGACCCGCATCCTCGAGGCCGAGCCGTTCGACGGCATGATCATCTTCGCGCGCACCAAGCTGGGTACCGAGGAGCTGGCGACCAAGCTGCAGGCGCGTGGTTTCGCGGCCACCGCCATCAATGGCGACATGGCCCAGCAACAGCGCGAGCGCACCATCGAGCAGCTCAAGAACGGCAAGATCGACATCCTGGTGGCGACCGATGTTGCCGCGCGCGGTCTCGACGTCGAGCGCATCAGCCACGTGATCAACTACGACGTGCCGTCCGATCCCGAGAGCTACACCCACCGCATCGGCCGTACCGGCCGCGCGGGCCGTAGCGGCGACGCGATCCTGTTCATCACCCCGCGCGAGCGCGGCCTGCTCAAGGCGATCGAGCGCGCCACCCGCCAGCCGGTCGCGCCGCTCGAGCTGCCGACCGTGAAGGCGGTCAATGAGGTGCGCATCACGCGCTTCAAGGACCAGATCCGCGCGGCCCTGGCCGAAGGCGGCCTGGAAGTGTTCCGTTCGCTGATCGAGGACGTCGAGCGCGAAGACAATGTGCCGGCGATCGATATCGCGGCGGCGCTGGCCAAACTGGCGCGCGGCGACGAGCCGCTGCTGCTGCAAAAACCCGACCGCGACGCCCGTCCCGAGTTCGTGCCGTCGCAGCGCGAGTTCGGTGGCGGCGTCCAGGAACGCGCACCGCGCGCGCCGCGCGGCGACTGGGAGGAGCGTCCGGCGCGTCCCGCGCGCGAACCGGGCTTCAAGAAAGAGCGCGTGATGCGCGACCCCGAGCCGGGCATGGCCACTTTCCGCATCGAAGTCGGTTTCGCCCACGGCGCCAAGCCGGGCAATATCGTCGGCGCGATCGCCAACGAAGCCAATATCCCGTCGAAGCACATCGGCCGCATCGAGATCTATGACGACTACTCGACCCTCGACCTGCCGGACGATATGCCGAAGGACCTGGTCGAGCACCTGAAGACGATCTGGGTCGCGGGCCGCCAGCTGGCCATCACGCGCGACGGCGAAACGCCGGCCACGCCGCCGGCCAAGAAGCCATATGCCGCGAAGGGCGCCGAACGTCGCCTGACCGAAAAGCCCGCGGGCAAGAAGCCGCACCGCAAGGGTCCAGGCCAGGGCTGATCGTTCGGCCGCGCCCCCCCGCACGTCGTTGCTGCCACTGGCGGCAACGACTTTCCCGCGCAGGCGGCAAACCCAAGTCCCATGCGCCGCACTGGCCACACACCCGGTCGGCCTGCACGCAGATCCGGGTTCCGGCCTGCGCGAGCACGACAGTCTGCAGGGCCTGGGTGGGCTGGGGCCGAATCGGTCCTGTTGTTTGACTACAAAAATCTGTCTTTACCCTGGGTTGTCGCGGTGTCCTCACTATGAGAACACCGCGATTGACACCTAGAAACCTCCATGTTATTTTGCTACAGATACGCTAGCCGGACTGTAGTCGTCTGTTTTTTCGTCCCTTCCGGCCCCGCGCTGCATCCTGCACAAGGCATCGGCGGTGCGCTCACGATCGAGCGGCCGTGCAATCACACACGAGAAAAGCCCGCCGACGTCGGGCCAGATTGGGGACACACAATGGATATGCAATCGACCGTGCTCAAGCCACGCCTGTCGTTCTGGCAGCTGTGGAACATGAGCTTCGGCTTCTTCGGCATCCAGTTCGGCTTCGCGCTGCAGAACGCCAATACCAGCCGCATCTTCGCCACCCTCGGCGCCGATCCCGACAACCTGGCCCTGTACTGGCTGGCCGCGCCGGTCACCGGCCTCCTGGTCCAGCCCATCATCGGCTACCTGAGCGACAATACCTGGCACCCGAAATGGGGCCGTCGCCGTCCGTTCTTCTTCGTCGGCGCCGTGCTGGCGGCGATCGCGCTGTTCCTGATGCCGAACTCCACCGCGCTGTGGATGGCGGTTGCCGTGCTGTGGATGATGGACGCGGCGATCAACGTGTCGATGGAGCCGTTCCGCGCCTTCGTGGGCGACAAGCTCGACCCGGCCCAGCAGACCGCGGGCTATGCGATGCAGACCTTCTTCATCGGCTGCGGCGCCGTCATCGCGTCCCTGCTGCCGACCTTCTTCGAAAGCATGGGCGTGTCGAACGCCGCCGTCGGCGGCGTGATCCCGGACACCGTGCGCTACTCGTTCTACGCCGGCGGCCTGGTGTTCTTCCTGGCCGTGAGCTGGACCGTGCTGTTCGCCGACGAACTGCCGCCGCCCGACATGGACGCCTTCCACCAGGAGCGCAAGGCTTCGCGCGGCCTGGGCACGATGTTCGTCGAGATCCTGGGCGGCTTCGGCAAGATGCCGCGCACCATGGTGCAGCTGGCCTTCGTGCAGTTCTTCACCTGGATCGCGCTGTTCGCGATGTGGATCTATACCGGCACCGCGATCGCCGACAACGTCTACGGCACCACCGACGCCCAGTCGAGCGCCTACCAGGACGCCGGCAACTGGGTCGGCATCATGTTCGCGGTGTACAGCGGCGTGTCGGCGCTGGCCGCCTTCATCCTGCCGGTGTTCGCCCGCGCGACTTCGCGCAAGACCGTGCACGCCACCTGCCTGACCATCGGCGGGCTGTCGCTGGCCAGCATGTTCATGATCACCGACAAACAGATGCTGGTGCTGCCGATGATCGGCATCGGCATCGCCTGGGCCTCGATCCTGACCATGCCGTACGCGATCCTGGCCGGCTCGCTGCCGGCCAAGCGCATGGGTTACTTCATGGGCCTGTTCAACTTCTTCGTGGTGATCCCGCAGATCGTCAGCGGCCTGCTGCTGGGCAGCGTGACCAAGCACCTGTTCGACGGCCACGCGGTCCTGACCCTGGTGCTGGGCGGCGGCTGCATGCTGGTCGCGGCGTTGCTGACCCTGTTCGTCACCGACAAGGCGGCGCCGGTCTCGAAGGCCTGACCCGACGCCGACGCCGACGCCATTACTGCGCCGTCATTTTTGCGGCTGTCGTATCGTAATGTTTTACTAACATATTTGCCCCGGCCAGTCCTGGCCCGGGACGGATGCGTGAGCACAAACTTACCCAGACAGGAGCACAGCATGACCATCCAGACCGTCGCGACCACCCCGTTCGCCGGGCAGCGTCCCGGCACTTCGGGCCTGCGCAAGAAGGTGAGCGAATTCCAGCAGCCCGGCTATCTCGAGAACTTTGTCGAATCCATTTTCCTGACCCTGGGCGAAGGCAAGTGCCGTCACCTGGTGGTGGGCGGCGACGGCCGCTATTTCAACCGCGAGGCGGTCCAGACCATCCTGCGCATGGCCGCGGCGCATGGGGTCGAGAAGGTGCTTGTTGGCCGCGGCGGCATTTTGTCGACGCCGGCCGTGAGCTGCGTGATCCGCAAGCACGCCTGTTACGGCGGCATCGTGCTGTCGGCCAGCCATAACCCGGGCGGTCCCGAAGGCGACTTCGGCATCAAGTACAACATCGAGAACGGCGGCCCGGCGCCCGAGAAGATCACCGACGCCATCTACGGGCACACCACCACGTTGACGCAATACCGCATCAGCGACGCACCCGCGGTCGACCTGGACCGGCTGGGCAGCATCCGCATCGAGAACACGACGATCGAGGTGATCGACCCGGTGGCCGACTACGCCGAGCTGATGGCGCGCCTGTTCGACTTCGATGCGATCCGCGCGCTGTTCGCGAGCGGCTTCCGGATGCGCTTCGACGCCATGCACGCCGTGTCGGGACCGTATGCCAAGGCGGTGCTGGAAGACATCCTCGGCGCACCCGCCGGCACCGTGGTCAACGCGCAGCCGCTCGAAGACTTCGGCGGCGGGCATCCGGACCCGAACCCGGTCAACGCGGCCGAGCTGATCGCGGCGATGTCGGCGCCCGATGCTCCCGACTTTGGCGCCGCCTCGGACGGCGACGGCGACCGCAACATGATCGTCGGCCGCGGGATCGCCGTCACGCCGTCGGACAGCCTGGCCATCCTGGCCGCCAATGCCACCGTGGCGCCCGGCTACGCGGGCTGCATTGCCGGCATCGCGCGTTCGATGCCGACCTCGCAAGCGGCCGACCGCGTGGCCGAGGCGCTCGGCATCTCGTGCTTCGAGACGCCCACCGGCTGGAAGTACTTCGGCAACCTGATGGACGCCAACCTCGCCACCATGTGCGGCGAGGAGAGCTACGGCACCGGCTCCTTCCATATCCGCGAGAAGGATGGCCTGTGGGCGGTACTGTTCTGGCTCAACCTGCTGGCCGCGCGCAAGCAGTCGGTCGAACAGGTCGTGCGCGCGCACTGGGCGCGCTTCGGCCGCAACTATTATTCACGCCATGACTACGAGGCGGTCGACGCGACACAGGCCGCGGACATGATGGACGCGCTGCGCGCACGGCTGCCCGAGCTGGCCGGCCAGACCCTCGACGGCCACCATGTGGCGCAGGCCGACGACTTCGAATACAGCGACCCGGTCGATGGCTCGATTGCGACGAAGCAGGGCGTGCGCATCATCATGAGCGACGGTTCGCGCATCGTACTGCGCCTGTCCGGCACCGGCACCGAAGGCGCCACCATCCGTCTCTACCTCGAACGCTATGAAGCCGATCCGTCGAAGCACGACCTCGACACCCAGCAGGCCTTGCAGGGCTTGATCGCCGTGGCCGAATCCGTGTCCGGCCTGCGCCAGCGCACCGGCCGCAGCGAACCCACCGTCGTCACCTGACCACCACACTCATTGACCCACCTACAGGAAACCGCATGAAACTACCCGTCCTCGCCGCCTCCATGCTGCTCGCCTTTGGCGCCATGTCGTCTGCGAACGCCCAGACCACGGCGCCAGCCGGCAAGCCCTTCGTCTGGGAGAACGCGACCGTCTATTTCCTGCTGACGGACCGCTTCAACAACGGCAATCCGGCCAACGACAAGGCATATGGCCGCAAGGACGATGCCGCGACGATGCGTGGCTTCATGGGCGGCGACATTGCCGGCATCACGGCGAAGATCAAGGAAGGGTATTTCAGCGACCTGGGCGTGAATGCGATCTGGTTCACGCCGGTGGTGGAGCAGATCCACGGCTCGACCGACGAAGGCACCGGCAAGAGCTACGGTTTCCACGGCTACTGGGCCAAGGATTTCACCGCGCTCGATGCCGCCTTCGGCACCGAGGCCGAGCTCAAAGAACTGGTCGACACGGCCCACGCGAACGGCATCCGCATCGTGTTCGACGTGGTGATGAACCACACCGGCCCGGTGACGCAGCAGGACCCGGTGTGGCCGGCATCGTGGGTGCGCACCGGCCCGCAGTGCACCTACAAGGACGCGCGCACCACGGCCGACTGCACGCTGGTGGCGAACCTGCCGGACTTCCTGACCAATAGCGACGCCAACGTCGCGCTGCCGCCGCACCTGGTGGCGAAGTGGAAGAAGGAAGGCCGCTACGAGCACGAAGTGAAGGAACTGGACGACTTCTTCAAGCGCACCGGCTACCCGCGCGCGCCGCGCTACTACCTGATGAAATGGCATGCGGACTGGGTGCGCAAGTACGGCATCGACGGCTTCCGCGCCGACACCGTCAAGCACACCGAGCCTGGCCTGTGGAAGGAACTCAAGAAAGAGGCCAGCATCGCTTTCGACGACTGGAAGCGCGCCAATCCCGGCAAGCGCCTGGGCGACGACAAATTCTGGATGGTGTCCGAGGTCTACAACTACGAGATCAAGCATGCGCGCAAGTTCGACCTGGGCGGCGGCGAGGTCGTCGATTACCTGGGCCAGGGCTTCGACAGCATGATCAGCTTCAGCCTGCGCAGCGACGCCAAGCAGCCTTACGAGAAAATCTTCTCTGATTACTCGGCCATCCTGCAGGGCGGGATGAAGGGCTATTCGGTCCTGAACTACATCAGCTCCCACGACGACAGCAGCCCGTTCGATCCGCTGCGCGAGCGTCCGTTCGAATCGGCCAACAAGCTGCTGCTGGCGCCGGGCGCGGCCCAGATCTATTATGGCGACGAGACCGCGCGCATCCTGCGCGTCGAAGGCGCCGAGGGCGACGCCACGCTGCGCTCGTTCATGAACTGGGACGAATTGACATCGAACGCGGCACGCGGCGCGCACCGCGTGGCCGACATCCGCGCGCACTGGGCGCGCCTGGGACGGTTCCGCGCCGCCCATCCGGCCGTCGGCGCGGGCGTGCACCAGATGATCGGTTCCAGCCCCTATACCTTCAAACGCACCTGGGAAAAGAACGGCGTGAGCGATCGCGTGGTGGTGGCGCTCGACCTGCCAGGCGCTCGGCCGACGGCGATCCAGGTGGGCGGCGTATTCAATGACGGCGCCACCGTGCGCGACTGGTACACCGGCAAGACGGCCGTGGTCAAGGGCGGCAAGGTACAGTTCGATACCGCCGCCCCGGTGGCGCTGATCGCCCAGGACTGATCGCCCGAGACCGGTCGTCCACGACTGATCGCCCATTCTCCGCGCGCGGCCGAATATCATCGGCCGTGCGCGACCCTGGTCCGTGCGCCATGCCTGGCGCATGGATTCCTGCCGCGCGGAATTCCCATCCGCGCATCCGCTGCGTTCGTCCGAAGGCTGTTAAGCTGGTAACAACATTCATGTCTTGCGCGACCGCCGCCGGCAGAGCGTGCGGCCGCAGCGCGTCACTGCGAACGACGCGAGAGGGGAGGGAATATGGGCAGCATGGTCAGAGCACGAACCATCTATCGCCAGGTGCGGGGCAGGGCGCGCCAGCTGATGCACGGCGGCCCTGCGCATCCGGGCCTGGCGGCACTTTACGAAACGGCGAGCCCGGATGTGCTCACCGATTCGCCCGATCCAAAGCTCGACTACATCACGCGCCTGGCGGTGCAGGCCGCCGGGGCCGACATCGGCGGCATCAGCCTGATGTTCAAGTCGCAGATCTGGCTGCCGTCGCATATCGGCATCCAGCAAAGTTTTTTCCCGCGCATCGGATCGTTCTGCGATACGGCCGTGGGCACCGGCGCCGACTGGTTCGAAGTGGCCGACGCCAGCCAGGATCCGCGCTTCGCCGCCAACCCGCTGGTGACCGAGGCGCCGCATTGCCGCCACTACGCCGCCATCCCCCTCCGGGCCGACAGCGAGCACCTGCTCGGCAACCTGTGGGTGATGAGCGCCAGCGCCCGCACGCTCGACGTCGCCCAGGCCGCGCAACTGCGGCTGCTGGCGCGCATCGCGGCCGACCTGCTCGAGCTGCGCTATTGCGACCCGGTCACCGGCATGTTCAACCGCGCGGTATTCCTGCACCACCTGGAAAGATTGCTGATCGAGAAGCATGACGTGGTGGTGACCGTCGGCATGATCGACCTGATCGGCTTTCGCCAGGTGAACGACCTGTTCCGGCGCGAGACGGGCGACCGCATCCTGTGCCTGATGGGCAAGCGCATCGAGGATTGGGCCGATGGCGCGCTGGTCGGTCATCTCGGCGCCGACCAGTTCGCGTTCGCGCTGTTGTCTCCTCCCGCGCAGCACCAGGCCCGCCTGGAGCGCCTGTGCGCCGCCATCGACCAGCCGTTCGAGGTCGAGCCGGGCAGCATGCACACCCTGCACGCGCGCATCGGCATCCGGCGCCAGAACTTGCCATGCGAGGAGAGCGCCGACGGCCTGCTCGATGCCGCCGACATCGCGCTCTCGTCGATCCGCCAGCAACAGGACGCCAGCGCCGTGCACGAGTACGATGCGGCGCTGATGGCCCGCGCGCGGCTGCGCTACGAGCTGCGCGAGGCGATCCGCGGCATCCACCGCTTCGGCCGGCTCGAAGTGCATTACCAGCCGCAGGTCGATGTCGCGCATGGGCGCCTGATCGGCCTGGAGGCGCTGGTGCGCTGGCGCCATCCGGTGTACGGGCTGGTCGGGCCCGCGATGTTCGTGCCGCAGGCCGAGAGCTCCGGCCGCATCTTCGAACTCGACATGCATGTGCTCGAACTGGTCTGCCGCGACCTGATGGCCTGGCGCAAGCGCCGCCTGGCGGCGCCGCCGGTGGCGCTCAACTTCTCGCGCGCTTCGCTGATGCATACCCAGATATTCGCGCGCCTGGCCGACATTCTCGCGACCAGCGGCGTGCCGGGCGAACTGCTCGAGTTCGAGGTCACCGAAAGCCAGTTGCTCGATTCGCCGACCTTGCTGCACCAGCGCATCTCGGCGCTGCGCGCGCTCGGGGTGAGGGTGGCGGTCGACGACTTCGGCACCGGCTACTCGAACCTCGACGCGCTCACCAGCTTTCCCTTCGACCGCCTCAAGGCAGACCGCCGCTTCGTGCATGGCGTGGCCAGCGACGCCCGCACCGCCGGCGTGTTTACCCTGATCCAGGGCATCGCCGCCGTGTTCGACGCCGAGCTGCTGTGCGAGGGCCTGGAAGACGAAGCCGACCTGTCGTGGCTGGCCGAGCGCGGCGTGCATTGCGTGCAGGGCTGGTACTTCAGCCGCGCGCAGCCGGCGCAGGCGATCGAGCGTGTGCTGCAGCGTTTCCAAGAGGCGCAGGCGGCGCCCCTGTCGGTATCCGAGATGCGCGCACTGCTGGCGTGAAAATCGCGGTACCGAAACGCCGGTGAACTGCGATAGACTGGACCTTCCGTCAACTCTGCATAGATTGCCATGCCAGTCTTTACACGCATTGCCCGCCTGGACCCGGGCATGGGTTTCCTCCGTGCTGTCGCGGGAATGAGTTTCGCCCTCGCGCTGCTGCCGGTGCACGCGTTTGCGCAGTCCACCGCGGAACCGGTGTACGGTCCCGAGCTCGAGGAATTCGGCTACCCCGAACCGACGCAGCAATACCGTTTCACCTCGCAGGGCGTCGATCTCCAGATGACCTATATGGACGTCAAGCCGGCCAAGCCGAACGGCCGCACCGTGGTGCTCATGCACGGCAAGAACTTCTGCGGCGCGACCTGGGACGGCACCATCAAGGCCCTGACCCAGGCCGGCTACCGCGTCGTGGTGCCCGACCAGATCGGCTTTTGCAAGTCGACCAAGCCGCGCCACTACCAGTACACCTTCCAGCAACTGGCCGACAATACCCACCAGCTGCTGCAATCGATCGGCGTCAAGAACGCGATCGTGCTGGGCCACTCGACCGGCGGCATGCTGGCCACGCGCTATGCGCTGATGTATCCGGGTTCGACCGACCAGCTGGTGATGGTGAATCCGATCGGCCTCGAAGACTGGAAGACACTGGGCGTGCCGTCGCTGGGTGTCGACAAGTGGTACGAGCGCGAGCTCAAGACCTCGGCCGACAAGGTGCGCGAATACGAGCGCACCACCTACTACAACGGTCAATGGAAGCCTGAGTACGAGGTATGGGTGCAGATGCTGGTCGGTATGTACCGCGGCAAGGGCAAGGAAGTCGTGGCCTGGAATTCGGCGCTGATCTACGACATGATCTACACGCAGCCGGTGGTCTACGAGTTCCCCTTGATTAAAGTGCCGACTTTCCTGTTGATGGGCTTGAAGGACACGACGGCGATCGGCAAGGATGCGGCGCCGGCCGCGATCCGGCCGACGCTGGGCAACTACCCGGTGCTGGCCCGGAAGACAAAGGAGGCGATTCCCGGCGCGAAGCTGGTGACCTTCCCCGAGATGGGGCATGCGCCGCAAATGCAGGAGCCGGCAACGTTCCACAAGGCGCTGGTGGAGGGACTGGTGCGCTGATCGTGGTGGTGCCGGCGCCGCCGCCGGCACCATTCTCCGGCATTTCGTTCAATGGTATCCTTCCGCGATGACCGTTGATCCAGACACCAAGAGCAAACCCACGCGGGCCGCCTTCGCCGACGGCCCGCGCCTGCTGGCCGACATCGGCGCCACCCACGCGCGCTTCGGTCTCGAGACCGCCCCGGGCGTGCTGAGCCAGGTCACCGTGCTGCGTTGCGACGACTACGACGGCATCGTTCCGCTGCTGCACGCCTACCTGGCCGATCGCCCGAACCAGCGCATCAACCACGCCGCCTTCGCGCTGGCCAATCCGATCAGCGGCGACTTGATCCGCATGACCAACCGCGACTGGCAATTCTCGACCGACGAGGTGCGCCGCGCGCTGGGCCTGTCGACACTGCTGATCGTGAACGACTTCACCGCGCTGGCGATGGCGCTGCCCGGCTTCCAGCCGAAAGACCTGCTGCAGGTCGGCGGCGGTTCGGCCCAGACCCATGCGGTATCGGGCGTGCTCGGTCCCGGCACCGGCCTTGGCGTGTCGGGCGTGATCCCGACCATCGACGGCTTCGTGACCCTGGGCAGCGAGGGTGGCCACGTCAATTTCGCGCCGAGCGACGAGCGCGAATTCGCGATCCTGCAAACCGCCTGGCGCGAATGGAAGCACGTCTCGAACGAGCGCCTGATTTCCGGCCCCGGCATCGAACTGACCTACCGCGCGCTGGCGCAGAGGAATAATGTGGATGCGCCGCCGCGCAGCACCGCCGACATCATGGCCGCCGCGCTGGACGCGGGCGATGCGCTGTGCCTCGAGGTGCTGGAAACCTTCGCCGGCATGCTGGGCAGCGCCGCTGCCAACCTGGCGGTCACCCTGGGCGCCTTCGGCGGCATCTTCATCGGCGGCGGCATCGTGCCGCGCATGGGCGAATGGTTCGCGACTTCTCCATTTCGCGCGCGCTTCGAGGCCAAGGGCCGCTTCACCGACTACATCGCCCAGATCCCGACCTTCGTCATCATGACGCCGAACCCGGCGTTGCACGGCGTCTCGGCGATCCTGACCGAACACCTGCGCGGCCGCAGCGGCGCCAACACGCTGATGGATCGGGTGCAGCAGCTGCGCCATGAGCTCTCGCCGGCCGAGCAGCGCGTGGCCAGCCTGGTGGTCGACCATCCGCGCAAGGTGCTGTCCGAGCCGATCGCCGAGATCGCGCGCCTGGCCGACGTGAGCCAGCCGACCGTGATCCGCTTCTGCCGCTCGCTGGGCTTCCAGGGGCTGGCCGAATTCAAGCTCAAATTCGCCGGCAGCCTGACCGGCACCATCCCCGTGCGTCATAGCCAGGTGCGGGTCAGCGACAGCACCCATGACTTGTCGGCCAAGGTGATCGACAACACGGTGTCGGCGATCCTGAAGTTCCGCGATGCGCTCGACGTGCATGCGATCGACCGCGCGATCGAGCTGCTGCGGCGCGCGCGCCGGGTCGAGTTCTACGCGATGGGCAATTCGCGCGCGGTGGCGCTGGACGGCCAGCACAAGTTCTTCCGCTTTCGCATTCCGGCCGCGCTGTATGGCGACGCGCACCTGCTCAACCTGGCGGCAGGCTTGCTGGGTCCGGGCGATGTGGTGATCGCGATTTCCACCGGTGGCCAGCTGCCCGACCTGCTGGAGGCGGTCGATACCGCCCGCGCCCAGGGCGCCGACGTCATCGCCATCACCAGCAGCAAGTCGGCGCTGGCGAAGAAGGCCAGCGTGTGCCTGGCGGTCGACCATAGCGAGGACAGTACGACCTTCCTGTCGATGATCTCGCGCATCCTGCAGTTGCTACTGATCGACATCATGTCGGTCGGGATCTCGTTCGGGGCGCAGGGGGAGGGCGGCCAGCAGAGCCAGGACGACATCGAGCAGCGCCGGCTGCTGATTTCGCACCTGGACATCTGAGAAGACATGATCCATCACCTCTCGCTGGGCGTGCGCGCGCTGCAGGCCAGCGCGCGTTTTTACGACGGCATCCTCGGCGCGCTGGGATTCTGGCGCGTGTTCGAAGACGACGAGGCGATCGGCTATGGCCTGGAAGACGGCCAGGACATCCTGTGCCTGAAGCAGCGCGACGATGCCGCGCCGCCCGGCCCGGGCTTTCACCTGGCGTTCGCCGCGCCGGCGCGCTCTGCGGTGGACGCCTTCCACGCGGCCGGGCTGCGGGCGGGCGGCCTTGACAACGGCGCACCGGGACTGCGGCCCGACTACGGTCCGCATTACTACGCGGCCTTCCTGGTCGATCCGGATGGCCATCGGGTCGAGGCGGTGGTCAAGGGGCCGGCTGGCTGAACGCCGCCAGGGGTATCCTGTGTCGCGCCATGCCGACTTGGTGGCGCCGTACAAGACCATTGTCATCCCGCGCGATGCGGCAGGCGCGATCCGGCCTACCTGGAGGCGGGCGTGGATGCGGTGTTCACCGACGATCCGGCAACTGGACGGGCGGCTGTTGATACTTTGTGGAAACATTGGCAATCCACGCTTGCCCTGTGCCGTTGCCGTGTATGGACGTCTCGCGCGTCCGTGTGCGAAACCGTCTACGCCACGCAACGCTCTCAGCAGAAACAGTAGTTTCCGCCAGGAACCCAAGGTAAGATTCCGCCGTGGACGCCCCGAACCCTGGTGTCCCTTCATCGTTCCGGCCTCGACCCGCCGCCCCTGAACCGGTATTTGGAAGAGCACCATCATCGTCACCTACGCACACACCGAACAGGCCCGCCTCGCGGCGCTGGCCGAGCTCGAGATCCTCGATACGCCTGCGGAGACGCGCTTCGACCGCTACACGCGACTCGCCGCGATGACCTTCGGCGTACCGATCGCACTCGTCTCGCTGGTCGACGTCGACCGCCAATGGTTCAAGTCGCGTACCGGACTTGAACCGCAAGAGACGCCGCGCTCGATCTCGTTCTGCAGCCATACGGTGGAGGCGCGCGACATGCTGGTGATCGAAGACGCCAAGCTCGACCCGCGCTTCGCGGACAATGCCCTGGTGACGGGCGCGCCGCGTATCCGCTTCTACGCCGGCCAGCCGGTCTACAGCGATGGGCAGGCGGTCGGCACGCTGTGCATCATCGACCGTGCGCCGCGCAGCTTCGGCGACGAACAGCGCCAGGTGCTGAAGGACCTGGCTGGGCTGGTCGAAGTCGAACTCAATCACATGAAGGCGGTAGGCGCGCGCATGCTTGCCGAGCAGGCGCTCAAGTCGCTCAACACCGAACTGGAAGGCCGCATTGCCGCCCGCACCGCCGAGCTGGAAGAGCGCGTGGCCGAAGGCATTCGCATCCGCCAGCAGCTCGAAGAAAAGCAGGAACTGCTGGATGCGGTGCTGGAGTCGATCGACATCGGCGTGGTCGCGTGCGACGCCATCGGCAACCTGACCCTGTTCAACCGCACGGCGCGCGAATTCCATGGCCGCGACCTGACGGCGGTGGCGCCTTCGGAATGGTCGCAGCATTACTCGCTCTATCGGGACGACGGCCATACGCCGATGGCGATGGACGAGGTGCCGCTGGTGCGTGCGCTCAAGGGCGAGGTGGTATGCGACGGCGCGCTGGTGATCGCGCCGCAGGGACGCGCGCCGTGCACCCTGATCGCTAGCGGGCGTCCGCTGCGCAATGCCCAGGGCAAGACCCTGGGCGCCGTGGTGGCGATGAAGGACGTCACCGAGCTGAAGGCGTCGCGCGACCGGCTGGTGGAGAGCGAGGAGCGGCTGCGCACGATCACCGACAACCTGCCGGTGCTGATCGCGCATCTCGACCAGGACCACCGCTATGTCTTCGCCAACGCGGTGCACCAGTCCTGGTTGGGCAAGGCGCCCGGGCAGGTCGTCGGCCAGACCATGGAAGAAGCCTATGGCGAGGAATACTGGTCGCAGCAGCAGGAAGCCCTGAAGGATGCCTGGGAAGGCAAGGCGTCGCAGTGCGAGCACGACATCGTGCGCAAGAAGCACATCCGCATCGTGCACTCGACCTTCCTGCCGCACCTGCGCGACGGCAAGGTGGTGGGCGTCTACATCCTGACCACCGACGCCACCGCGGCGCGCATGCACGAGCGTAACCTGCATGCGCTGGCCCACACCGACGCGCTGACGGGCATCCCGAACCGGCGCCAGTTCGAGCTGGCGCTGCAGGCGGCGGTACAACGTGCGCCGCAGCGCGAGCGCGCCTTTGCCCTGCTGTACCTGGACATCGACCACTTCAAGCGGATCAACGACACCCACGGCCACGCGGTGGGCGACATGGTGCTGGTGGAGTTCGCGCGCCGCGTACGCAATGTCGTGCGCAGCTCCGACCTGGTGGCGCGCCTGGCCGGCGACGAGTTCACCGTGCTGCTGGACGAAGTCGGTTCGCCGCGCGATGCCGAACTGGTGGCCAAGAAAATCATGCAGGCGATGGAAGCGCCGTTCATGGTCGGCAGCAACGCGATTCGCGTCGGCGCCACCATCGGCGTCGGCCTGGCCGATGCGCGGGATGTGACGGCGCAGGGCATCAGCGAACTGGCCGACGGCGCGCTGTACCAGGCCAAGGCCATGGGCCGCAATACCTTCGCGATTGCGCGCGTGTCCGAGACGCTGGCGCTCGACCACGCGGCGTGATCCTGGCATGACGGTGACGCCAGCCGGCGCCATCGTCGATGTGCTGCATTACTCCACAAACACCACGGCGGTACGCGCCGGCACCGTGAAGGTGCCGCTGGCGCTCTCGAAACGCGCCTCGAGCGCGCGCTGGTCCGCCGCGCCCTTGGCCGTGTGCACCGGATGCAGGCGCAGTTTCCTGCCGAGCAGACGCGCGTCCTTGATGGTGTGCGCCTTCGTGTCCACGTTCACCAGGTAGCCCAGGCCGGCGAAGTTCGCGCCAGGGTAACCCTGGCCGTCGATCCAGGCCGCCACCACGGTCGGCACCTGTCCAGGGCCGGTGTTGAAGAAGCGCAGGCGGCGGTTGATGTCCTCGGTACTGCGCAGGCGCAGCAGGGTGGAGCTCGCGCGGATGCCAAGCAGGTCGCGGAATGCATCGCGCGCGAACGCGATGTCGGCGGGCGCCGGCCTGAGCGCCGCATTGGCCAGCAGCGGCTTGAACAGCGGCCAGTCCTTGGCGTTGTCGTCGCTGGGCGGCAGGCCGGTGCCGAAGAAGTTGTCCTGGTAGGTCCAGTCGAGGCGGTTGAACCAGTCGCCCGAGTTGAAGCTGTTGCGGTCCAGGGATTTCGAGCGCAGCACGTCGATGCCGGCGTGGTAATAGGCCACGCCCTGGCTGAAGGCATTGATCGCCATGCCCAGCACCTGCACCCGCGCGCGCTCGTTGGCGCTAGTCGCCAGCGGCAGCTTGAGCGCATTGATGTCGTACAGCGTCTGGTTGTCGTGGTTCTCGACGTAGTTCACCGCTTCGGCCGGCTGGCTCGCGTAGCCGGCCGGCTGGTTGCCGCCGTAGACGATGTCCTGCAGCTGGCGCACCTTGCCGTCGAAGGTCTGCAGCGGATAGCTGCGCACCGAGCCGGCCAGGCCGATGCGGATCATGTCCGCCGCGCGCAGCAGCGACTCCGGCCCATGCTCGCGGCCGAGGGCGTTCGGGTCGTACACCAGGCCGTTGATATAGCCCTGCTGGCGGATCACGGTGTCGCCCGAGTCGCCCGGCGAGCCGCCGCGCACGGCGTCGCGCGCGCGGTCGCTGAAGGTGCCGATGCCGGTGCCGTTGAGCGACAGCTGCGACGCCTGCACGAAGCGCGCGCCGTCCTGCACCTCGCCGAAGTTCCAGCCTTCGCCGATCAGCTGCACGTGGCGGCCGGCGGCCCGGTCCACTTCCTTCTGCAGGCGCTCCATCGCCGCGCGCGGCTGGTGGCCCATCAGGTCGAAGCGGTAGGAATCGATCTTGTAGTGGCGGGTCCACAGCACCGACGAGTCGATCATGAGCTTGGCCATCATCGTGTTCTCGGTGGCCGTGTTGAAGCAGCAGGTCGAGGATTCGATGCCGCCCACCGCGTTCAGGCGGTGGTAGTAGCCCGGCACCACGCGGTCGAGGATCGATTTTTCGTCCTGGCCGGCGATGAAGGTGTGGTTGTAGACCACATCAAGGCCGACGCGCAGGCCGGCCTTGTGCAGGTTCATCACCATCTCGCGGAACTCGATGATGCGGCGCGCGCCATCCTGCGGGTCGCTCGCATAACTGCCTTCGACCGCATTGAAGTGCTGCGGGTCGTAGCCCCAGTTGAAGCAGTCGGCATGGGCCGTCTTGCGGATCAGCGCTTGCTGGCTCTCGCCGTCCGGCGCGCCGGACGGCTGCGGCAGCGCGCAATCCACCTCGGGGATGCTGCCGATGTCGTACACCGGCAGCAGGTGGATGTCGGTCAGGCCGGCCTTGGCCAGTGCGCGCAGGTGCTGCATGCCGTTCGAGTTCGCCTCGGAGAAGGCGGTGTACTTGCCGCGCTTGGCTGCAGGTACGGTCGCGTCGATCAGCGAGAAGTCGCGCACGTGCAGCTCGTAGATGACCATGTCGGTCTGGGCCTGCACCGTGGCCGGCGGACGGGTCGCGTCCCACCCCGCCGGTTTCAGGTTCGGCGCATCGAGGTCGGCGATATAGCTGCGCTTCGAGTCGGCGTTGAGGCTGATCGAATAGGGATCGGTGACCAGGTTGCGCACCACGCCGGCGCCCGGCACGACGACGTCGACCGCATACTTGTAATAGCTGCCCGACAGGTCGCGCGGCAGGCTGGCGCTCCAGGCGCCGGTCTTGTCGTCGAGCTTCATCGCGTGCACGGCGCTCGCCTTGGCCGTCGGGCCGTCATAGGTGCAGACGGCGACCTGGCGCGCCGTCGGCGCCCACAGCCTGAAATCCGTCTTGCTCGCGGTCGGCGTGGCGCCGAGGTCGGGAATGGCTTCGGCCGCGGCGTACAGGTCGTCCAGGGCGCCGGCAGATTGGATCAGGGTGGCAGCGACCACGGCGCCATGCGCATCTTCCTGCACCAGCACCAGCTGTTCGCGGTGCAGGGCCGGCAGGCGGGGCAGGTCGCTGTCCGCCACGCGCAGGGTCGGGCCGGCGGCGACCCATTTGAAGCGCTCGGCGGCGGCCTGCGGGACGGCGGTGGGAGAGATGTCGAGCCTGATCGAACCGGCGGCGCCGGCGACCTTGCCACCGGCCTTGGCGACGATGGAGGCGGCAGGGGAGTGATACAGGCGGAAGCTTGCACTGGCCCGGGCGCCGGGCCAGCGCACCAGGCGCTTGTCGAGCCAGACGGCGCGGGCCTCGCGCTGCTCGCCGCCCGCTTGCAGGACTTCCTGGAAGCCGGCGCTGTTGCACGTTTCAAGGGGAACCGCGGCATAGGCGGTCGAGGACAGTGATGCCGCCACGAGGGCGATATGAAGTTTGCTCATGTAGGGTGGACGGCTCCGCCGTCCACGCGTACAAGCGGCCGGAGAACACCGCCATGGATTGGCAGTTGATAGGAGATTTGAACGCGTGGGCGGCAACGCCGCCCATGCGTTCAGCGCAGCGGTGCGATCAAGCAGCGTTGCCGCGATAGTGGTCGACCATCTTGTAGCGCGTCGCATACCAGCCGAACACGATCGCCGACAGCAGCGCGAAACCGGCGAAGAAGTACATCTGCGCCGCCATCACGCCCACGCCCGTACCTTCGATATACCCGACCACCGACTCGTTCTTGACGCTCGCGTTCACGATCAGCACCCACAGGTTGCCGACCGTGACGGCCAGGTACCATAGCGCCATGATCACGCCCTTCATCGAGGCCGGCGCCTGGCTGTAGGCGAATTCGAGGCCGGTCGCCGAGACCAGCACCTCGCCCAGGGTCAGCAGCGCATACGGCGCGATCTGCCAGGCGATCGAGACGGCGTCGCCGGCATCGAGCGCCACCTGCAGGTTGCCTACCACGACCCAGGCCGCGGCCGACAGCATGATGCCGGCGGTCATGCGGCGCAGCGGCGTCGGCTCCACGCCGAACTTGCGCAGCAGCGGGAACAGGGCGAAGTTGTTGAACGGGATCAGGATCATCACCAGCAGCGGATTCAAGGCCTGCATCTGGGCCGGGATCACGTCGAAGGTCCAGCCGAGGAAGTTTACCTGCGTGGTCATGGCATTGGCCTGCACGATCCAGGTCGAGGCTTTCTGGTCGAACAGCGACCAGAACGGCGTCACCAGCGCGAACACGATCAGGATGCGCAGCACGGCGCGCACGCCGTCCACCGCTTCCTGCGGGTGAATGCCGCGCGCACGCTCCAGCTGCATCGAGGCGCCGATGCCGCCGAAGGCCATCAGCAGCACCAGTGCGGTACAGGCGCCGATCACGAAGCCCCACTGCACCGACATCGCCAGCGACACCACGGCGCCCACGGCGCCGACCAGCGCCATGTTCAGGCCCGGCCGGCCCTGGCCGGGCGCCTTGGCCAGCAGGGCGGTCTTGGCGACCCGCATGAAAGAGTGCGGATTGGGCGGCGCTGGCGGCACGTGCACGTATTTCTTCTTGCCGCTCCAGAACACCATGGTGGCGATGAACATCAGGATGCCGGGCACGCCGAAGGCCCAGGCCGGACCATAGTCGCGCAGCAGCAGCGGCATCAGCAGCGACGCGAAGAAGGAACCGAAGTTGATGATCCAGTAGAAGGCGTCGAACACGATCTTCGCCTTGTCCTTGTTGGTCTGGTCGAACTGGTCGCCCACGAACGAGGCGACCAGCGGCTTGATGCCGCCCGAGCCGAGCGCGATCAGGAACAGGCCGAAATAGAAGCCGTTGACGTTATCCTCGAAGATGGCCAGGCAGGCGTGGCCCACGCAGTACACGAGGCTGAGCCAGAACACGGTGTTGTACTTGCCGAAATAGCGGTCGGCCAGCCAGCCGCCCAGCAGCGGGAAGAAGTACACGCCGATCACGAAGGTGTGGAACACGTGCTTGGCTTCGCCGGTGCGCATGTCTTCCGGCAGGAACATCAAGAGCGTCGTGATCAGGAAGGGTGTCAGGATGTTGCGCATCCCGTAGAAGCTGAATCGCTCGCAGCCCTCGTTGGCAATGATGTAGGGGATTTGCCGCGGCATTCTCCCGGAACCTGGTTTTGCTAGATCAGTCATCGACCGCTTCCTTGAAATGTCAAACAGACGCGATGCTATGACGAGGGCGTATGACTTTGCAATAAAAATATTTTTGCGAAACAAACGAGAAACATATCGGCGTAGTTTAGTTACGCACGCAACGTTCATGGAAACGTTTTCTTGTTCTCAAGTCGTTGAAATGCAAGGATAAATCAGGTGTTTGTCGGAATGGACGCCAATTGTCAAGTTTTCTTGCATCCTGTATATTGCCTAGAATTCCAAACCATGACTCAGCCATGACCCAGACCACGACGACGACGACGAATCCGAACTGGTGGCGCGACGCCATCATCTACCAGGTGTACCCGCGCAGCTACTTCGACAGCAATGGCGACGGCATCGGCGACCTGGCCGGCATCACCGACAAGCTCGACTACATCGCGAGCCTCGGCGTGGACATCGTCTGGTTGTCGCCGTTCTTCAAGTCGCCGATGCGCGACTTCGGCTACGACATCGAGGACTACTGCGACGTCGACCCGATGTTCGGCACCCTGGCCGACTTCGACCGCCTGGTCGCGAAGGCGCACGGCCTGGGCCTGAAGATCATGATCGACCAGGTGATGTCGCACACCGCCGACACCCATCCCTGGTTTGCCGAAAGCCGCGCCAGCCGCGACAATCCAAAGTCGGACTGGTATGTCTGGTCCGATCCGCTCCCGGACGGTAACCCGCCCAACAACTGGCTGTCGGTGTTCGGCGGCTCGGCATGGCAGTGGGACACCCGCCGCAAGCAGTACTACATGCACAACTTCCTGGTGAGCCAGCCGCAGCTCAACTTCCACAATCCGGACGTGCAGAAGGCGCACCTGGCGGCCCAGCGCTTCTGGCTCGAGCGCGGCGTCGACGGCGTGCGCATGGATGCCTGCGTATTCCACTTCCACGACCGGCAACTGCGCAGCAATCCGCCCGCTCTGGTGCGCGACACCTCGACCGTGACCGACGTGAACCCGTATGGCATGCAGGCCCACATCTATGACAAGACGCAGCCCGAGAACATCGCGTTCATGGAAAAGCTGCGCGCCCAGCTCGACGAATTCGGCGCCATCTCCATCGGCGAGATCAGCTCGGACGATGCGCTGGCCCAGATGAACGAGTACATGGCAGGCGGGAACAAGCTGCACATGGCCTACAGCTTCAACTTCCTGACGCCGGTATTTACGGCCGCCCACATCCGCGCCCAGGTCGAAGACTTCGAGCGGCGCGTGGAAGAAGGCTGGGCGTCCTGGTCGATCGGAAATCACGATGCGATCCGCGTGATGACGCGCTGGGGCGGCCCGCAGGCCACGAGCTCGTTCGGCAAGCTGGCGCTGGCGATGCAGCTCGCGCTCAAGGGCACGCCCTGCCTGTACCAGGGCGACGAACTGGCGCTGCACGAAGCCGACGTCCCGTTCGAACTGCTGCAAGACCCGTACGGCATCACCTTCTGGCCCGAGTTCAAGGGCCGCGACGGCTGCCGCACCCCGATGCCGTGGCAGGCCGATGCGCCGAACGCCGGGTTCACCGAAGGCAAGCCATGGCTGCCGGTGGAACCTGCGCATGCCGCCGCCGCGGTCGACGTGCAGGACCGCGACCCGGACTCGATGCTCAACTTCCAGCGCCGCTTCATCGCGCTGCGCCGCACAATGCCGCAGCTGACGCGCGGCGAGATCACCTTCTTCGATGCGCCGGAGCCGATCCTGGCCCTGCAACGCGACCTCGATGGCCATGCCGGCGTGCTGGCGGCCTTCAACCTGTCGAACCAGGAAGTAAGCTTCGACTGGCCGGCGTCGACCGGTGCGGCGCAGCTGGACGTCGGCCTGCCGGGCAGCGCCCAGGCGGGGCGCGTGACCCTGCCGCCTTACGGCGCCTGGTTCGGCACCCTGGCGCGGGTAGCATGATGAACGGCCGGCAGGAACCGGAAAAGTTCGCGCGCACGGCCTTCGCGGACGGACCGCGCCTGCTGGCCGACATCGGCGCGACCCATGCGCGCTTCGCACTGCAGACCGCGCCGGGCGTGTTCCGCTCGGTCGAGGTGCTGCGCTGCGACGACTTCGAGGGCATCGTGCCGCTGCTGCGCCACTACCTGCGCGACCATGAAGACGTGCGCCTGAACCACGGCGCCTTCGCGGTCGCCAACCCGATCAACGGCGACTACGTGCGCATGACCAACCGCGCCTGGGAGTTCTCGACCGATGCGGTGCGGCGCGAGCTGGGCCTGTCGACCCTCCTGATCGTCAACGACTTCACCGCGCTGGCCACTGCGCTGCCGGGCTTCGCCAAGGAGGACCTGATGCAGGTGGGGCCTGGCACGCCGGTGCCGGGCGCGGTGATCGGCGTGCTGGGCCCGGGCACGGGCCTCGGCGTATCGGGCGGGATTCCGACCGCCGACGGTTTCGTCACGCTGGGCAGCGAGGGCGGCCACGTCAACTTCGCGCCGGCCGACGAACGCGAGTTCGCGATCCTGCAATACGCCTGGCGCGAGTGGCCGCACGTGTCGAACGAGCGCCTGATCTCGGGCCCGGGCATGGAAGTCATCTACCGCGCCCTGGCGCACCGCAACGGCGTCGATGCCGAAGCGCGCAGCGCGGCCGCGATCGTGGCCGGCGCGCTCGAGGCCGACGACCCGCTGTGCCTCGAGACGCTGGAATGCTTCTGCGGCATGCTGGGCGGCGCCGCCGCCAACCTGGCGGTGACGCTGGGCGCCTTTGGCGGCATCTTCATCGGCGGCGGCATCGTGCCGCGCCTCGGCGAGTGGTTCGCGCGCTCGCCGTTTCGCACCCGTTTCGAAGCCAAGGGGCGTTTCTCGGACTACCTGGCGGACATCCCGACCTATGTGATCGTCACGCCGAACCCCGCCTTCCACGGCGTGGCGACCATCCTGGCCGAGCACCTGCGCGGCCGCAGCGGGGCCAACACGCTGATGGAGCGCATCGGCCAGTTGCGCCAGGAGCTGTCGCCGGCCGAGGCGCGCGTGGCGACGCTCGTGCTCGAACATCCGCGCACGGTGCTGAACGAACCGATCGCCGAGATCGCGCGCCTGGCCGACGTGAGCCAGCCGACGGTGATCCGCTTCTGCCGCTCGCTGGGCTTCCAGGGCCTGGCCGAATTCAAGCTGAAATTCGCCAGCAGCCTGACCGGGGCGATCCCCGTGCGCCACAGCCAGGTGCGCATGAGCGATAGCACCCATGACCTGTCGGCCAAGGTGATCGACAACACGGTATCGGCGATCCTGCGATTTCGCGACCAGCTCGATGTGCGTTCGCTTGATCGCGCCATTGAACTGGTGAGCAAGGCGCGGCGGGTCGAGTTCTACGCGCTGGGCAATTCGCGTGCGGTGGCGCTGGACGGCCAGCACAAATTCTTCCGCTTCAAGATCCCGACCGCGCTGTATGGGGACGCCCACCTGTTCACGCTCGCCGCCGGCTTGCTGGGACCGGGCGACGTGGTGATCGCGGTGTCGAATTCAGGCGGACTGCCCGAGCTGCTGCAGGCGGTGGATATCGCGCGCGCCGCCGGCGCCGACGTGATCGCCATCAGCAACAGCCAGTCGCCGCTGGCGCGCAAGGCCAGCGTGTGCCTGGCGGTCGATCACAGCGAGGACAGCACCAGCTTCCTGTCGATGATTTCGCGCATCCTGCAGTTGCTGCTGATCGATATCATGGCGGTCGGGATCTCGGTCGATGGCCAGCATGGGCCGCATGGCCAGGACGGCGGCCACGATCCGCGCCGGCTCCTGATCTCGCACCTCGACAGCTGACGCTGCGGCGGGCTTACTTGATGTCGACGCGCTCGATCGTGCGGCGCCATTCCTGGAGGCTCAGCAGCTTGTCGGACCCGGTGTCGTCGACCAGGATCTCGCTGCCGTCCTGGGCCACCAGGAAGCTCTCGCGGCGGCGCGCATCGTCGCTTCGGTTCTCGACAAAACTCAGCTGGTAATACTTCTTGCCGTTGACGTCGCGCGGGACCGGATCGTCCTCGATCACGGCGCCGTGGGCCTTGCCCTTGCTGCGCTGTTCGATCTGCTGCGACCAGGCCTGCAGTTCGGGCAGCGCGAGCAGCGAGGCCATCGCATCTTCTTTCGTGTGGGCCGGCGCCTGGGCGACCGGCGCGGCGGGCGCCGGCGTCGGCGCCGTCTCCCGTTCGGCGCGCTTGCAGCCGGCAATGGCGCAGCACAGCGCGAGCGCGGCGACGGTCAGGCGCAGGGTAGGGGAGGAAGCGGCGCGTGTGGACATGGCAAGTCTCGTGATGGCAGGCGGCCATGGTAAACCATGCGTATTCGGCCAGCAATATAGTCTGCTCGGCAAGCCTGCATTGCCCGGAACGACAAGGTCTTGTCGCTCTATACTGCACCATTTATTGAGCATATTTCCCTGTGGAAAGTAATTCGTGGTTTTCGCCACGAAATCACATTTTTCACCACAGAACTGAAATTTATTTGTAGAAATAATGCTATCCTGTAGGATCACTCCTACCTATATACCCCATGGACCGCCGCCGCGCTGCCTATACCCGACGTGTAGAAAAGACTTCGCAACGCGAGAAGCGCCTGGCTGCGCTCGCCGTCCTTGGCGTTGCTGTCGGCGTCGCTGGCGTGCTGGCGCCCCCTTTGCATATCGACTGGCCGAACTTGTTGCGCGAGCGCGACGAGATCACCCATTTCGGTACGGCGTCCCCGGTAATGCGGGCGCCAACAGCGGCCAGCCCGACGCCGGCCGCGGAGCCGGGCGCCGCGCGGCGCATCTATCCGTATTCGATCATTCCCGGCGGCGTATCGGGCAAGGAAGAGCTGGCGCGGGTCCTCAAGGCCGATCTCGTGGTCGCGGCGCACTATGCGGGTTTCGACGTCGCGAATGCGCGCGCGGTGACCGTCACCGCGCCGCGCGCCGTGTATGTGTCGTACCGCAAGGGCGACCAGGTGTACTGGACCAAGAAGAAACTCATGCTGGCGCCTGGCGAAACCCTGTTGAGCGACGGCAAGAACGAAATGCGGGCACGCTGCGCGAACCGGATTTCCGACGTGCCCATGTTCCCGGTCGAGGCCAATGGGCCGACCGAGACCGAACTCGATTCCTTTGTCGTCGAGGACGGGGGCGCTCTGGTGGCCGTGGCGGCCGAGGTGCCCGGAGCGACTGACTTGGCGACGGGCTCGCGCTTCCAGACCGCCAGCTTCCCGTATGGCGCCGGCCTGGTCGTGCCCACCGCGGGCAACCCGGCGCCGACGCGCAGTGGCTTCACGCCTGCCGGCAACACGCCGGGAATTCCACCCATTTACAGCGGTGGCAGGATCGACGATCAGACGGTCGAGACCGGCATTACGCCGCCGGCCGCGACGCAACCGACGATACCGGATACGCCGGGCAAGCCGGATACGCCAGGTACTCCCGACACACCGGGAACCCCGGACCGTCCGGTGACGCCGGATACCCCGGACCGCCCGGTGACGCCGGACACTCCCGACCGTCCTGTGACGCCGGACAAGCCGGATACCCCGGACAAGCCGGATAGCCCGGATACTCCGGACCGGCCCGACCCTCCGGGGACCCCCGATGACCCGGAGCTTCCGCCGGAGCCGCCCGATCCCCCGGTCGTGCCGCCCGTGAACCCACCCGTGAATCCGCCCGATATTCCGGTCGACCCGGAAGACCCGCCGGTCGAAGTGCCCGAACCAGGCACGCTGTGGCTCGGCGGCGCGGCCGTCGTGGCCATGCTGTGGCTGTGCCGCAGGGGCGCGCGCGCCAAGGGCTGATCCGCCGCACTGCCTACCGATACGCCAGACAGCAAAAAGCCCGCAAGGCGTGAACCTTGCGGGCTTTTTTGTCGGGGAAGACCCGCGCCGACTGTGGCTGCAATCGGCGCCGGTCCGGCGACAGCGTGATTTACATCATGCCGTCCATGCCGCCCATGCCACCCATGCCGCCCATGCCGCCCATGCCGCCGGCTGGCTTGTCTTCAGCCAGTTCCGAGACCATGCAGTCGGTGGTCAGCATCAGGCCAGCGATCGACGCTGCATTCTGCAGGGCCGAACGGGTGACCTTGGCTGGATCCAGGACGCCCATTTCGACCATGTCGCCGTAGGTGCCGTTGGCGGCGTTGTAGCCGTAGTTGCCGGTGCCGGCCAGGACTGCAGCGACCACGACCGATGGCTCTTCGCCGGCGTTCTGGACGATCATGCGCAGTGGCTCTTCCATGGCGCGCAGGACGATCTTGATGCCTGCGTCCTGGTCCGGATTGTCGCCTTTGATGTCGATCGAAGCGCGAGCACGCAGCAGGGCAACGCCACCGCCGGCGACGATGCCTTCTTCCACCGCAGCGCGGGTAGCGTGCAGTGCATCTTCGACGCGTGCTTTCTTCTCTTTCATCTCGACTTCGGTAGCGGCACCGACGCGGATCACGGCAACGCCGCCGGCCAGCTTGGCCACGCGCTCTTGCAGTTTTTCGCGGTCGTAGTCCGAAGTCGCTTCTTCGATCTGGGCGCGGATCATCTTGACACGACCTTCGATCGATTCAGCCTGGCCGGCGCCGTCGATGATGATGGTGTTTTCCTTGCCCACTTCGACGCGCGAAGCCTGGCCCAGTTCGGCCAGGGTGACCTTTTCCAGGGTCAGGCCGACTTCTTCGGCGATGACCTGGCCGCCGGTCAGGACAGCGATGTCTTCCAGCATGGCCTTGCGGCGGTCGCCGAAGCCAGGGGCCTTGACGGCGACGGTCTTCAGGATGCCACGGATGTTGTTCACGACCAGGGTCGCCAGCGCTTCGCCTTCGATGTCTTCGGCGATGATGACCAGCGGACGGCCGGCCTTGGCGACTTGCTCCAGCACCGGCAGCAGGTCACGGATGTTCGAGATCTTCTTGTCGCACAGCAGGATGAACGGCTGTTCGTGCACGGCGACTTGCTTGTCCGGGTTGTTGATGAAGTAAGGCGACAGGTAGCCGCGGTCGAACTGCATGCCTTCCACGATGTCCAGCTCGTCGTTCAGCGACTTGCCGTCTTCGACGGTGATGACGCCTTCCTTGCCCACTTTTTCCATCGCTTCAGCGATGCGCTCGCCGATCGAGGTTTCCGAGTTGGCCGAAATGGCGCCGACTTGTGCGATCTCTTTGGTGGTGGTGGTTGGCTTGGCGATCTTCTTCAGTTCTTCGACGGTCGCTGCGACGGCCTTGTCGATGCCGCGCTTCAGGTCCATCGGGTTCATGCCGGCGGCAACGAACTTCATGCCTTCGCGCACGATGGCTTGTGCCAGCACGGTCGCGGTGGTGGTGCCGTCACCGGCGTTGTCGCTGGTCTTGGAAGCGACTTCCTTGACCATTTGCGCGCCCATGTTCTGGAGCTTGTCTTTCAGTTCGATTTCTTTTGCGACCGAGACACCATCCTTGGTGACGGTCGGGGCGCCGAACGAGCGCTCGAGCACGACGTTGCGGCCTTTCGGGCCCAGGGTGACCTTGACTGCGTTGGCGAGGACATTGACGCCTTCAACCATCTTGGCGCGCGCTGCGTCGCCGAACACTACTTCTTTAGCTGCCATTTGTTATTTCTCCGAATGTATCGTGAATGGGGTCAGGGAATTACTGCTGGACGACGGCCATGATGTCTTCTTCGCGCATCACGAGCAGTTCTTCGCCGTTGACCTTGACGGCCTGGCCGGAGTACTTACCGAACAGCACGCGATCGCCGACCTTGACTTCCAGCGGACGGACCTGGCCGTTGTCTTGCACTTTGCCGTTACCGATGGCGAGGACTTCGCCTTGGTCTGGCTTCTCTGCCGCGGCATCAGGGATGATCAGGCCGGACGCAGTCTTGGTTTCCTGGTCGAGGCGCTTGACGATTACGCGATCGTGCAGAGGACGAAGGTTCATGCAAAACTCCTTAATATTCAGTGGTTTAACTAGCGTTGTTTTGACACCGTCGCAGCCTTTGGTTCAAGACTGCGATGGTCTGCAAAGAGTTGTTAGCACTCTCTACTAACGAGTGCTAATTATAGGGACGATAATTTGCCATTTCAAGCAGCAAGATGGCTAAATACGTTCATGAGCTTGAGAAAGCGCAATTCTGTCAAGTCTTGGGCAATGTGTTTCTGGCATTACTTGCCGACGGTGGCGAACTTGGCAAGAGGCGGGCAGCGTACACTGCCTGGCGCTTTCCTGCCGCACGCCAGGCTGCCGCGACAGTCGTTGCTGGCCTGTCGTGCCGCACCGCAGCGCGATTCGGTTGACGGAAAATCCATCTCGATCCTATAGTGTCGAATGATTTCCGAATTCCAAGACCTCTCAGACAAAATCGACCGGCTCGCCCAGCTGACCCAGTCGCTGCGCGCCGAGAATTATCTGCTGCGCCAGGCCAATACCCTGCTCAGCGCCGAGAACCTCGCATTCAAGGAGCGCCTGATCGAGGCCCAGCGGCGGGTCGAGGCCCTGCTCGACGAACTTCCCAAGCCGCCGGAAGATCCGGCGAGCGAAGAGGACGGCGAGGGCGCCGAGGATGGCGAGGACGCCGCCGCGCATCCGGCGACCGACCAGGCAACTGGCGTTCCAGGCAATAGCGCGGGCAACGGCGCAGGCAATAGCGAGGCAGCACGATGATCCATCTCGACGTCACCATCATGGGCCAGCCCTACCGCCTGGCGTGCCGCGACGGCGAAGAACGCACGCTGCGCGAAGCGGTGAGCTACCTCGACGGCAAGATGTGCCAGCTGCGCGATTCGGGCAAGGTCAAGGGCACCGACCGCATCGCGGTCATGGCCGCGCTGAGCGTCGCCGCCGAATTCCTGTCGGTCAAATCGCCGCAGGGACCGCTGTCGGACATGTCGATCCTCGAGGTCAAGCAAAAACTGGAATCGATGCATACCGTGCTCGACAAGGTGCTGGCGCCCCAGGAAAATCTTTTTTGAAAGGCGAATCCGTTTGACATGCCGCTTCAAAAGAGTAAACTGCGCTCTACCCTGCGGTGTTCGAGATTTGCCATATATTCCTTGAACCATTCTTACGCATAGGTCGTGGAACAAGTTCGATGGGAGTGAGCGTCACTCGTTTGACGAACCCGAAATTGATCTGACCGTGACCGCCTTGAACCGTTTTGGTTCAGGATGCCGGCAAAAACGGCACTGGCGGGGGCTAGAATACATAAGCGGTTGCGCACTTTGTCGCAGCCGCTTTTTTTTGTGCGCATAGCCACCGATATCGATGTGGGGAGAACGGCGCGATGCGCTATTGGTTGATGAAATCCGAACCGGACGAAGTCAGTTTCGACGACGTCCTGTCCGCGCCCGGCCAGACCGTGGCCTGGTTTGGCGTGCGTAACTACCAGGCGCGCAACTTCATGCGCGACGCGATGGCCGTCGGCGACGGCGTCCTGTTCTATCACTCCAGCTGCGCGGTGCCCGGCGTGGCCGGCCTGGCCGAGGTGGCGAGCGGCCCCTATCCCGACGCCACCCAGTTCGACCCGGCCAGCCACTACCACGACCCGAAGGCCACGCAAGAAGCGCCACGCTGGATCTCGATCGACGTGCGCGCGAGCGAGCAAGGGCGCTACCTGCCGCTGGCCGAGATGCGCACCGTCCCGGCGCTGGAAGGCATGGTGCTGCTGCAGAAGGGCAGCCGGCTGTCGATCTCGCCCGTCACCAGGGGCGAATGGGACGCGGTGGTCAAACTCGTGCGCGGCAAGGGAGCCTGAATGGACCCCTGGCTGATCCTGGCCCTGCTCGCGATGGGCACCTTCGGCGGCTTCGCGGCGGGCCTGCTCGGCATCGGCGGCGGCATGGTGCTGGTTCCGTTCATCACGATGATCTTCACCGCGCGCGGCTTCGCCGACGAACTCGTGGTCCACATGGCGATCGCCACCGCGCTCGGCGTAATCCTGTTTACCTCGATGTCCTCGGTGCGCGCCCACCACAAGCACGGCGCCGTGCTGTGGCCCGTGGTGCGCCTGCTGGCGCCGGGCATCCTGGTCGGCTCGTGGATCGGGCCCTGGATCGGCAAGCAGATGAACACTTCCGTGCTGGCCTTCTTCTTCGGCTGCTTCGTCGCCTTCTCGGCGACCCAGATGCTGATCGGTAAAAAGCCGACCGCGGCGCGCGAGCTGCCGGGCAAGCCGGGCATGTTCGCGATGGGCGGCTTCATCGGCATCCTGTCGGGACTCGTGGGCGCCGGCGGCGGCTTCGTCTCGGTGCCGTTCATGACACGCTGTAATGTGCGGATCCATAACGCGGTCGCTACCAGTGCGGCGCTGGGCTTCCCGATCGCGCTGTCGGGCACGCTGTCGAATATGTACTATGGCTGGGGCGAGCCGGGCCTGCCGGCCTGGTCGCTGGGTTTTGTCTACCTGCCGGCGCTGGCCATCATCGTGCTGGCCAGCGTGACCATGGCGCCGCTGGGCGCCCGCACCGCGCACAAGATGCCGGTGCGCCAGCTGCAGCGCATCTTCGCCGTGATCCTGTATGCGCTGGCGGTGTATATGTTCTGGAAGGCCTTCAACTAGCTTTTCTCACGCGCGCCCGATCCAGCGGCAAGTCGCGCATGCGCAGGCCGCAGGCATCGAACACCGCGTTCGCGATCGCCGCCGCGGCCGGCCCCTGGGCCGCTTCGCCGGTGCCCAGGAAAGGCTGGCCGGGGCGGTCGATCAGGTGCACTTCCAGCTTGTCGGGAACCTGGCCGAAGCGCAGGATCGGATACGAGGCCCAGTCCACGCTCAGGACGCGCGAGGCGTCGAAGCGCACCTGTTCCAGTAAAGTCCAGCTGGCCGACTGCACGATGCCGCCCTCGATCTGGTTGCGCACGCCGTCCGGGTTGACGATCTCGCCGCAGTCGACCGCGCTCGACACGCGCGTGATGCGCACCAGTCCCGTCTCGCGGGCGACTTCCACCTCGACCGCCAGCGCGCAATACGACGCCAGGTTCTTGTAGCGCGCGAAGGCGAAGCCGCGTCCGCGCCGCGGTGGCCTTCTGTAGCCATCCCAGCCGAACTTCGACGCCGCCAGTTTCACCACGTCGACGGCGCGCGGATCTTCCAGGTGGCGCAGGCGGAAGGCGACCGGGTCGGCCTGCGCCGCGCGCGCCAGTTCGTCCATGAAGCTCTCGATCGCGAACACATTGCAATAGGCGCCGAGCGAGCGCAGGGCCGAGGTGCGCAACACCGCCTTCGGCTGGAAGTGATGGGTCACGCGCGCATTCGGCAGCAGGTAATAGGGGATCGCATTGCGGTCGCCGCTGCCTTCCGGCTGCGGGCTGGGTTTCGGCTCTGGCGGCGTGAACGGCCTGGCGAGATGCGTGGCCGGCAGCAGGTTGCCGGCCTTGCCGGGACGGGTATTGTGCGGCGGCGTGAAGACGTCGTACTGCCAGTCGGCGATGCGGCCGTCGGCGCCGAGCGTGGCCGCCACCTGCGCCACCATCGCGGCGCCGAACGGTTCCCAACCGTGTTCGTCCTCGCGCATCCACTGGACCCGCACCGGGCGGCCCGGGAAGGCGCGCGCCAGCAGGGCGGCATCGGCTGCGACGTCGTCGGCGGCGTTGTGGCCGTAGCAGCCGGACCCCTCGACGTGGATGCAGCGGATCGCGTGTTCCTGGGTCGCCAGCAGCTCGGCCAGCGCGCTCCTGAGCGGGAACACGCCTTGCGAGTGGGTCCAGACCGTGTAGCGGTTGTCGATCAGCTGGGCGATGGCGCAGGATGGGCCGATGGAGGCGTGCAGCTGGAAGGGGCGGGTATAGGTCGCCTTGAAACGCCGGCCGTCCTCGACCGGTGCGCCGCGATCGAGGATGGTCGTCGGTTCGGCCGGCAGCGCCATGACCAGTGCTTCGACATTCGGATGGACCGGCAGCGCGGCCGGCGTCTCCCAGCGCGCGGTGCGCGCCAGCGCAGCGGCGGCCTTCACGGCGCGGTATTCGCCATCCGCGATCACCGCCAGGAAGCGGCCGTCGCGCACGATCTTCACCACGCCAGGCATGCGCAGGACGGCGTCATCGTCGATCGCCAGCAGCCTGGCCGCCTGGGCCGGTGGACGCACCACGCGTGCATGCACCATGTTCGGCAGGCGCAGGTCTTGCACGTAGGCGCGTCCACCCATGACCTTGGCCGGGATGTCGACGCGCGGCAGCGACTGGCCGATCGCCGTCCTGGGGCCGGGCGCGGGGGGCGCCGCGTCAGGCGTCGCGCGCACGTGGAGTTCCTGACCGGCGACCAGCTGGCCGAAGCTGGCGCGGCGGCCGTCGGGCGCGATGAAGGCGCCATCCTTCAATGCCAGGCTGGATGCGGGCAGCGCCAGGCGCGCCGCCGCCAGCGCCATCAAGCGCGCGCGCACCTGGCCGGCCGCATGGCGCAGCGCGGTGCCGCTGTCCTTCATCGAGTTGCTGCCGGCGGTCATGCCTTCGTCGGGTGTGCGCGCGGTGTCGGCGGTGACCAGCTGCAGGCGCGCCGGGGCGAGGCGCAGCTCGTCGGCCACGACTTGCAGCAGCGCGGTCTTGATGCCCTGGCCCAGCTCCGCCTTGCCGGTGAAGACCGTGATGGCTTCGCTGGCGTCGATGCGGATCCAGGCGTCGAGCCAGGGTGATTTTTCCATGCTCTTCGGTAGCTCGCCAGGCGCCGACCACACGGGCATCGCGAACGACAGCGTCAGCGCGCCGCCAGCGGCCAGGAAGTGGCGCCGGCCTGGATCAGGGCTCATCGCTTGCCTCCCGCCGCGAGCTTGTCGGCCGCGCGGCGCACCGCGCGCAGGATGCGCATATGGGTACCGCAGCGGCACAAATTTGGCGACATATGGGCGCGGATCTCGGCATCGGTCGGCGCCGGCGTCTTGTCGAGCAGCGCCGTGGCCTGCATGATCATCCCGGCGATGCAGTAGCCGCATTGGGCCGCCTGCTCGTCGATGAAGGCCTGCTGCAGCACGCCTGGCATGCGCGCGTCGCCCAGGCCTTCGACGGTGCGCACCTTGCGCGCGCCGATGGTGGACACCGGCACCATGCACGACATCACGGACTGCTCGCCCAGCAGCACGGTGCAGGAGCCGCATTGACCGAGTCCGCAGCCGAACTTGGCGCCGTTCAGGGCGAGCTCGTTGCGCAGCACGTACAGCAGCGGGGTGTCGGGTTCAACGTCGATGGCGTGCTGCTTGCCGTTCACCTGCAGGCGATAGGTGGTCATGGTGTTCTCGCTTTGCGTACTTGTTCGTCCAGGTCCGGCCAGGCCGGCTGGCCGGCGCCGTACTTGCGCAGGTAGGCGGCCAGGGCGCCCGCCTGCTCGTCGCTGAGAATCGCCTCGAAGCCCGGCATCCAGCGTCCGGGTTCGCCGTCGGGCGGCAGGATGCCGTCGTCGACGATGTGGATCAGGCTGCGCGGATCGGGGTCGTACAGGGCGATGGCCTTTTGCAGCGGCAGGGCGGCGCCCGAGCTCGGGCTGCGGCCGACGTCGTGGCAGCGCGCGCAGGAGTTGGCATACAGTTCGTAGCCGAGGCGCATGCGCGGCAGTTCGGGGTCGTCGGCCGCGGGCGGCGGCAGCGCGCCGGCCGCCTGCGCCGGCGTGGCGCGTGCCGGCGCCTGCGACAGGTGGCTGTGGGTCCATGCCGCCAGCGCGGCGACGTCGCCCTCATCGGCCTGCGCAAGGTGCATTACCACGTCCTGCATCGGTCCGCCGGCCACCGCGTGGTCTTCAGCCATGCCGGTGCGCAGGTAAGTGTGCAGCTGTTCGCGCGTCCATGGCAGCGGCGAGGGCGAATTCCTGTTCAGCGCCGGGGCATACCAGTCCTCGGCTTCGCCGCCATCGAGCTGGCGCTCGAGGTCCGGTCCTCCCAGCTTGGTGCGCGGCGTATGGCAGGCGGCGCAATGGGCGACGGCGTCGGCCAGGTAGGCGCCGCGGTTCCATTCGGCCGACTGTTTCGGGGCGGGCCGCCATGGAGCATCGTCCAGGTACAGCACGTTCCAGAAACCGACCAGGGGCCGGAAACCGAAGGGGAAGGTCATCGCGTTGTCGCGCGCCGGGGCGTCGATCGGTGCGCGCGTCATGAAGTAGGCGTACAGGTCCGAGATGTCGTCCTGCGTCATGCGCACGTAGTGGTTGTAGGGGAAGGCGGGATACAGCAGGTGGCCGTCGCGTGACACGCCTTTTCGCATCGCGCGCGCAAAGGCTTCGAGGCTCCAGGCGCCGATGCCGGTGGCGGCGTCGGGTGTGATATTGGTGCTGTGGACGGTGCCGAACGGCGTCTCCATCGGCTTGCCGCCGGCGAAGGGGCGCGCCAGGTCGGGCGTGTGGCAGGACGCGCACATGCCGAGGTGCGCGAGCTTGGCGCCGCGCTCGATGCGTGCCCGGTCGAAGGAAGGGATGGTGTCGTGCGGCGCCAGCGCGGGGCGCCACATGATGGCAACGGCGACGGCCGTCAATACGATGGCCAGCGCGAGGAGCAGCCACCATCCGGTATGCCGCTTGCGCCTGGGTTGATCCATGGGAGCTCCGTGTCGGGGAACCCCATTGTCAAGCAGGAATGCGCGAGCGCTCTGTGCGCCCGCTCACGCAGGTCGAGCGTTCAGCTCGAGCGCCTGGGCGTCAAGCCGTCACTGGCCGCGCGGGCGGCTGGCGATAGGCCCAGCCCAGCATGACCAGGGCCGCGACGATCATCGGCAGCGACAGCACCTGGCCCGAGGTGATCGGCAGGCCGAACACGGTGGTTTCCCAATCCGGCACGCGGAACCATTCGGTGAAAAAGCGCGCGCAGCCATACAGCAGCGTGAACATCGCGCCGACCGCCAGGCGCGGGCGCGCCTTGCGTGCGAACAGCCACAGGATCAAGAACACCAGCACGCCGTCGACCAGCGCCTGGTACAACGGCGATGGGTGGCGCGGACCGGCCACGCCGGGCCACAGCATCGCCCATGGCAGGTTCGGGTCGGCCAGGCGGCCCGGCAGTTCGGCGTTGATGAAGTTGCCCATGCGGCCGGCGGCATACCCGAGCGGCACCAGCGGCGCGATGAAATCGTACACGTCGAGCAGGTTGCGCCGGCGCTTGCGCGCCCACAGCGCCATCGCGATCAGCACGCCCAGGAAGCCGCCGTGGAAGGACATGCCGCCTTTCCAGATCATGAAGATCTCGAGCGGGTGCGCGAGGAAGTACAGCGGCTGGTAGAACAGCACTTCGCCCAGGCGTCCGCCCACGATCACGCCCAGCATCCCGTAGAACAGCATGTCGTCCAGGTCGTCCCTGGTCCAGCCCTGCGCCGCCACATGCGGCATGCGGATGCGCACCCGGCCCAGGATGATGAACAGGGCGAAGGCCACCACGTACATCAGGCCATACCAGTGGATTTGCACCGGGCCGAGCGCAATCGCGATCGGGTCCGGCTGCGGATGAATCAGCATAGTCAGTCTCTCTTCAATAATTCGAGGAAGCCCTTCAGGACGGGCGAATCGTTATCGCGCCGCCAGGCCAGGCCGGTTTCGGCCAGCGGCGCCGGGTCGATCAAGGCACGGTATTCTACGCCGGGGCGCATCAGGTTCGACACGGATTGTGGCACAAGTGCCAAGCCCATGCCGCCGGAGACCAGGCTGACGATGGTCTGCATCTGGATCGCTTCCTGCCCGATCGTGGGCGACACGCCGGCGGCGCGAAAAGCCGCCAGGATCGCATCGTGCAGGCTCGGGGCCACCGGGCGCGGGAAGATCACCAGCGGCAGCGGCGGCAGGTCGCGCAGCCGCACCGGGCCGGGTTCGCTCAGCGCCGGCAGTCCGCTCGGCGCGCACAGCACCAGCGGTTCGTCGACCATCTTGCGGTAGTCGAGCGCGCCGTCGGCCATGGCGCCTGGCATGCCGGGCTGCGATGGAATCACGAAGCCGGCGTCGATGCGGCCCGAGAGCAGCTCGTCGAACTGGACGTCGGACGTCGCCTCTTGCAGCACCAGGCGCACGGCGGGATAGGCGGCGCGATAGCGGCGCAACATATCGGGCAGGAGCCCCAGTCCGGCGGTCGAGACGAAGGACAAGGCCAGGCGGCCGGCTTCGCCGCTCGCCGCGCGCCGCACCAGCTCGGGCAGGGCGGAGGCTTCCTCGATGATGCGGCGCGCGTCGGGCAGCAGGGCGGCGCCGGCCGCGGTCAGGCCGACCATGCGCCGGTTGCGCACGAACAGCGGTGCGCCGAGCAGTTCTTCGAGATTGGCGATGCTTTGCGACAGCGGTGGCTGGGTCATGTGCAGGCGGCGCGCGGCGCGGCCGAAATGCAGCTCTTCGGCCACGGTGACGAAATGGCGCAGCTGGCGCAGTTCGGGATACATTGATGATTGGACGAAGGCTGTGATATGTCGAATGTATCACAGGGGGCAGGCCACCCGGTTCAGCGGCGCTTGTCGAGGGTTTTCTTGACGCGTTCGTCGCGGCGTTTTTCCTGGAGCCGATGGTCTTTCTTCTTGTCGAGCCCGAGTATCTTTTCGATGTACTCGAACCAGATGAAGGCGGCCACGACCAGCCCGACGATGACCCACCAGGACATCCCGGCGAAACGCCAGACTTCGAAGAAGCGCAGGGCGGCGAGGGCAACGATCAAGAGGATTAACGGCATGGTATGGGTTCCTTCCAGCCCTGTATCATACAAAGAAAAAATGCCAACGGGAAAAAGTTGCTAATTTCTTGTTACAGGATATTGATAAACGTGGCGATCGCGTTACAGAGTGTATCGACCCTTTGCCGCAGTGGGAAAGGCGGTAAAATTCAATCAGTCATCAATTCGGAGAAACAAATGAAGCGGTCCCTGATGTTGTGTGTGGTGCTGTCGGCATTCGCGTCGTCGGGTGCATTCGCCCAGGCCGACCTGGCCAAGGCCAAGAATTGCATGGCTTGCCATACCGTCGCCACCAAGCTGGTCGGTCCTGCCTACAAGGACGTCGCGCAGAAGTATGCGGGCCAGAAGGGCGCCGAGGACAAGCTGGTGCAGAAGGTCTTGAAGGGCGGTGCGGGTACCTGGGGCCCGATCCCGATGCCTGCCAATCCGCAGGTGAGCGAGGCCGAGGCGCGCTCGCTGGTCAAGTGGGTCCTGGCGACCAAGTAATCCGCAACAACACGAGAAACGAAGCGCGCCTGCGTGAGCAAGGCGCGCTTCGTCGTTTACGGCGTTCGCGAGGAAAAAACGGTAATGGCTGGGCTACACTATTGTTTCATTCACCAGGAGCCATGACGACGATGAACCGGGTTGCCGCTACCATTCTTGCCCTTGCCACCGCCTGGACGCCGAACGCGTTCGCACAGCAAGTCCCGATCAAGCCTGGATTGTGGCAGTTCGACATGAAGTTGTCCGACGAGGGAAGGAGCAATCCCCTGGCGGGCCATCTCGCGCGGATGCGCAGCCAGATGGCGTCGATGCCGCCCGCGCAGCGCCAGGAGATGGAGAAGATGCTGGCCCAGATGAGTGCAGGCGGCACCGAAATCACGGGCGATGGCTTGCGCACCAGGCAGTGCCTCACCAAGGAAGACATTGCACGCTACGATGTGCTGGGCAAGAAAGGGCTGGACGGTTGCACCACCAAGTCGGCGCCCGTGCCTGGCGGAGCGAAGCTGAGCATGCAATGCGCCCAGCCTCCGATGAAGGTCGATGCGTCCGTGAAGTACCAGAGCGACACGGCCTACACCTTCGAGTCGACCGCCGTGCTGCGCGACGGGGAAGGCAACCAGCAGACGCAGAAGAGCAGCGGCGCCGGCAAGTGGCTGGGCAGCGACTGCGGCAAGATCAAGCCGGCGTCCGGCAAGGGCTAGGACGACCCGCTACAGGCGCAAGCCGCCTCTGCCCGGCAGGGCGGCCGGCGGCACGTCGTCGGGCGAAAAGAACAGCCAGTCGTGGTTGGCGAGCCTGACGCCGATCCCGGCCACCTGGAAGTGACTGCGAGGTCGGGCGTGAAGAAGATCTGCGGCGTGTCGTCGAACGCGGCGCCGGACAGCATGACGACCAGGGTGGAGCCGCCGGCGTCGAATGTTTAGCGCCATCTCGTCGAACACGGTGACGCGCCCGCGGCCCGATTGCACCAGGCCGCCCGGCGACCGCGCGTAGACGAAGCCCAGGATGCTGGCCGTGCGCTGCCGGTCGCGCAGGCGCGCCACGATGTCGGCGCCGTCCCGGCAGGAGGCGGGAAGCAGTTCCCGTGGCGCGCAGAGGATGGACATCGGGATTCTTTCCGGTTTGCACCGCTTAGCGAATCACGTCCGCGTGCGCTTGCCGCCCTTGTCGGTGTACAGGGTCACCACGCCATTGACCTTGGCGTCGACCACCATGGATTGCAGAGCGACGCTACCGCAAATCACAGGCTTCGAACAGCGATCGATACAGGCGGCGCGGCGCGCGACGGCGGCGGCAAGATGCGCCGCAGCTGGGCCCGATCAGCGCGTGATACGGCGCTTGGCGACGTCCGCCAGCGTCCTGGCCAGGCCCTGGGCGCCGGTTTCGCTGGTGGCGGCCACGTAGCCGCGCACATAGGCGGCCTGCCTGGCGACCTGGCTGCTGCCGCCCTTGAGTTCCTCGAGCAGGTGGTCGGCCACCGCCAGGTCGTTCAGCAGGCCGAGGCGGTCCTGCAGCTTCTCCAGGTGGCCGACGTAGCGCTTGACGCGGCGCGCCGGCAGCAGGTCGCGGAAGAACTCGGCCGCGTAGCGCGCCTTCTTGGCCGCGATGCGCACCCGGTGGCGGCCCGGCGCGTCACCCTCGTCCAGGCCGCCGATGCGCTTGGCCAGGCGCTTCTCGGCCTTGCGCAGCAGGGGCACGGCGGCCCTCGCGGCGCGTTCGGCCAGCGGCGAATCCTTGTCCAGCGTACCGTCGGGACGCCAGCCACGCTCGCCCAGCCATTCATTCAGCCGGGTCATCAGTTCAGCGTAGCGCGGCTCGCGCAGCACGTTCACGATGTGCGCGTGGTGCGCGTTGGCGCGTTCGTGGGCGGCCTGGCGCAGCGCCGTCGAATCGAAGCCTTGCACCCGCTCGAGGGTGGCATCGGCCAGTACATCCCAATCGCGCGCCGGTCCCAGTTCGCCGGACAGCCACTCGATGCTGGCATGCAGGGCGACCGGCGGCGGCGCCAGGTCCTCGAACATCGCGAGCAGCGCGCGCAGGCGGCGCAGGCCGACCCGCATCTGGTGCAGGCTCTCGACGTGCTGCTTGAGTACGCCCGGCACGTTGGCCTCGATCTGCCGGACGCAGTTCAAGCCGATGGACTGGAACGCGTCTTCCAGCGTCATGCGCCCGCGCAGGCGCACCGGTTCGGCCTTGACGGCGCGCAGCGGTTCTCCCTTCGGCAGCGGCTGGTCTTCCTGCGGATCGTCCGCACCCTGCGCCGCGACCGGCGGCGTGGCGGCCGGCGGTGTGGCCGGGGAGGCGTCCGGGCGCAGCTCCTTGTCCAGCTGCTTGAACGACTCCAGGCCGCTGGGCGCGCTCTGGAGTGGCTTGTTGTCCGCCGCTGCGGCGTCCTTCGGCGCTGGCTGCGCCGGTTTATATTGCCTGGCCATGGTGGTCCTTTCACTGACAAGACGTCGATGCGCCAAGCATACGCTTGCTCACTGCACAGCACGCTACATCATGACAGGGGGATGACACCGGGTGCGTGCGCCACGACGCCTACCTGGCGATCCGGTAGATGACGTCCACGCCCTGCACCAGCTTCTGCACGCCCACCAGCAAGGGGTCGCGCGGCGAAGCGACCGAGGCATGGCGCGGACCGTCGGCGGCCAGCCCCATCGCATTCGACAGGTTCTTCAGCGGCGCCAGCGCGACGCCGTTGACCGGCCCCAGTTTCGCGCCGATGCCGCGCGCGATGTTCTGCGCCTTCAGGCGCGCGGCGCCCAGCGCCTGGCTCACCAGTTCGGCCTCGATCTCGTCGGCGTCGCTGCGGCTGAAGGCCACGGCCAGCGATTCGAGGTTCGGCGTCGTCATCAGGGTCTGGATCAGCGTCGTCCAGCCATCGAGGTTGCGCACCGTGGCGTGCACCGCGGCGCGGGTCTCTATCGCCTGCACCGTGTCGCCCTGTTTCAGGGGACGGCGCAGCAAATCCTGCACCGCAATGTCTTCGACCGCGACGCCATGCTGGGCCAGCAGCGCGCGGCAGGCTTCGAGCCGTTCGCTCACCAGCTTCCAGGCCGCTTCCAGGTCCGGGTCCGTGCTGACGATCTCGACATCGATCTCGCCCGTGTCCGGCATGACATGCAGGTCGGCGGCGGCGTTGACGTGGATGAAGGGATAGCCGGGCAGGTCGGCGGCCTGCGCCGGGACGGAGGTGGCGGCGGCGACGGCGGCGGCGAGTGCGACGGCGAATTGCTTGAGCATGACGGTCCTTGTGATGGCGGGACGAACCCCGATGACAGTCAGCTTAGGTTATCTAGACATTGATGTCTAGAAGCGTTCCCGATTTTATGTGGCGTGCATCGATCACGCATAGGCCGTCGGTCGCAGAAGCGCGCAGGTGCGACCACGTAGTCTTCGCGGTCCTAGATGGCGTCGCGCAATGGTTCCGTGGACGTCAGCAGGTCATTTCACTCTACGACCTCGAAGCCCAGGTCGCGCCCCTCCTGCGCCAGGTTGCCGGCGAAGTCGGCGGCATGGATGCGCAGGATGTACTGGCCCGGCGCGAGCTCGCCGATGCGCCAGCCGCCGATTTCGATCTCGCCATCGCGCAGGCGATTGTTGAGCGCGTAGTCGAACTGGGTCGACTTGCTGCCGTAGACCGTGATGCCGCTGGTCGGCGCATAGACGGCCTTGACGGCGTCCTGGTTGCGCGGCAGGCGGTCGTAGACCTGGGTGATGACGGGTTGCCCGAAACCGGCGAGCGGCGTGCCGTCGGCGCGCAGCAGCTGGTAGCCCAGCTTGTACAGGCCCAGCTTGCGGCGCGCCAGGTTGCCGTTCACCTGGTCGTAGGCGTTGACGACCACCTGGACGTCCCCGAGGCTGCGCGCCAGCCGGACCGGCTGGCCCTTCTTCGCCACGATGCGCTTGCCGGCGGCGTCGTACAGCGCGATGCGCTGGATGAACGGCGGGACGGTGTCGGTAAAGCCCACGAAGGGCAGGGTCAGTGGATTGACCACGTTGCCGCCCTGGTAGTAGTCGAGGTGGACGTGGGCCATCGCATTGATGGTGCCGAGCGGCTCTCCCACCGCGAAGCGGGTGCCGCGCGGTACGCGCACGCGCTCTGCCTTGCCGTTGGCGTCGCGCAGGATCTGGAAGCGTGGATCGAGCGGCCGGCCCTGCGGGTCGCGGCCGACGCGCATGTGGATGTACGACAGCGGGCCCACGCTCAGGCCTTCGCTGAGCGTATTGAAGCCCCAGTTGGCGTGCGGGTCGGTGACCTTCGATGGCAATACCGCCAGCACCTTCGCGCCGACGTCGGCGCGCACGTCCAGGCCGGCGTGGAAATGGTGGCGGCTGTCGCCGTTGTAGGCGCCGCGCACCTCGCCCATCACGCCCACGACTTCATGCACCATGTCTTGCGGGCCGACCGGCCAGGGCATCGGTTCGGTGCGCGTGACGAGCGCCGGCCGCGCCAGCTGCGGCGCCGCTTCGCCCTCGCGCGGCGGCGCCAGCCGGTGGACGCGGTGGGCAGCGGCGTCGGCCACCACCAGGCTGCCGTCGCGGCCGACCGCGATGCCGCGCGGGGCGTACAGCTGCACCGTGCCGTCGCTGCCGAAGCCGTTGGGGTCGAGCGGACGGTCGACGTCCTGCAGCGGCCGCATTTCGCCCTCTGGCGTCAGCTGGAGGATGCGTCCGCCCGCGCTGGCGGCGATGTACAGGTAGCCGTCGCGCGTGAGCGCCAGACCCGCCGGGCGCCGCAGCGGCGGGCGGATCTCGCCCTCGAGCCGGATCGCCAGCGTATCGACCGTGCCGTCGGGCTTCACGCGGCGTACCGCGTGGTTGCCGGTGTCGGCCACGTACAGGATGCCGTCGCGGCTCAGCGCCAGTGCGCTCGGGGTGTCGAAGCCGGCCTCCAGCAGCGGCCCGTCGAGCTGGGTCGGCTTGCCGTTGCCGGCCAGCGTGGTCACCGTGCCGTCCGGGGCGATGCGGCGGATGCGGTCGTTATAGGTGTCGGCCACGTAGACGATGCCGGCGTCGTCGACCACGACGCCGACCGGGCCGTTGAACTGGGCCGCGCGACCGATGCCGTCCAGGTAGCCGGGCGTGCCGTTGCCGGCCAGCGTGGTGACCGTGCCGTCTGGCGCCACCTTGCGCACCGCGTGGTTGCCGGTGTCGGCCACGTACAGGTTGCCCTCATGGTCGAGCGCGAGGGCGGACGGGGTGTGGAAGGCCGCGGCGGAACCGACGCCGTCGGCAAAGCCTTCCTTGCCGCCGGCCAGGGTCGAGACCGCGCCGTCGGTCTGGACCAGCCGGATGCGGTTGGCTTCGCCCCCGTCGGCGACATAGACCGCGCCGCGCGGGCCGATGGCCACGCCGTACGGGTCGCTGAAGCGGCTGGCGTCGGCCGGGCCGTCGATCACGCCATCGCGGCCGTCGCCGGCCAGCAGGCTCACGCGCGCTGGCCAGAATGGCGTGGTCTTGGCGACCGGCGGCGTCAGGATGGCCAGCGCGCCGGGGCGATGCTCGATGGTGTCGGTGAAGTAGATGGCCGTGCCGATGGCCAGGATGGCTGCGCCCACGAGCGCGGCGATGAGGGGAATTCGTTTCACGGATCAATACAAGTTGGGGTGGACGGAGCTCCCGTCCACGAAGTGATAGTTACCGGCAAGATCCCCCGGAACGATCACGGAGCCGATAGTAATCACCGCGTGGACGGCCAAGCCGTCCACCCACGTCAGATCCGGAAAACCAGGTATTGGCGCTGTTCAGATTCGCAGATCGTCCAGCGACTTGCCCTTGCCCAGCGCCTCGACGACCCATTTCGGCTGGCGGCCGCGGCCGGTCCAGGTCTGGGAGTTGTCGGCCGGGTTATGGTATTGGGGATTTACCTTGGCGCCGCTGCCGGCTTTCTTGGCTTTGCTGCTGCCGCCCTTGGCCAGCAATTCCTCCACCGAGATTCCCATATTCTGGGCGATCTCGAGAATCTGTTCGCGCGCTTTCTTGACGTCTTGCTGCTGGCGATTTTTGATCTCCTTTTCGATATCGAATTGAAGACCTTTCAGCTCGGCGAGGTTATAACCCGACAGATCGATGTTTGCCATTTTGTTTCCATCCTTGATGTGGTGATTCGATTCGTTTCGAAGTGCCGCGCAGGGATTTTACTATTTAATCATCAAATATGAATGACAATCGTGCGCAGGGTGATGCCGAATCAAATCAATGGCAAATCGTTAATGCAGGCGGGGTTATTTCCCCAAATTCTGGAGATGGGCAATTTCTTGGGAAACGGCGCGGGTCACGACCTGGCCCAGGGATTCATGCAGATTCCTGCGAATTTCGGCCGAAAAACCCGCCATCGCTTTATCCACCGCTTCGGCGATGCCCTCGCGCAGCCGTTGGTCGAGGACGAAATCGATCCGGCCCTGTAATTGCTGCAGCACGCGTTCGGTGAGACGGCGTTCCATGACGCTCCATTGTTCGCCGCTCCAGCGTTCGGCTGCCAGCCGTTCCAGGGCTTGCGCGCTGTCGGCAGCGTCGCCGCCTTCCCCAGGCGCCGCGGCGGCCGGCGCCACCGGCGCAACCGAAACAGCAGGCGCCACCGATGCAGCCGATACAGCAGGCGCCACCGATGCAGCCGACACAGCAGGCGCCACCGGTGCGCTCGGCGCCGCCGGCGCCGCCGAGCCGGCGACGACTTCGGTCAACACAGGAATGCTGGGATCGAAAGCGGGATCTTGGCTCATGACTGTCCTGCGACGAAGTGGGTCAATGGATAGGATTGCTTTTTATAGGCGACATAGCGTTTGCGTCCTTCTGCGGCATCGGCTTCGTCAAGCGAAATGATTTCGAACACGCGCGCGAATTGCGCGAAATTGTTCGGCGTGCGGCGCGTGAGGTTCACCAGCATATCGTGGTGCGGCAGCGTCGCGTCTTCATTATCGGTAATCACGATCGGCGTTTGCGGCGCCAGCGGATCGCTGGCCATCACGTGCGGAATAAAATCGGTATCGCCCACGTTCCACAGCGCCGCATTCAATGCCTCGGCCTGTTCAAGGCTTTCTGCGAGCACGACGATCTTGGCGCGCGCGCCATATGCCTTGCGCGCCAGTCGGCAGGCATAGGAAAGCTTATCGGGAATATTGGTATGGAAGTCGATCCGGGTCATGGCATTACTAAAAAAGAGGGAGGGCCGCGGCCCTCCCGATACATCGTCAGGCATTCATGCCGCTATGGCGCAGCAGGGCGTCGATCGACGGTTCGCGGCCGCGGAAGGCCTTGAACGATTCGAGCGCCGGACGCGAACCGCCCACGGCCAGGATCTCGCGCTGGAAACGGCGGCCGGTTTCGAACAGGTCGGCGCCACCTTCGACCGCTTCCTCGAATGCCGCATAAGCGTCGGCGGACAGCACCTCGGCCCATTTATAGCTGTAGTAGCCGGCCGCATAGCCGCCCGCGAAGATATGGCTGAACGAATGCTGGAAACGGTTGAACGACGGCGGCGTGATGACGGCGAAGTTGCGGCGGATGTCGTCGACCAGTTCCTGTACTTGCTGGCCATGCGGGTCGAAGTCGTAGTGCAGGTGCATGTCGATCAGCGAGAACTCGACCTGGCGCAGCGTCTGCATCCCCGACTGGAAGTTCTTCGCCGCCAGCATCTTGTCGTACAGCGCGCGCGGCAGCGGTTCGCCGGTCTTGTAGTGCGCCGTCATCTGCTGCAGCTTGTCCCACTCCCAGCAGAAGTTTTCCATGAACTGCGACGGCAACTCCACCGCATCCCATTCGACGCCCGAGATGCCGGCCACCGACAGTTCCTCGACTTCGGTCAGCATGTGGTGCAGGCCGTGGCCGAATTCATGGAACAGGGTGGTCACTTCGTCGTGCGTGAACAGCGAAGGCTGCAGCACGCCATCGACCATCGCCGGCGGCGTGAAATTGCAGACCAGGTAGGCGACCGGGGTCTGCACGGCGCCGTCGCTGAGCAGGCGGCGCCCGCGCGCATCGTTCATCCAGGCGCCTTGCGCCTTGCCGGCGCGCGCATACGGGTCGAGGTAGAACTGGCCGACCAGTTGGCCGTTGCGCTCGATGCGGTAGAAACGCACGTCCGGGTGCCACACGGGCGCTTCCTCGGGGATGACATCGGCCTCGAACAACTGGCGGATCACCCCGAACAGGCCTTCGATCACCTTATGTTCGGGGAAGTATTCCTTCACTTCCTGCGCCGAGAAGGCATAACGCTTCTCGCGCAGCTTTTCCGAGGCGTAGGTGACGTCCCAGGATTGCAGGTCGGTGATGCCCAGTTCCGTGTGCGCGAATTCGCGCAGCTCCTGGAGGTCTTTCTCGGCATAGGGGCGCGCGCGGCGCGCCAGGTCTTCGAGGAATTCGATGACGTGCTGCGGGCTCTGCGCCATCTTGGCCACCAGCGAGACGTCGGCGAAGCTGCCGTAGTCGAGCAGGCGCGCTTCTTCGTTGCGCAGCTTGAGCAGGTTGACGATGTTCGACGAGTTGTCCCACTTCTCGACCTCGGTGAACATGACGCCGGCGTCCGACGCCTTGGTGGCGCTGGCGCGGTAGATCTGTTCGCGCAGCGCGCGGTTGTCGGCGAATTGCAGCACCGGGAAGTAGGACGGGAAATGCAGCGTAAACAGCCAGCCGGTCTTGCCATCGCGCTCGGCGGCGGCCCTGGCGGCGGCCTTCACGTCGTCGGGCAGGCCGGCGAGTTCCGATTCGTCTTCGACCACCAGTTTATAGTCGTTGGTCGCGTCCAGCACGTTTTCAGAAAAGCGCGTCGACAGTTGCGACTGCTGCTCCTGGATTTCGGCGAAGCGCGGTTTTTTATCGTCAGGCAGTTCGGCGCCGCCGAGGCGGAAGTCGCGCAACGCGTTCTCGACGATGCGCTGGCGGACAGGATTGAGGCTGTCCCAGTGGGGGCCGTTGCGCAGCTGCTTGTACTTGGCGAACAGCGCTTCGTTCTGGCCGATGGCGGTGGAGAATTCCACGACTTTCGGCTGGTTCTCGTTATAGGTGGCGCGCAGTTCGGGCGTGTCCACCACGTGGTTCAGGTGGCCGACCACGCCCCACGCGCGGCCCAGGCGTTCGCTGGCGTCGTCGAGCGGGGCCAGCGTGTCCCAGGTCACGTCGTCGACCGGGGCTTCGAGTTGGGCCACCACGGCGTTCGCTTGCGCGATCAGTTGCTCGATGGCGGGCGTGACGTGCTCGGGCTTGATCGCGTCGAAGCGCGGCAGGCCCGAAAAGTCGAGGAGGGGATTGCTTGCATCTAGCGTCATCATAGTCCTTCCAGATTCGTTAATCGGTATTCGCCGAACGCCCGTTCCCCGACAGGGCAGGCATCAGCGCTGCTTCGCCAGTTCGCGCTCGGCCGACTCCACCGTGTTCTGCAACAGCATCGTAATCGTCATCGGACCCACGCCACCCGGCACCGGCGTGATGTGAGCGGCCACTTCGTTCACCCCCTCGAAGTCGACGTCGCCACACAGTTTGCCGGCGTCGTCGCGGTTCATGCCGACGTCGATCACGACCGCGCCCGGCTTGACCATGTCGGCGGTCAGGGTATTGCGGCGGCCGACGGCGGCCACGATCACGTCGGCCTGGCGGGTGTGGTAGCCCAGGTCCGCGGTTGCGCTATGGCATATGGTCACGGTGGCGTTGGCTTGCAAGAGCAACATGCCCATTGGTTTGCCGACGGTGTTGCTGCGGCCGATCACGACGGCGTGCTTGCCGCGCAGGTCGATGCCGGTGGTTTCGATCAGTTTCATGCAGCCATAGGGAGTGCAGGGACGGAAGCCTTCCAGGCCGGTCATCAGTTCGCCGGCCGACAGCACCGAGTAGCCGTCCACGTCCTTGGCGGTCGAGATGGCCTCGATCACCTTCGACGGGTCGATGTGCTTCGGCAGCGGCATCTGCACCAGGATGCCATGGATGGCCGGGTCGACGTTCAATGCCGCGATGCGATCGAGCAGGGCGGACTCTGGCAGGTCGGCGTCGTACTTCTCGAGCACCGAATGGAAGCCGACGTCACCGCAGGCCTTCACCTTGTTGCGCACGTAGACCTGGCTGGCCGGGTCTTCGCCGACCAGGATCACGGCCAGGCCGGGCTGCTTGCCGGCGGCGGTGAGTTTGGCGGCGCGCGCGGCGATGTCTTCGCGCAGTTGTTTGGAAAGGAGAACTCCGTCGATCAGTTGTGCAGGCATGGTGAAGGCTCGTCGCTGGGCAAAACACGAATTATACGGCGGGCCCGTCCAATCTCCTTCCTTCAGCATATAAATCCGCCGTTTTTCGCCGTCTGGCGGACGCTTCAGTATAGGATGATCGTTGATCGAAAGTTGATAGTTGCCCTATAAAAAATGTGCACTTGCAGCATGTCGTTTCATATTATGAAATAGCATACCGTAATTTGAAAATGCCAAAATCCACTGGTAGAATCCATTGGTTTATCTAAAAGATAGTCTGAAATTTCACCAAACGCCGCCAGCCTGCGCAGGGATCGGGACGGGGCGCACCACTCTAGGAGACGCATGACATGTCAGCTCAACTCGACCAGTTGACCGCGCAAGCCGCCAATGATCCGGACGCGATCGAGACCCGCGAATGGCTCGATGCGCTGGAAGCGGTGATCGAACATGAAGGGACCGAACGCGCCCATTACCTGATGGAGCGCCTGGTCGACCTGGCGCGCCGTCGCGGCGCCCATGTTCCGTTCTCGAGCAACACCGCCTACGTGAACACCATCCCGGCCCACCTGAACCAGAATTCGCCGGGCAACCTCGAATACGAAGAGCGCCTGCGCTCGTGGATGCGCTGGAACGCGATGGCGATGGTCGTCAAGGCCAATCGCGCCGACGGCGACCTGGGCGGCCACATCTCGTCCTTCGCCTCGCTGGCGAACATGCTGGGCACCGGCTTCAACCACTTCTGGCACGCCCCGACCGAAGACCATGGCGGCGACCTGCTGTACATCCAGGGCCACTCCTCGCCGGGCATCTACGCACGCGCCTTCCTCGAAGGCCGCCTTTCCGAAGACCAGCTGCTGAACTTCCGCCGCGAAGTCGACGGCAATGGCCTGTCGTCGTACCCGCACCCGAAACTGATGCCGGATTTCTGGCAGTTCCCGACCGTGTCGATGGGCCTGGGCCCGCTGATGGCGATCTACCAGGCGCGCTTCCTGAAGTACCTGCACGCGCGCGGCATCGCCAAGACCGACAACCGCAAGGTCTGGGTCTTCTGCGGCGACGGCGAGATGGACGAGCCGGAATCGATGGGCGCGATCGGCATGGCCGCGCGCGAGCGGCTCGACAACCTGGTCATGGTCGTCAACTGCAACCTGCAGCGCCTGGACGGTCCGGTGCGCGGCAACGGCAAGATCATCCAGGAACTTGAAGCCGATTTCCGCGGCGCCGGCTGGAATGTCGTCAAGGTCATCTGGGGCTCGCAGTGGGATCCGCTGCTGGCCCAGGACAAGGATGGCATCCTGCAGCGCGTCATGATGGAAACCGTCGACGGCGAATACCAGAACTACAAGGCCAAGGACGGCGCCTACGTGCGCAAGCACTTCTTCGGCAAGCATCCCAAGCTGCTCGAGATGGTCTCGAAGATGAGCGACGACGACATCTGGCGCCTGACCCGCGGCGGCCACGACCCGCACAAGATCTACGCTGCGTTCAAGAACGCGCAAGAAAACAAAGGCACCCCGACCGTGCTGCTGGTGAAGACCGTCAAGGGTTTCGGCATGGGCAAGTCGGGCGAGGCGCGCAACACCGCCCACCAGACCAAGAAGCTCGATGACCAGGCGATCCGCGACATGCGCGACCGCTTCAACATCGCCATCCCGGACGACAAGCTGGCCGACATCCCGTTCTTCAAGCCGGCCGACGACGCGCCCGAGATGGTGTACCTGCACGAGCGCCGCAAGGCACTGGGCGGCTACCTGCCGCAGCGTCGCGAGAAGGCTGACGAGCAGCTGGTGGTGCCGAAGCTGGAAACCTTCAAGGGCGTGCTGGATGCGACCCCGGAAGGCCGCGAGATCTCGACCACCCAGTCCTATGTGCGCGTGATCACCAGCCTGCTGAAGGACGAAAGCATCGGCCAGCGCATCGTGCCGATCCTGGTCGACGAATCGCGTACCTTCGGCATGGAAGGCCTGTTCCGCCAGATCGGCATCTTCAACCAGCAAGGCCAGTTGTACGAGCCGGTCGATCGCGACCAGGTGATGTACTACCGTGAAGACAAGGCAGGCCAGATCCTGCAGGAAGGCATCAATGAAGCGGGCGGCATGAGTTCGTGGATCGCCGCGGCGACCTCGTACTCGTCGAACAACCGCACGATGATCCCGTTCTACACCTTCTACTCGATGTTCGGCATGCAGCGCGTGGGCGACCTGGTCTGGCTGGCCGGCGACATCCGTGCGCGCGGCTTCCTGATGGGCGGCACCGCCGGCCGCACGACGCTGAACGGCGAAGGCCTGCAGCACGAGGATGGCCACAGCCACGTGATCGCCGCGACCGTGCCGAACTGCCTGCCGTATGACCCGACCTTCGGCCACGAAGTCGCCGTCATCATCCAGGACGGCCTGCGCCGGATGGTGGAAGAACAGGAAGACGTGTTCTACTACATCACCATCATGAACGAGAACTACTCCCATCCTGGCCTGAAGCCGGGCCAGGAAGAGGGCATCCTGAAGGGCATGTACCTGCTGCAGGAAGGTGCCGGCATCGACAGCGCCACGCCGGCGCCGCGCGTGCAGCTGATCGGCTGCGGCACCATCCTGCGCGAGTCGATCTTCGCCGCCGAACTGCTGAAGAACGACTGGGGCGTCGATGCCGACGTGTGGTCGGCGCCGTCGCTGACCCTGCTGGCGCGTGACGGCCAGGATGCCGAGCGCTGGAACATGGTCAACCCGGAACTGCCGCAGCGCGTGCCGTACGTGACTTCGCTGCTGCAGAACACCAGCGGTCCGATCGTCGCGACCACCGACTACATGCGCATGTTCGCCGAGCAGATCCGCGCCTTCATGCCGAAGGACCGCAGCTATAAAGTGCTGGGCACCGACGGCTTCGGCCGCTCGGATTCGCGCGTCAAGCTGCGCGAGTTCTTCGAGGTGAACCGCTACTACGTCACGGTCGCCGCGCTGCGCGCCCTGGCCGACGAAGGCAAGATCGACCGCGCCATCGTTTCGCAGGCGATCGCCAAGTACGGCATCGACCAGAACAAGCCGAATCCGGTGACCCAGTAATGCTCTGGTGACCCGTCGCCCCGGGCCGGCGGGGATCCAGGTTCTTGTGCGCTACCATTACAGAACATGTATCGGCTGCGCCGGCAACTCGGGTCCTCGCCTGCGCGGGGGGCGGCGGTTTCCAAGCCAACGAAAAATAACGGAGCTAACACTATGAGCGTTGTGGAAGTCAAAGTCCCCGATATCGGCGACTTCAAGGAAGTGGAAGTCATCGAGCTGATGGTCAAGCCGGGCGACACCATCAAGGTCGACCAGTCGCTGGTGACCGTCGAATCCGACAAGGCGAGCATGGAAATCCCATCGAGCCATGCCGGTGTCGTCAAGGAAATCAAGATCAAGGTCGGCGACAAGGTTGCCGAAGGTTCGCTGGTGCTGCTGCTCGAGGAAGCCGGCGGCGCCGCCGCTGCGCCCGCCGCTGCGCCTGCGGCCGCCCCGGCCGCCGCCGACAAGCCGGCCGAAAAACCGGCCGAGGCGCCAGCGGCTGCCGCGCCTGCAGCGTCGGGTGGCCCGGTCGACGTGACCGTGCCGGATATCGGCGACTTCAAGGAAGTCGAAGTCATCGAACTGATGGTCAAGGTCGGCGACACGATCAAGGTCGACCAGTCCCTGATCACGGTCGAATCGGACAAGGCCAGCATGGAGATCCCGTCGAGCCATGCCGGCGTGGTCAAGGAATTGAAAGTGAAGGTCGGCGACAAGGTCGCCAAGGGTTCGCTGGTGCTGGTCGTGGAAGCGGCTGCTGGCGCACCTGCCGCTGCTGCTGCGGCAACCGCTGCACCTGCACCTGCCGCAGCTGCTCCAGCACCTGCCGCCGCACCGGCGCAGGCATCGGCGCCGGCACCTGCCGCCGCTCCTGCGCCAGCCGCGGCGCCAGGCGTCACCGGCTCGAAAGCCCACGCCTCGCCATCGATCCGCAAGTTCGCACGCGAACTGGGCGTCGACCTGGGCCGCGTGCCCGGTTCGGGTCCGAAGGGCCGCATCACCCAGCAGGACGTGCAGAACTTCGTCAAGGGCGTGATGGCTGCGCCGGCCGCGGCGCCTGCAGCTGCGGGCGGCGCTGGCGCCGGCATCGGCGGCATCAACCTGCTGCCATGGCCGTCGCTCGATTTCTCGAAATTCGGTCCGACCGAAACCGTGCCGCTGTCGCGCATCAAGAAGATCTCGGGCCCGAACCTGCATCGCAACTGGGTCATGATCCCGCACGTGACGCACTTCGACGAAGCCGACGTGACCGACCTGGAACAGTTCCGCGTCGATTCGAACGCCGCGCTGGCCAAGCAGAAATCGACTGTCAAGCTGACCATGCTGGCCTTCGTGATCAAGGCGAGCGTCGCCGCACTGAAGAAGTTCCCGCAATTTAATGCGTCGCTGTCGGAAGACGGCGCGGCCCTGATCACCAAGCAGTACTACAACATCGGCTTCGCGGCCGACACCCCGAACGGCCTGGTGGTCCCGGTCGTGAAGGATGCCGACAAGAAGACCATCTCGCAGATCGCGACCGAAATGGGCGAATTGTCGGGCCTGGCGCGTGACGGCAAGCTGCCGCCGACCGCGATGCAGGGTGCGACCTTCACCATCTCGTCGCTGGGCGGCATCGGCGGCACCAACTTCACGCCGATCATCAATGCTCCCGAGCTGGCGATCCTGGGCCTGTCCAAGTCGGCGATGAAACCGGTGTGGGACGGTTCGGCTTTCCAGCCGCGCCTGATGCTGCCGATGTCGCTGTCGTACGACCACCGCGTGATCGATGGCGCCGGCGCCGCGCGCTTCGCCGCGTACCTGGGCGAAGTGCTGGCCGACCTGCGCAAGACCCTTCTGTGATTGGAGCGCACTGATGAGCACTGTTGAAGTGAAAGTCCCGAACATCGGCGACTTCAAGGACGTCGAAGTGATCGAGCTGATGGTCAAGGCCGGCGACACGATCAAGGTCGACCAGTCCCTGATCACCGTCGAATCGGACAAGGCCAGCATGGAAATCCCGTCGACCCACGCCGGCGTCGTCAAGGACATCGCGGTCAAGGTTGGCGACAAGATCAACGAAGGCACGCTGCTCTTGAACCTCGAGGAATCGGGCGCCGGCGCTGCCGCGCCGGCTGCCGAGAAGCCTGCCGACAAGCCAGCCGAGAAGCCAGCCGCCCAGATCGGCGCGCAGGCCGTGGCGCCGACCGCCGCCGCCGGCCCAACCGATTCGTACGCGCCGGCCCATCCGGCGCCGGCCGCGCAGAAGGACGCCGCGCCGGCGCCGAGCGCATCGAGCTACAGCGGCCAGGTCGATATCGAATGCGAGATGATGGTGCTGGGCGCCGGCCCCGGCGGCTATTCGGCCGCTTTCCGCGCCGCCGACCTGGGCATGAACACCGTGCTGGTCGAGAAGTACGCGGCCCTGGGCGGCGTGTGCCTGAACGTGGGTTGCATCCCATCGAAGGCGCTGCTGCATGTGGCGCATATCATGGATGAAACCGCGCACATGGCCGACCTGGGCGTGGCGTTCGAGAAGCCGCAAGTCGACATCGACAAGCTGCGCGCGCACAAGGACGGCGTGATCAAGAAGATGACCGGCGGCCTGGCCTTCATGGCCAAGGCGCGCAAGGTCAATGTGGTGCAGGGCGTGGGCCAGTTCCTGAGCCCGAACCACATCGAGGTCACCGGCCCCGACGGCGCCAGGAAGGTCGTCGCCTTCAAGAAGGCGATCATCGCCGCCGGTTCGTCGGTCGTCAAGTTGCCGTTCGTGCCGGAAGATCCACGCATCGTCGATTCGACCGGCGCGCTTGAGCTGCGCCAGGTGCCGAAGAAGATGCTGGTCATCGGCGGCGGCATCATCGGCCTGGAAATGGCGACCGTGTACTCGTCGCTGGGTGCGCGCATCGACGTGGTCGAGATGATGGATGGCCTGATGCAGGGCGCCGATCGCGAGGCGGTCAAGGTCTGGCAGAAGTTCAACGCCCACCGCTTCGACAACATCATGACCAAGACGAAGACCGTCGGCGTGGAAGCGCTGCCGGAAGGGATCAAGGTCACGTTCGAGGCGGCCGAAGCGGGCGCCGCTTCGCCGGAACCGCAGCTGTACGACCTGGTGCTGGTGGCCGTGGGCCGCAGCCCGAACGGCAAGAAGATCGCCGCCGACAAGGCCGGCGTGGCGGTGACCGATCGCGGTTTCATCGGCGTGGACAGCCAGATGCGCACCAATGTGCCGCACATCTTCGCCATCGGCGACCTGGTGGGCCAGCCGATGCTGGCGCACAAGGCGGTGCACGAAGCGCATGTCGCGGCCGAGGCGGCGCTGGACAAGAAGACCCACTTCGACGCCAAGGTGATCCCGTCGGTGGCGTACACCGATCCTGAAGTGGCATGGGTCGGCCTCACCGAGGAAGAAGCCAAGCAGAAAGGCATCAAGGTCGAGAAGGGCCACTTCCCGTGGAACGCCTCCGGTCGCGCGGTCGCCAACGGCCGCGACGAGGGCTTCACCAAGCTGCTGTTCGATGCCGAGACCCATCGCATTGTCGGCGGCACCATCGTCGGCACCAATGCCGGCGACATGATCGGCGAGATCGCGCTGGCGATCGAGATGGGCGCGGACGGCGTGGACATCGGCAAGACCATCCACCCGCACCCGACCCTGGGCGAGTCGATCGGCATGGCGGCGGAGGCCTACGAAGGCGTCTGCACCGACTTGCCACCGCCGCGCAAGCGTTGATCGGCAAGTATGGCTGGGCGCTGAGCGTCAGCCAATAGCTGTCGCACGTCGTCCCCGCGCAGGCGGGGACCCAAGTCTTGTGCAGACCACTGTCGAATGACCAAGTGGCCGGGCAAATCAACTTGGGTCCCTGCTTTCGCGGGGACGACGTTTTGGGGCTGCCGAGAGAACAGGCCGACGTGGTCGATCACGCGACCGGTCACATCTGCCTGAACACATCCATGAAGTTGCGGCTGACGACCAGCTGCTCCGCCCGCCCCTTGAGCTTCACATGCAGCCGCCCGCGGAAATCGGTGCGCGTGCCGGCCACGTGGCGCGCCGCCACGATCACCCCGCGGTGGATCTGCCAGAACTGCTGCGGATCGAGCTGCTCCTTCAACTGCCGCAGCGGCGTGCGGATCAGGCTCTCGCCATCCGGCAGGAACACGCTGGTGTACTTGTCGTTGCTCTGGAAGTAGATCACTTCTTCCACCGCGATCAGGCGCGTCTCCTGGCCCGCCGCCGCGCGGATCCATTGCAGCGGCGCCGGCGCGACTGGCGCCGCTGGAACGCCAGCCCCCAGCTGGCGCAGCAGCGCCTGCAGCGCATCGGCCGGCACCGCGGGCGCCGGGGAGGGCGCCTGCAGGGCCGCGCGTAATCGCTCCACCGTACGCGCCAGCCGTTCCTGGCGAACCGGCTTGAGCAGGTAATCGAACGCCTCGTGCTCGAAAGCCTGGGCCGCGTAGTGCTCGTGCGCGGTGGTGAACACGACGTGCGGCGCGTTGCCGCCGGCGCACAGCCGCGCCGCCAGGTCGATGCCGGTCAAGCCAGGCATCTGGATATCCAAAAACACCACCCGCGGCGCCAGCTCGTCGATCAGGCGCAGTGCTTCGATGCCGTTCGGTGCGCGGGCGATCTCGAGCCCGGGCCAGGCGTCGCGCAGCTGGGCCGCCAGGTAGTCGAGCAAATGGGGTTCGTCGTCGGCGATCAGGGCAAGGCAGCGGTCGATGATGTCACCTCGGTCTGTGAAAGGGGAAGCAGCAGGCGCGCGACCACGCCGCCGCCAGGGTTGTCGAGCAGTTCCAGGCGCGCGCCTGGCCCGTGCAGCTGGCGCACGCGCTCGCGCAGGTTGGACAGGCCGACGCCGCCGCCGGGCCGCGGCGGCGCGGCCACGAGCCCGCGCCCGCTGTCGCGCACTTCGATGCGCAGCATGCCGTCGTCGATATCGGCGCGCAGCACGATCCCGCCGCCGTCCACCTTCGGCTCCAGCCCATGCATCACGGCGTTTTCCAGGAGCGGCTGGATCAGCATCGGTGCAACGGGCAAGGCGCGGCAGGCGTTATCCGCCTCGATCTTCCAGCGCAGGCGTTGGCCCATGCGCACGCCCAGCACGTCGAGGTAGCTCGCCGCCAGGTCCAGCTCCGCGCCGAGCGTGGCGCTGCCGGCGCGGCTGGCGGCCAGGCTGGCGCGCAGGTAATCGATGAAACTTTCCAGCATGCGCCGTGCCTGGGCCGGCTGGGTATCGATCAGGCTGACCACGTTGGCCAGCGTGTTGTACAGGAAGTGCGGCTCGATCTGGGCCTGCAGCGCGCGCAGCCGGGCTTCGGCCAGCAGCCGTGCGGTGGTCGCCATCTGTTCCTGCCGGCGCGCCTCCAGGGTCTGGCGTTCGATGCGGCGCTCGCCGGCGACCAGCACCGCCAGGATGGCCACGCCGATCACCAGGCCGAAGGCCAGTTGTTCGCCGATCGCGCCGGTATCCAGGGTGGGCAAGGTGCCGCGCAGGATGGCGCCCGAGACGGCGATGCCGAAGGCGGCGCACAGCACGATCGCGGCCAGGTCTAGGAGGCGCGCATTGAGCCGGCTGGTGGACGGCGGCACCACTTGCTCCAGCACACGCAGCGCGCCATGGATCGGAAAGCCGACGCATTGCGACGCCAGCAGGCTGTAGCCGAACAGGGTGAGGAACGAGGCGCGCCAGTTGCCGAAGGTGCTCAAGGCCACCGAGATCCCCAGCGCGATCAGGGTATTCCACAGCGTGGTATACAGCAGGTCGCGCAGGGTCGAGCGCGGCCAGCGCCGGAAGACCGGGAACAGTTCCAGTGGATGGCCGCGCCTGCGCGCCAGGGGCGGGGTCGCGATCGTCATATCAGGTTACTCATGCTATTAAGAAATTACCATGAAAGCAGTGCGGCGCGCGATAGGCAAGTCGCGCGAGCGCCACCGGCCCGTCCTTGACGCCCGCGGCGTCGAACACCGTCATGACTGTCTGCCTGCGGCGCAGGTCCTGGGCCACGCCGACCAGGTAGCCATCGGTTTCCGAACGCGCGTTGCGGCGCGGGACCAGCACGTGTTCCTCGGCCTGCCAGCCGGCGCCGAAGGCGTAGCCATCGACCTTGCCGCTATCGGTATCGACCAGGTTCACGCTGTCGAGCCTGAGGTCGGGCGACGCGCCGCTGCTGCCCAGCAGGGCCAGGCGGCGGTGGCGCGCCATCGCCACCTGCGGCATCACGCGCGGGAATTCGCTGGTGCCGAACAGGCGATTCGCGCGCGCCTGGCCGCTGGCATAGTCGAGCGTGACCTGCACCGTGCTGCTGCGCGGCGGCGTGTGCCGGCCGGCCATCACCGTGCCCACTGCGGCCAGTGCATCGCCCTCGTGCAGCACCATGTCGAAGCGGGTACAGTCGCCGTCTTCCCAGGCGTTTCCGAAGTGGTACACCATCTGCGGCGGCAGTTCGAACACCTGGCGCAAGGCCAGCGTGTCCTTCGCCACCACGATCACCCGCGCCGGACGCGCGTCATTCCAGGCGTGGCGCTCGGCCAAGCTCAGGGAAAAATCCTGCTTCAGGTCGTAGGGCGGCACGACGAAGACCAGGTGTTTGCCGCTGACCACGAAGTCATGCACCATCGCCAGCCGCGGCACCGGCAGCAGGGCGGTGCGCAGCACCTGGCCCCGGGCGCCGATCTGGTACAGCGCCAGCCGGTTGGCGCCGGGCAGCGTGCCGAAGTTCCACATGCCGCCCTGCGGATCGAGCTTGGGATGCGCCGAGAACGGCATCGCGCGCAACTCGTCGCTCCAGGTTTTTACGCCACGCGTCGCCAGCGTGGCCGGGTCCAGTTCGGTGGCCGAACCGCCTTCCCACAGCGCATACAAGCGCCCGTCATGGGGCAGCAGATTCGTGTTGGCGGCGTTCATGGTGTCGTTGTCGCGCACGCCCCGGCGCGTGACGAGGGTGCCGAAGGCGGGATACAGGAACTGGCCGGCCGCGCTTTCGTCGCGGTAGCGCAGGGTCTCGACGAAGCGGCCCCGGTGGCGCACCTGGCCGTCGGCGACGGTCCAGGCCTGGGCGAAGCCGTCGCCGTCGAACCAGTGGTGATAGCGTTCGCCGCCAAGCTCGAAGCGGCCCGGACCATTGCGGTAGAAGGTGCCGCGCAGGTCGCGCGGCAGGCGGCCCTTGATCACGGCGTCGCCTTCCTGGCTGCCCGCCTGGTTGGCGTACACCGCCAGCGACGGGTCGCGCGCCATGGCGGCGTGGAAGCTGCGGTAGGTGGCCTCGTCGGCGCGCGCGGCGGGCGCGAGGGCGAGGGCGCCGAGGGCGGCGCCGGTTTTCAGGAAAGTGCGGCGCTCCATGGTGGGCCTCAGCGCAGCGTGACCTGGATGGCGCTGCCGCCAGCCGCCAGCGCGAAGCGGGCGGCCTCGAAGGATGGCGGCCCCATATTGCCCGGCGCATCGTTGCTGAAACCGGTCGCCTCGACCGGAATGCCCATCATGTTCTGGTCGAGCTTGCCGTTGTCGTTGGCGTCATGGTAGACGGCGATGGCGTAGTCGCCGGCCGCCAGGTCGCGCAGGGCGAGCGCGGTGGCGCCCTCGACGGCCGGCGCGCTGGCGGTCTGCAGCGGGCGCTTGAGGAAGCGGTCGGCGGCGTCGAACAGCGCGACGCGCACGGCGCCCCGGGCCGTGCGCACGCCGTCGACCTTGATCGACAGCTCGGCGGCGTGGCCCATGCCGGCGCTGGACAGGAGGGCAAGCAGGAGGGTGAGGGAAAGGCGCTTCATGAGGGTCTCCGGTCAGTGTATCGTGGAGCCATTCTGGAAGCGCGCAATCTGTCCGGCCGGGGTTTGCGACGAAGCGGCGCCTGGCGGCGCGACCTGCAGCGAGACGGCGCGAGTTGCAATGGACGGCAATGCGCGCGTACGCCGCTTGCCAGCGCCTGCCAATAGCCTATGATGAGACAATGCGGCGGCAAGCCGACTTGCGCGCCCGCGTTCAGCTCAGGAGGGCAAGATGGACGAACACAGCAACGAGTACATCGGGACCGTCTACGTGTTGCCGGAAACCCGCTGTTTCGAACTCCACACCACGGTCCACGGGGCGCCGGCGACCATTTGTGGCTCGGTCTCGCAACTACTGGCCTCGCAGTTGAGCCAGTACGTGCCGGGCGCCATCGGCACCGTCGACCCACAGCAGGTGGCGGTGCGGCCGCGCCGGGTCGAGGTGCTGACCCGCGAACTGCATGAACGCCACCGGGCGCCGCGCAAGGTGCACCTGCTCACGCGCGTGTACGACGTGGAAGAGCAGGCCAGGCCGGTGCCGGTGCCGGCCATCTAGTAAGCGGCCTCGGCATCGCTGGTCGACGGCGCGCCCGGCGCCGGCACCGGCCCCGGGCCAGGTGGCAAGCGCGGCGATCCAGGCGCGCAACCTCACCGCGTCGTTATGCAAGTGCAGGGAAGTCAGCCAAATATTCCTTCGGCGACCACGTCTTGCATCATTGCCACCTGATGAGTCCACTCGACAGTGGCCGCGACCGGCGCGGAAGGAAGAGTGCGCATAACCAGGGCGGACAGCGCCAATAAAAATGCCGCCAGGCTTGCGCTAGGCGGCATTGGTTTGGATGCGCAGTCTGTTTCAGCCGAAACTGACGAAACGCTCCGGGATATCGATCGTGCCGGCCTTGGCGGCTGCGGCATAGGTTCGCATTTCAGCGATGACTGCTTCCATCTGGTCATTGCCAGGGTTTTCGATGAAGTTTTTCATGCGTTCTTGCAGGGACGCCTGCTGGTCACGCCATTCATATCTGGACGACTTGCTCATGCTTTCTCCTCGCGGTCACACCGCTCTTATTGATATTCACGACATCCTATGTGAAGGCTTACAGCGTGCCACAAAAACGCCTGTTGTGTCCGTGCGATGCCGCACTTAATCCTGGCGATTTAACATTCTTTCAGTACGCTACGATAAAACAGTTCCAGCCGCGCTGCCAGTTCGCGCCGCGCTTCCTCACGCGTCGGCTCGGCGTCCGGAAACAGGAAGCGGCCGATCGGGTCGCCGCAGATGCAGCCGATCAAGTGCGTTGGCAACAAGTCCAGCGGCACGTCGTCGCGCAGCTGGCTGCGGATATCCGGCCGCGAAAAAAAACGGTGCAGGGTATCGCGCGTCAGGCGCGGGCCCCCGTCGTAGAAAGCTTCCGCCAGCTCTGGACTACTGCTGGCCTCGGCAATCACCACGCGCTGCATCGCCATCGCATCGGGCTCGACCAGCATATCGTAGAAGTCGCGCGCGAAGTCGTCGACGATCGCGCGCAGCGGGCGCAGGTCGGCGTCCATGCTGCATCCGGCAAACAGGCGCTCGCGCCGTGAGGCGAGCACGGCCCTGAGCAGGCCGGCCTTGCCGCCGAATTTCACATAAATGGTACGCACCGCCACACGCGCTTCGCGGGCGATCGTTTCCAGGCTCACCCTGGTATAGCCGTGATGCAGGATGAGGCGGCCGGCGGCCTCGATCAATTCCTGGGTACGGGCTTCGACCTCGGAAGCCTTCGGGCGCCCGGCTGACTTGGCGCCGGCTGGGGTGTCGCTGTGTTCTCTACTCATGCCGACGACTCTAGTGGAATTTAAAATGAAACGCAACCGTTTCATTTCTTGACTTCCGCGAATTGCTGGCAAATAATGCGATGAACCCATTTCATTTCATTTCATTTCGGAGCAGCACCATGGCAGAGATGCACAACACGGCAGGGCAGGTGCCCGCGGCGCAAGCACAGGCGGGCGGCGCCCCGGCCAGTGCGCCTGGCAAGAGCGCACCCAACAAGCGCGTGCTGGCCGTGGTCGGCCTGATCGCGCTGGTAGCGCTCGGCGCCGGCGGGCAGATGTGGTACCGCAGCCATCACTACGTCGAGACCGAGAACGCCTACGTCACCGGGCGCGTGCACCAGGTGTCGTCGCGCGTGGCCGGCGTGGTCACCAAAGTGCTGGTCGACGACAACCAGCTGGTCAAGGCGGGCGACACGATCGCCGAGCTGGACCCGGCCGACCACGCCGTGCGCATCGAGCAGATCGAGGCCCAGATCGCCAGCGTCCAGCAACAGGTCGGCCAGGCCGACGCCCAGATCCAGCAGGTGCGTGCGCAAGCCTCGGCCGCCGGCGCCCAGGTCAAGCAATCCGAAGCCCAGCTGCTGCGCGCGCGCCAGGACGCGGAGCGTTTCGGCCAGCTGTACAACGAGACCATGAAGGCGGTCTCCAAGGCCGAGGTGGACGCCTCGAGCGCGGCGCGCGCCGCCGCCGTGGCCGACCTGGCCGCGCGCCGCGACAACGCCGCCGCCGCGCAAGCCCAGATCGGCGCCGCCGAAGCAGGCCGCGACGTGCTCAAGGCGCAGGTCAAGGTGCTGCAGGCGCAGTTGAAGGACGCGCGGCAGCAGCTGGCCTATAACCGCATCGTGGCGCCCGTGGCCGGCCGCGTCGGCCGCCGCAGCGTCGAAGTCGGCGCCCGCGTGCAGCCGGGCCAGGCCCTGCTGGCCGTGGTCGAAGACAATGTATGGGTGGTGGCCAACTTCAAGGAAACCCAGCTCGCCGGCCTGGCGCCGGGGCAGCTGGTGAGCCTCGAAGTCGACGCGCTGCCCGACCACCACCTGGTGGGCCGCGTGGACAGCTTCGCGCCGGCCTCGGGCAACCAGTTCGCGCTGCTGCCGGCCGATAACGCGACCGGTAACTTCACCAAGATCGTGCAGCGCGTGCCGGTCAAGATCACGCTCGACCCGCAAGACGTCAGGAAGTATGCCGGGCGCCTGGTGCCGGGCATGTCGGTGGTGGCCGAGGTCAAGCTGGGCCAGGACGTCAAGCCGACCCAGACCGCGGCCATCCACTAAGCCGGCGTCATGACTACCCTGAGCAAACCTGACGCTGCCGGTCCGGCCCCGGGGACGGTGCCGGGCGCGCCGGCCAATGGCGCCACGGTCGACCTGCGCACCTGGATCGCCGTCGCCGCCGGCATGCTGGGCGCCTTCATGGCGGTGCTCGACATCCAGATCACGAATTCCTCGCTGCGCGACATCCTGGGCACCCTGTCGGCCACCCAGGAAGAAGGCTCGTGGATCTCGACCGCCTACCTGTGCGCCGAGATCGTCGTCATTCCGCTGACGGCGCTGTTCACCCGCGCCTTCGGCGTGCGCAACTACATGATCGGCACCACCGCGCTGTTCCTGGTGTTCTCGACCCTGTGCGGCGCGGCCTGGAGCCTGGACAGCATGATCGTGTTCCGCATGCTGCAGGGCTTCACCGGCGGCGCGCTGATCCCGATGGCGCTGACCCTGGTGATGACGCTGCTGCCGCCATCGAAACGCGCCGCCGGCATGGCCATCTTCGGCCTGACCGCGACCCTGGCGCCGGCCATGGGCCCGACCCTGGGCGGCTACCTGTCGGAGCTGTATGGCTGGCCCTCGATTTTCTACATCAACTGGGTGCCGGGCGTGCTGCTGATCGCGGGCATGGCCTGGGGCCTCAAGCCCGAGAAAGCCAATCTCAAGACGCTGGTGAAAGCCGACTGGCTCGGCATCGCGCTGATGGCGATGGGCCTGGCCTGCCTGACGATCTTCCTGGAGGAAGGCAATTCGAAGGACTGGTTCGATTCGAGCTTCATCGTGACCTTTGCCGCGCTCTCGCTCACGGGCCTGCTGGGCTGGGTGGCGCTGAGCTTCTCGAAGCCCGAGCCGTTCGTCAACCTGCGCCTCTACGGCCAGCGCAACTTCCTGGTGGCGACCACGCTGTCGGCGGTGATCGGCATGGGGCTGTACGGTTCCTCATACCTGCTGCCGCTGTACCTGGGGCAGATCGCCGGCTATACGCCGATGCAGATCGGCGAAGTGATCGCCTGGGTCGGCCTGCCGCAATTGCTGGTGATGCCGTTCGCGGCCAAGCTGTCGTCGAAAGTCGACAACCGCATCCTGTGCAGCTTCGGCCTGGCCATGTTCGGCATCTCGTGCATCATGAACTCGTTCATGGACGCCACCACCGGCTACGACCAGCTGATGTGGACCCAGGTCGTGCGCGCCATCGGCCAGCCTTTCGTGATGCTGACCCTGTCGAACTTCGCGATGTCGGGCCTGCCGCCGCAAGAGATGGGTTCGGCCTCGAGCCTGTTCAACATGACCCGCAACCTGGGCGGTTCGATCGGCATCGCGCTCCTGGCGACGTCGCTGACCAACCGCGAACACTTCCACTCGGCGCGTCTGGGCGAAGCCGTGTCGGCTTATGCGCCGGCGACCCAGGAACGCCTGGACACGCTGACGCAGGGCTTCATCGCCGGCGGCGTTGATCCGGCCCAGGCGGCCAGCCAGGCGCTGGCCGTGGTCGACCGCCTGGTACGGCGCGAAGCCTATGTAATGGCCTACAACGATGGCTTCTGGATCATCGGCATGATCCTGCTCGGCTGCATCGCGGCGATCTGGATGGCCGACAAGGTCAAGTCGCCGGGTGGCGCCTCCGGCGCCCATTGAGCCGCCACTGATACTGAATTCGAATGAAGAGACCAACCATGTTCAAACCTCTCGCCTGCGTCATCGCGATCAGTGCACTGGTCGCCGGCTGCACCACGCTCGGCCCGGATTTCAAGGCGCCGGACACGCCCGCACAAACGGCGTTCCGCCGTCTCGACGCGGGCAGCGACAGCGTGCGCCTGCCGGCCGCCTGGTGGTCCGTGTTCCACGACGCCACCCTCGACAGCCTCGAGACCCGCGCGCTGCGCGACAACCCGGGCGTGCAGGCCGCCGCCCAGCGCCTGTTGCAGGCGCAGGCGCAACTGGGCGTGGTGCGCGCCGGCCAGCTGCCGAGCGTCTCGGTCGGCGCCGGTGTGTCGAATGCCCGTACGTCAAGCGAAACATCGCAGGGCCTGGCCCTGGGCGGCCGCTCGATCGAGGGCAATAACTACACCGTCGGCGCCTCGCTGTCGTATGAGCTCGACCTGTGGGGCCGCGTGCGCAGGGTGGTCGAAGCGAGTGACGCGCAGGCGCTGGCGGCGCAGGATGACCGCGACGGCGTGATCCTGCTGCTCTCAAGCCAGGTTGCCTCGAACTACTGGCAGTTGCGCGGCCTGGATGCCGAGCTGGCGATCCTGCGCGACGCCCTGGCCACGCGCCGCGAATCGCAGGCGCTGGTCGAGGCCCGTTTCAATGGCGGCCTGTCGAACGAGCTGGACGTATCGCGCGCCCGCATCGAGCGCGCCAACGCCGAGGCCGACCTGCACGAGGTGCAGCGCCAGCGCAACCTGGTCGAGCACGCGCTGGCCACGCTGGTGGGCGGCACGCCGAGTGCGCCGCTGCTGCCTGAAGCGCCCACCGTGCAACTGCCGCAACCGCCGGCGATCCCCGTCGGCCTGCCGGCCAGCCTGGTGGGCCAGCGGCCCGACCTGGCCGCCAGCGTCGCCCAATTGAAGGCGGCCAATGCGCAGATCGGCGTGGCCGAAGGCGCCTTCTATCCGGCGTTGTCGCTGACCGGGAATTTCGGCTATGCCTCGCAAAGCCTGAACGACCTGACGAGCGGCGGCGCGCGCCAGTTCTCGGCCGGGCCGCTGGCGCTGTCGCTGCCGATCTTCGACGGCGGCCGCAACCGCGCCAACCTGGCGCTGGCCAAGGCGCGCTACGACGAAGCGGTCGCCAACCACCAGACGAAGCTCCTGACCGCGCTGCGCGAGGTGGAAGACGCCTTGTCCGACCTGCAGCAGCGCCAGAAGCAGGGCGAGGTGCAAGCGCAGTCGCAAGAGGCCGCGGCGCGCGCGCTGCTGGTGGCGCAGGCGCGCTATGAACGCGGCGTGTCGACCTATCTCGACGTGACCGATGCCCAGCGCAGCACGCTGGGCGCGGATCGCGCGGCGGCGCAGATTCGTACCCAGCGCCTGCTGGCGACGGTGGCGGTGGCGCGTGCCCTGGGTGGCGGCTGGGAGCAGGGCGAGGCGCTGGCGACCGTGCGCTGAACGCGTGGAAGGCGGAGCCTTCCACCCCACGTATCGCGTAATGCATGGTGCGATAATGGTCTGGTTGTCATCCACGACCCGAGAGACCATGAAAAACATCCTCGCACCACTCGTCCTGTGCGCCGCGATCGGCGCTGCTTTCGCCCCGGCCGCGCACGCGCAAACGGCGCCAACGGTCGCCAGCGCCGGCCAGCTCCAGGCCATGGCGAAACGCTTCGAGCCGGTCGAGCTGCGCGCCGACGTGTCGCACTTGTCGAAGGGCGACCGCGCCGCCATCGTCAAGCTGATCGAAGCGGCGCAGATCATCGACACGCTGCAGATGCGCCAGCGCTGGGCCCACAACGAAGCCCTCTGGAACGCGCTCAAGAAAGACGCCACGCCGCTGGGTCGCGCGCGCCTCGATGCCTTCTGGCTCAACAAGGGGCCGTGGTCGAACCTCGACAACAACGCCTCGTTCATGCCGGCCGAGTATGCCGGCATCAAGATCCCGCCAAAGAAGCCCGAAGGCGCCAACTTTTATCCGGAAGGCGCCGCCAAAGCCTCGCTGGAGAGCTGGATGAACGGCCTGGCGCCCGAACAGAAGAAGGACGCGCAATGGTTCTTCACCGTGATCCGCACCGGACCGGACGGCAAGCTGCGCAGCGTCGAGTATGCGGACGAATACCGCCCCGAACTGGAGCAACTGGCCAGGCTGCTGCGCGAGGCCGCGGCCTCCACCGACAATGCCTCGCTCAAGAAATTCCTGGGCCTGCGCGCCGACGCTTTCCTGAGTAGCGACTATCTGGCCTCGGACTTCGCCTGGATGGATCTCGACTCGCCGGTCGACGTGACAATCGGGCCGTATGAGACGTATAACGACGAACTGTTCGGCTACAAGGCGGCCTTCGAGGCCTATGTGAGCATCCTCGATCCGCAAGAGACGGCCAAGCTGGACTTCTTCGGCAAGCACCTGCAGGAGCTCGAAGACAATCTGCCGCTCGAGAAGCAGTACCGCAACCCGAAAGTCGGCGCAATCGCGCCGATGGTGGTGGTCAACGAAGTCTACGGCGCCGGCGACGGCAATATGGGCGTGCAGACCGCGGCCTACAACCTGCCGAACGACGAGCGCGTGATCCGCGAGCGCGGCTCCAAGCGCGTGATGCTCAAGAACGTACAGCAGGCCAAGTTCGCGTCTACGCTGACCCCGATCAGCAAGCAGGTGCTCAGGCCGGCCGACCAGAAGGACCTGGACTTCGATTCCTTCTTCACCCACATCCTGGCGCACGAGATCATGCACGGCCTCGGACCGCACCACACGAAAAAGGACGGCAAGGATTCGACCCCGCGCCAGGACCTTAAAGAAGCCTATTCGACCATCGAAGAAGCGAAGGCCGACATCACCGGCCTGTGGGCGCTGCAGTACATGATGGACAAGGGCCTGCTGAAAGACACGCTGGGGCAGGGCGCCGCGGCCGAGCGCAAGCTGTACAATACCTTCCTGGCCTCGAGCTTTCGCACCCTGCATTTCGGCCTGAGTTCCTCGCATGCGCGAGGCATGGCGATCCAGGTCAACTACCTGCTCGACAAGGGCGGCTTCGTCGTCCACGACGACGGGACGTTCTCGGTTGACTTCAAGAAGATCAAGGGCGCCGTGATCGATCTGGACCGCGAATTCCTGACCATCGAAGCAACCGGCGACCATGCGCGCGCCAAGGCGATGATGGACAGATACGTGGTCATTCGCCCTCAGGTGCGCAAGGCGCTCGACAAGCTCAAGGCGGTGCCGAACGATATCCGACCGTCCTTCGTCACGGCGGACAAGCTGCTCAAATAGGATGCATGGGCGCGTCGGCGACGGCCCTTGTTTTTTGAACATACAGAAATATTTTCCTGAAAGTGGTGCTTGATTCGGGGCTAGAATTTCCAACAGGAATTTCGTTACCCGGAGCAGCACCATGTCCAAGCCCCTCTTGTTCGCGGCAATCTGCGCCGCGGCATCCTTCGCCCTTCCACTCCAGGCCGCCCAACTGACGGCGCAGGAATCGCGCTGGCTGCGCGCCGCCGCGCCGGTACTGGATTACTCGACATCGATCGACCTGCCGGTGGACGTCATCGTCCAGCCGAAGGCGCCGGCCGGCGCGGTGCCGCTGGCGATGGGTTTCGCCGAAGGACGCTGCAAGCTGGTGCTGTCGATGCGCGGCAATCCCGAGGCCGAGAAGGTGCTGGCGAACGTACCCGCCGCCGACCACGCGCTGCTGATCGAGGCGATGGCCGCGCACGAGCTGGCCCATTGCTGGCGCTACGTCCAGGGCGAGTGGCATCTGCTGCCGTCCGGCTTCGAAGAAACAGGCCAGCAGACGTCGCACGATCCGGCATTGCTGGCGGCGGCCAAGGCGATGCGCGACACCCGGCGCGAGGAAGGCTTTGCCGACCTCGTGGCATTGGCCTGGATCCAGCGCACCCAGCCTGGCGAATATGCACGGGTGCACGATTGGCTGAGCGGCGTGCGCGCGGCCGTGGCGGTACCGCACAGCGGCCACGATACGCGCACCTGGGTAAAGCTGGCCGGCGATGGTGCGGGGTTCGACAGCCGCCTGACGCCTTTCGAGGCGGCCGAAGCGCTGTGGCGCAAAGGTCTGTTGAGCAGTGACTGAAGGTTGATGTAGATCGATACGTGCCGCTATCGCTCTTATAAGCTTAATTGGTTTTTTAATAAGCGTTCGGTGCCGCACAGAGCGCTCTACGGTATGGGCGTTTAATGAGCTCACCAATAACCAATAGAGGGACTCAACATGAAATCGTTCATCGCCACCCTGATCGCTACCGCCGCCGTCGCCGCCATCGGCATCGCTCCAGCAGCCGCCCAGACCAATAAGGACGCCCACAAAACGGCAATGGACAAGGCCAAGGCCGACTATCGTGTTGCCAAGGACAAGTGTGACGCCATGAGCGGCAGCGCCGAAGACATGTGCGAAGACGAAGCCAAGCTGATGCGTGCGAAAGCCGAACTGGATGCCACCACGAAGCACGACAACACCGGCAACAATGTGCGCAAGGCACGCGACAAGGTGATCGATGCCGAGTATGAACTGGCCGATGAAAAATGCGATGCGCTGAAAGGCGATGCCGAGGACAAGTGCGAAGACCAGGCCAAAGCGACCCGCGACGCTGCACGCGATGCCAACAAGGGCAAGTAATCGTTGATCTGGCTGCTGCGCACCTCGCTGCGGCGGCAATGCAATGATCGTATGAACGTCGTTTCTGCGAAGGCAGGAGCGACGTTTTGCGTTGATCATGTCTCGTTGCAGGGTTGATATCCTGTAGCCTTGTTTGTCCGGTCAAGGTACGTTGTCGCACAGATGTTGGAGGGGAGCGGGGCGTTTAATGGATGTCATCCTAACAACCGCATGCAAGGGAATCCACTCATGAAAACCCTCATCGCTACCCTCATCGCGACGGCCGTGTCGGCCGTCGCCATGGCTCCCGCCAGCGCCGCCCCCGTCGACAAGGACGCCCACCGCGCCGCGATGGACAAGGCCGCCGCCGACTACCGCAGCGCCAAGACCAAGTGCGACGCCAAGAGCGGCAACGCCGAGGAAGTGTGTGAAGACGAGGCCAGGCTGGCCCAGGCGCGCGCCGAACTCGAGGCCTACACCAAACACGACACCACCGGTGGCAACCTGCGCGACGCCCGCGCCAAGGTCATCCGTGCCGAGCACGAGCTGGCCGAGACCCAGTGCGACGCCACCGCGTCCGGCGACAAGGACCGCTGCAAGGCCACGGCAGGCGCGATCCGCGATGCCGCGCTGGCCCGTCTGGACGACCGCGATGGTTCCACCGCCGTCGGCGGCAGCGGCAGCGCCGGCCTGGTCGCCAGCACCGACACGCTGGATCCCAAGAAGGCGGCTGCCGTGCAGAAGTGCGAGCAGGCCAGCGGCGACTCGCGTACCGCCTGCGTGATCGACGACCGCGGTAATGTGACCACGGCCGCCGGCGTGGCTGCCACCACCGGCGCCGCCGTCGCCGCCAACACCCGCGAAGCCGCCGCGAACGCGGCCGGGAACACCCGCGAGGCGGCGCGCAACGCGGCCGACAAGACCCGCGAAGTGGCGTCGAACGTGGCCGAGAAGACCGGCATGGCCGGCGCCGGCGAACGTGCCCGCGAGGCAGTCGCCACGGTGAAGGAAAAGACCGCCGCCGCCGTCGACCGCACCAGGGAAATGGCCTCGAACGCCGCCCGTAAAGCCGACAACGCGACCGAGCGTGCCGGCGAACGTAGCGCCCGCGCGGCATCCGACGGCACCATCACCGCCAAGGTCAAGGCCGGCCTGGTAACCGATCCCGCCCTGAAAGGCATGGAAATCAACGTCGATACCGAAGGCGGCGTCGTGATGCTGAGCGGCTTCGTCGAATCGAAGGCCGAAGTCGACAAGGCCATGCAGGTGGCCAAGGGCGTCGAGGGCGTCGCCGACGTCAAGAGCGCGATCAAGGTCAAGTAAGCGCGCTTCATTCCAGGAGCAGCCCGCGTGCCGCCCGGCGCGCGGGCTGTTTCGTGTCCGGCTACTCCACGATGCAATGTGGATCGAGCGCGACAGTTTGGCAGGGCCGGCCGCGGGGTGGAGGCCCGGCAACCGATCCGCCATGCGGCCGGGGCTATAATGACGCCCGTGAACAAACTCGAAGCTTTCGGATACATCGCGGCGCAGGCCGTGCGCGGTGAAATCACTTTCCCTACCAGCGTCAACGCCGTGCTGCGCCTGCAGCTTGCCCTCGACGACCCGGATTGCCACATCGACGAGGTGATCCGCCTGGTGCTGGCCGAACCACAACTGGCCGCGCGCACGGTTGCCGTGGCCAATACCCCGGCCTTTGGCGGCAGCGGCGCCATGCCGGTGACCAATGTCCGTGCAGCCGTGACGCGTATCGGTTACCGCCGCCTGCAAGCCCTGGTGGCCAGCCTGGTGGTGCGCCAGTTCGGCAACCGCATCAACGATCCCGGCCTGCGCGCCAAGGCGGAGCAGTTATGGGCGCACACGACCCAGATGGCCGCGATCGCCCATTCGCTGGCGCGCCGCGTCACCGGCGTCAATCCCGATACCGCGCTGTTTGCCGGCATCGTGCATGAGGTCGGCGCCTTCTACCTGCTGGCGCGGGCCGACGAATTCCCAGGCTTGCTCGACGACGACACGGAAAACTGGGGCGCCCTGTGCGAAGACGTGGTCAGCGCCGAGGTGATGAAGAAGCTGTCGATCCCGCCGGCGGTGTCGGACGCGATCGCGGACATGCGCGGCGGCTGGCTCAATATGCCGCCGGGCACCTTGCTCGATACGCTCTTGCTGGCGAATCAATACGCGCCGGTACCATCGCCCCTAGACAGCCGCCGCGCGACCATGCCGGAACATGCCGAGCGCGCGCTCGATTTCGTGTTCGACGAATTGACCCTGCAAGATATCCTGGATGAAGCGGCCGAGACGTCGAAGGCGATGAGCGACGTTGTCCTGGTGTGAGCATTCGATAGGATTACCCAGTAAGCGTATCTTTCCTGCAACCAAGTTGCGATGGGATGGCGATACTCTCGATCATTATTAATTTCCATGTGGAATTTTTATGGTCAAGCTTGGGGTGTTGCTGGGAATGGCGGTGGCCAGCATCGGCGTGCAGGCAGGTGTCATCGACCTGGGTTCCATCATGGGCGGCGCGAACGTGTACACGGCGCGTGATTTTAAGGCGAGTTCGAGCGACGTCGAGGGCGCAGTCGTTTCAGGTGGCAATGTTACGATTAGCAATTACTCGGTCAACGAAAAAAACAGGGCGGCCTACGCCGCTTACTCGATCGTTTCCGGCGGCGACATCTCGCTGACCAGCGGAACCATCCATGGCCAGGTCTACGCCGGCCGCGATCTCGCGCTGCAGAGCGCCGGCACCCCGCCACGCTCGATGGTGAACCCGGTGGATTTCGCCGCAGCGACGCAACAGTTCAGGGATATCGCCGCTGGATTGACACTGGTCGAGAAAACCGGCCGTGTCGAGCGTGAGCATAGTGCCAACAAGGTCATCGGCAGCGGCAAGGGCGGCGTCGACATCTTCCAGGTCTCGGCCGATTTCCTCAGCGGCGGCAATAACTGGGTGCTCAACGGCCTGACCGAGGGCCAGACGCTGATCTTCAACGTCAGCGGCAAGCATGGCCGCTTCGATGGCGGCATGGAGCCGCTATGGGGCTACAACGTCCTGTTCAATTTTTTTGAAGCGGAAACGGTCGACGTGAAAGGCATCCTCGGCAGCGTCCTGGCGCCGTACGCGAGCGTCATCGCCGGCCATGGTGTCATCAAGGGCCAGGTCATTGCCGACAGCTGGAATTCAAGTGTGCAGGTGGATGCCGTGAATTATTTCAAGACGGTCGATGTCCCGGGCTTCGAGCCGGTCACGGACAGGCCGCCGGCCGAGGTGCCGGAGCCAGGGACCCTGGCGCTGATGATGGCGGGCCTGGCTGGTGCAATCGCCATTCGCAGGCGCCGTCGCGCCTGATTGAGTGTCGACGACGACAAGCCGGCGGCCAATGGCCGCCGTTGTTATTGGCGCTGTGCGCGTTAATTCGTTTCTTTCCGACGGCACGTTGCGCACTGGATGATTGCGGCCAGCAATTGCGCTGGCGTACGCAAAGCGCCGTCATCCAGGAAGCGCTGCCAGCCTGAATAGTTCACCAGGTAGCGACTGGCGACGCCATTGAAACGCTTGATCCAGGTCTTGAAGCGGGCATGCCAGCCATTGACGTTATTGAGGTGGATCGCGCCGCGCGCCTTGACCCCGGCGCGCAGATTGACGGCCTCGTGTGCGATACCGGCGTTGGCGGCAAAAGACCCGGTAAGCGGCCGCCGAATCGCTGATCAACACCGCGTCCGGCGCCAGCACCGGCCGCAGGCAGGCCGCGAGCTTCACGGCGCTGACCGGCCCGCGGCCAGTGTGAAAGTCCAGTGTCCGCCGGCCCCGGTCGCGTGCGACGAGCAGGCACTCGTGTTCGCGGCTGATGCCGCGCCGCCTGGCTGCGCCGCCGCGCCGCCGCGCGGGACGCGTCAGGTGGCGCGAGCCCTTCTGCGATTCGAGCAGATAGGTTTCGTCCGCCTCGACCATGCCCTCAAGACGATCTGGACGCTTGCGCGCTGCGCCCGGCACGAAACGGTGGCGCCAGCGAAAGCTCGTGCTGCGGTGCACGCCAACGAGCTCGGCTGCTGCGCGGACCGTGCGCGAATCGAGCACGCATTGCAGGTACGGTAGCCAGGCGGCCTTCTTGCGCAGGCGCGCCAGCGGCGTGTTCGTCAGGGCATTGAAGCTGCGCCGGCAAGCCAGGCAGCGCCAGCGCTGCAGGCCGCTGGCCGCGCCGCAACGATGGACGCGGGGACACTGGCAATGCGGGCAGCATGGCGTGCCCGCCGCCTGGGCGATGAGGTGCAGACACGCGCCAGGATGGACAATCGCCGCGATCCAGGCGCGCAACCTGGCTACCTCGTCGGTATGCAGGTGCAGGGAGGTCAGCGCGGCAAATACTTCTTCGAAGACCAAGCCTTGCATCATTGCCACCTGATGAGTTAACTCGACAGTGGCTGAGACCGGTGCGAACGGGAAAGGTTCGCATAACTAACGCGAACAGCGCCTTGTTATTGCTCGATCAGGTACAGCCGGCCAGCACGCGTGTCTGCATGCGATGGCGCGCCAGCATGAGCGCCGACAAGCCCACGCCGCACAGCGCCAGCGCCGCCGCCACCCACTGCGGCGCGGTATAGGCATAGCCCAGCGTCAGCGGCACGCCGCCGAGGAAGGCGCCCAGTGCATTGCCGATATTGAAACCGGACTGGCCCAGCGACGAGCCCAGCATCTCCGCTTCACGCGAATGTTGCATCAGCAGCAGCTGGATCGGCGGTCCGATCGCCAGCGCATTGGCGCCCGTCAGGAACGCCAGCACCACCATCGCCAACTTCGATTCCGCAAGCAAGCCATTGCACAGCAGCAGCGCGGCCATCGACATCATGAGGATCAGCAGGGCCGGCAGCGGGTGCACGCGGTCCGCCAGGCGGCCGCCGAACTGCACGCCGACCGTCATGCCGACGCCGACCGCGGTCATGATCAGGGGAATCGTGGTCGAGTCGAAGCGCGTGACATCGGTCAGCAGCGGCGCGATATAGCTGAACCAGGCGAAGAAGCCGCCGGTGCCGATGGAGACAATGCCCAGGGCCAGCCACAGGTCGAGGTGGCGGAAGATGCGCAGGTCTTGCATGATCCCGGTGCGCTTGCCCGGTTCGATATGCGGCACCCACTGGCGCAGGCTCCATATGGTCAGCAGGCCGATCACGGCCACGATCAGGAACACCAGGCGCCAGTCGATCACATGGCCGATCCAGGTGCCGAGCGGCACGCCCAGCACATTGGCCAGGGTCAGGCCGGTAAACATCGTGGCGACCGCAGCGGCCGTGCGGCCGTCGTCGGCCAGGCGGCTGGCCACGACCGCGCCGACGCCGAAGAAGGCGCCGTGCGGCAGCCCGGCCAGGAAGCGCGACACCATCATGATCTCGAAATTGGGTGCGAAGGCCGACATCGCGTTAAAGATGGCGAACATCAGCATGAACCAGACCAGCACGCTGCGCGGAGGCCGGCCGGCGACCAGGCTGACCAGGGTCGGCGCACCGACCACGACGCCCAGCGCATAGGCGGTGATCAGGTAGCCGGCTTGCGGGATGGTGATGTGCAGGCCGTTGGCGATGTCGGGCAGGATGCCCATCATGACGAATTCGGTCATGCCGATGCCGAAGCCGCCAAAGGCGAGGGGAAGTAGACTTTTCTTGATCACGGGGATTGTTGTTGTTTGGGGGGAGAGGAAAGCCGGCCGAAGCGATTGCGCGGCCGGGTCTGCCACTATACCGGGCACAGAAGGGCGCGTCCGCTTTCGTGTCGTGATGACGGGTATAGGGCGCGGGAATGGCGTCAGGCCTGCCCGTGCCGGCGCCCGTGCTTGTGCTTGTTCTCGTGCTAGTGCTAGCGCTAGTCGCCGTTGTCGTCGGCCGGCCAGCCGATGCGGCCGTGGCCGGCGTCGTCGAGGCGGGCGCGCAGCGCTTCGGCGCTGCTCGCCGGCAGGCTGAAGGTGAAACGCACGTCGTCGCCGTGCTCGACCGCATCGAGGCTGGCGCCCGCGGCGTCCAGTTCGCGCCGCAGCATGCCTTCCATGGCATACGGGACCGTGCAGTGCAGCTGGCGCAGCTTGATGATCGGCACCTTGGTCGAGGTCAACAATGCCTGGGCCACGCTGTCGGTATAGGCGCGCACCAGTCCGCCCGCTCCGAGCTTGATCCCGCCAAAGTAGCGCACCACGGTGGCCAGCACGCCTTCCAGGTCCTGGTGGCGCAATACGTCGAGCATGGGACGGCCCGCGGTGCCGCTCGGTTCGCCGTCATCGACGGCCGCCGACTGCCCCCCGGCCAGCAGGGCCCAGCACACATGGGCCGCGCCCGGATGCTGGGCGCGCAACTCGGCGACGATTTTTTGCGCCCCTGCGCGGTCCGGCATCGGCTGCACGCAGGCGATGAAGCGGCTTTTCTTGATGACCAGTTCGTGGTGAACGGTGCTGGCGATCGTCTGGGGCATGGCGTTCGGACAGTGAAAACAACAACGCCAACCCGAAGGCTGGCGTTGTTGTCTGAATCTTTGGTAGGCCGTGCGTGGCTCGAACACGCGACCAACGGATTAAAAGTCCGCTGCTCTACCAACTGAGCTAACGACCCGAAGAAGACGAGATTATAGCGGCACCTGGCAGGTCTTGCCAAGTACTTCATGCCCTGATGAAAGGAGATAAGTGGCCGACGGCTAGCCAGATCATGCACAAAATGCAAGGTAATGCATCTGAGGGGCCGAGGCTGTCGTATGTTCCCGAAGCAGGGCGAATCAACCGGGAGGGACAGGACGCCGATGACTTTGCGCAACGGTATACGCACAAGAAATCGATGCGCCGGGCCGTATGCGTCAAAAGATCTCAAGTAGCAACGCGCGGTCGACATGAAGCCAGCGAAAGCGGGTTCCTACAGTGTGTACAAGAGATGGAGGAAGGCTGATGTCGGTGAGGCGTTCCAAATCCCGGCACAGCATGTCAAGGCAATGTTGATTGATGTAGCCAGACAACCATACTAATTTTTGGAGAAATATGACCGATCGATTTTCTGCCCTCATGGGGCACGCAAAAAAGAGAATGGGCTACCAACAGAAGGTGGAACTGAATAACTTGGCCCATGCTGACCAGCGACGTCCCGCGCCAGACCGCCAGTTCACTGAGCACGAACACAGGAAATTGGCAGAGGGGATGTGTGCCGGTTTGACGTTGAAGTGGCTGCAGGAAAAACTCGGAGGGTCGAACAGGCTATTCCATCGCAGCCACAAGGAATTCGTCAAGAATTCCAGCGTGGAGAAGAAAGAAGCGCTGGCCTTGTCTGCCGGAAGGGCGCAGCTTGACTATATAGAGAGCGGCAGCCAGATCGAAAAAACATACGCAAAAAATTACATGGTCGCCAGCGAGTTGGCCGGGTCCTTGAAGAAAATAAAAGGCCCGCACCCAGACTATGCCTCGATAACCGATATGGCGAGCAGCTTCGAGCAGGTATGTTCGCAGATAAAACCAGGCACAGGTGTCGTTATGCGCACGACATTGACCACGTCAACCGGCAAAAAAGAATACCACGCGACTGGTTTGTACAAGAGTCGGGGTAAGCATCTGCATTTTTTCGATCCGAATGTCGGTATTTATGAAGTGAAAAATCCGGCTGAGTTCGTCAGCGCCTGGGTAAGCTCCTACGCCAGTCATGATCGCGTTGTTTCGATGGATCGCGAAAAAGACGGCTTCTTTCAATGTGCGCCGACTGATACGCTGATCCAGAAATTCAGGGAAGGGGAATCGTGTGTTTCAATCAGCCCGCCACGACCTCGCGCCTCTATCGACAGCAATGTGGCTGATCACGGCCATGAGCCAGTCGAGTGAGCCGGCACCATGGATGACAGAAGAATATTTGCAGGGCTGAAGAATTCGGCTACCAAGGTGTTCAAGCTCAACCAGACACGGCAGATGCGTGCACTGGATCCTGAAAACAGGGGATTGCCCGCATCCAAACATCCGGTAAGCCAAGAAGATTTCAGGTTGCTCGAAAAGGGCATGTGTGCTGGGCTGACCACCATGTGGTTGAAAGAGAAGTTGCGCGGGACGCATCCGGTATTCCGGCGGGCCTTCAAGGATTTTGCCGGCAAACCACGCCCTGGCAAGATCGAACGAATATTGCATGGCGCCGCCGCCATACAACTCACGCACCGAAAGGATTATTTTGCCTTGAAAGATGTCATGCAGGATGCCGGCATCGCTTCGGCGCGTTGGGAGCCCGCGGTCCCCGTTGATGATCGTGTGATGAGCGACGCGCATCCCAGGGATATACCGTCCGGATTCGTCCGCCTGTGCAAGGACATGGCGCCGGGAGGCGGTGCGTTCATTCGTATAAGTAATGTATTCGACAAGCCTCCAATAGCGCCTCGGCAAACGCCGGAAGATCCTGCGACGTCCGCCATTGAAGAACCACGGGAAACGCATTGGGCGGAAGCCCAATTGGCGACCGACATGGTGTCTCCGCTCGACATCGACACTTTCCCGCAAGCCGGATTCGAGCCGAACTTCCAGGTCGAGTTGAATCCGGAATTCAATGAAGAGCCACGCGCAGTCAGCAGCGGGCATGTCGTCGGCTTGTACAAGAGCCGCGACAACAGTCTCTATTTTTTCGATCCGAATGTCGGCGTCTACCAAGTCGACGATCCTGCCAGCTTCATCAAGACCTGGGTCGATGTCTACGACAAGAAGCTCGACCGCGTCGTGATGGGAGGTCCGGAAGGCAATATTACCGACGGCTTCTATACATGCAGCCTGATCGACAGGGCCAACACGGCAGGGAAGACTGCGACCTAGGACAGTCCCCGTGGCACCTTGGCTTTCTCGACAGCGTGCCGGTCCGCACCGGCTGCTCCAAACAAACAATCCTTCGATGTGCATCCGATATCCCGGCGCGGCCGTAAGTCTCCCCTGACTACGGACGCAACGCCGCCGACAGGTGCTTGCGCGCCCGGACAAGGAGAAATCATGGAGCGAGATAATCGTTTTGCAGCACTAAAAAACTCGGCCACCCGCGTGGCCAGGTTCCAGCAAGCCAGGCATATCGAAGCGCTCAATCCCGCTGTGCAAGCGCCGGGCGCCAAGGGCGCACTCACCGGACCGCAATTCGAGCACGTGAAAGATGGCCTCTGCGCATCGCTGACTACCAAATGGCTGCGGGAAAAGCTCGGCAGTGTCAGGTCTCCCGTGCTGAAAAAACGGGATTTCGTTCGCAAGCCATCCCCGGACCAGGCTGAGCGGGCAGTGCGTTCCGCTGCGCACATGCAACTCCTTCATCATCCCGCGGGACGCACCGATCTTCGCATCATGCTCAAGCAAAGCGGTATTCAGACCGATCGAATTCTCGACGTACGCAACGAGATGACGCCGCCCACGAAAGAGGAGCTGAGGGATCATCCGGACAGTGCGAAGGCGTCCGCTTACCTGGCCCATCCGAGCATCGAGCTCACGTTTGCGCAGGTATGTAACAACCTGAAAAGGGGCCAGGGTGTTGTCATGCGCATGAGTGTCAGGGATACGGGCGCCCGGGATGACAGCGCGACGCCTGGAGTCGATGCGGCATCGACCAGTTCGGCGCATGTCACCGGCCTGTACAGGAGCAGGCTCGGCAAGGTGGTTTTTTTCGACCCCAATGCCGGCGCCTACAAGCTCAACAATCCCGCCGAATTCATCAAATCATGGAAAGACGCCTACGCACAACGGGGCCTGGCGGTATCGATGCGAAACGTCCAAGACGGTTTCTTTACCTGCACAACCATGAAGAGCGATTGATGCCGCTGTCCGCATCCTTCGTCGCGCGCAACCCGAACGAGACATGAAGACCACGCCAAGCCGCAAGGTGGCATGGGGGATCGGCACGCTGCTGGCCTTGCCCCTATTGCTCGCCTGCGCCAACTACCTGGCCGGCGCCATCCTGTTCATCAGCTATGGCGAAAACCCGGCGCAGGCACAGTTCCTGACCATCGAGCACGCCTACCAGTCGGCGCCCAATGCCCGCGCCCTGGCGAAGGTGCGCGGCAGCGCGGTGCTGTCCCTGGTGCTGTGCCTGGCGCTGCCATTCGGCCTGGCGATGCTCATGCGGCGCAAGGACGACGACAGCGAACTCTTTGGCACCGCGCGCTTCGCCAACCAGGCCGATATCGCCGGTGAAAAACTCGACGCTTCCAAGGGCCTGGTGCTGGGCAAGTTCAAGGGCAGGCTGCTGCGCCTGCCGGGCTACGAGTTCGTGCTGCTGGCGGCGCCGACGCGTACCGGCAAGGGCGTGGGTTTTTGCGTGCCCAACCTGCTGCAGTTCGAGCAATCGGCGGTGGTGCTCGACATCAAGGGCGAGAACTACAACCTGACCTCGGAATTCAGGCGCCGCTATATGGGCAACGAGATTTTTTACTTCAATCCGTTCTCGGACAGCACGCACCGCTGGAACCCGCTGTCCTATATTTCCGCAGACCCCAACTTCCGCGCCAACGACCTGCTCGCGCTGGCGACGATCATCTACCCGCCCAACGAGAAGGAACCGTTCTGGCCGGATTCGGCGCGCAACCTGTTCGTCGGGCTGGGCCTGCTGGTGCTCGAGACGCCGGAGCTGTCGTCGACGATCGGCGAAATCCTGCGCCAGGCGTCGGGCTTCGGCCGCCCGATCGAGGAGTACCTGGGCCACGTGGTCGCCGTGCGCGCCGCCGGTCCCATGCCCCTGTCGGTGACCTGCCGCGACAGCCTGAACCGCTTCCTCGGCAGCGGGGAAACGGCGCTCAAGGGTATCGTCGCCACCTTCACGGCCGCGCTCACGCCGTTTGCCAATCCGGTGATCGACAAGGCCACCTCGGGCAACGACTTCGACCTGCGCGACGTGCGCAAGAAGAAGATGACGATCTACCTGAATATCCCGGCCGGCGACATCCTGCAGGCGGGATTCATCGTCAATATGTTCTTCTCGCAGCTGATCAACGAGAACGTCAAGGAGCTGCCCGAGCAGAATCCGGACCTGCGCTACCAGTGTGTGCTGCTGCTCGACGAGTTCACCGCCATGGGCAAGGTCGCCATCATCGCCAAGGGTGTCGGTTACATGGCCGGCTACAACATGCGCCTGGCCATCATCATCCAGGACAAGGCACAGCTCGACGCCGTGTATGGCAAGGAAGATGCGCACAACATCATCAGCAATATGGGCGCCGTGATCTACTTCACGCCAAGCCAGGTCAATGAGGCGGAAGAGTATTCGAAGATGATCGGCAATAACACGGTCAGCTCGTTCAGCAAGCAGCACGGGAAGAGCTCGCTGTTCGGGCTCAAGGGCGAGGGCGGCGGCGACAGCAAGACCGAATCCTACCAGTCGCGCGCGCTCATGCTGCCGCAGGAACTGCTGGCCATGAGCAAGGATGCCGAGCTGGTCGTCCGTTCAGGCATTCCCGTCATCAAGGCCGACAAGATCCGTTATTTCAGCGACCCGTACTTCAAGGAGCGCTTCGAAGCGGTGCCGATGCAGAGCGTGTCGATCGGCGGCGAGCAGCGCAAGGTGCCGGTGCCGGTCCCGCGCCCGATCGGCGAATGGGCCGCCTACACAGCGGAGCTGGCCAATAGCGACTTCTATGCGCGCCAGCCGGCGCCGGCCACCGAAGCCGAGGCTGCCCCGCCCGCTCCGGAAGCGCCTGCCGGCCCGCTGGAACTGCCTGGCGCGACCTGGGTCGAGGCGGTCGCGCCGCCGCTCGAGGAAAGCGGCGCCACTCCCGCCGCAACTAATTACGCGCTGGCCTCGGCCGGGGCGCTGGTCGCCTATGCGCAATCGCTGGCGGCGCTGGCGGAGGGCGCGCAGGCGCCGCTGGACATCATCGACCTGCAGCCTGGCGACGGCCGTTTCGCCTGGCAGGTGCTGGGCTTCCTGCAACAGCTGGCGGCCGAAGCCGGCGAGTCGCTGCCGGCACTGCGCTACATTGCCTGCGCCGGCGACGAGCGGCAGCGCGCCCGCCTGCTCGGCCATGCCTATTTCGCCGGGCTGGCCGATGCCGGGCTGTTCGACGTCGTGCTGCGCGACGAGTTGCTGGCGCGCCGGCAGGGCGCCGGGGGGCAGCGCGCGCTGGCGGGCCTGGCGCACTGCGCAGCCGGCGCCGGCGCCCAGGACTGGGCGGCCCAGCTGGCGCTGCTCGAGGGCGGGCCCTATCTGTTGCTGGCCTCCGAAGAAGCCGACCCGGCCGACCCGCCGCCCGCGCTGGCGCGCCTCGGCGCCGAACTGGAGAGCCGTGGCGCCCTGGTATGGCAGCAACGCGGACCACGCCTGCAACTGGCCGTGCTGGACACTGCGGCGGCCGCGCAGGGCCAGGCGATGGACGCGATCCGCGCCGCGCTCGGCAAGTCCATGCCGCCCGCCGCACGCGCTCCCGGCCTGGCGCCGGCGCTGGCGTGGCTGGCGCAGGCAAATGACGATCCTTTGTGCCTGGAAGCGCTGCTTCCCGAATTGCTGGACACCGACTGGCGCGGCATGCCCGCCGCGGCGCAGGACTGGCGCCAGGCGCTGCTGCGCGTGTGGAACCTGATCCTGCCGCAACCGCAGCAGCGGGCCTTCCTGCTCGGCCTGGCGCGCCTGGCCCTCGCGCTGCACCACCCGGGCCTGGCGCGCGAAGCCGCGCTGCACGCCCACGATGCCGGCGCCGACGAGGCCTTTGCGCTGCTGGTGCTGGCCGAGGCCGGCGAACGCAGCGGACGCATCGAGGACGCGGTCGACGCGCTCGAACAGGCGCTGGTCGCCGCACCCGGCAACGCCCCCGCCATCGACTACCTGCTGCGCATGGAGCGGCGCCAGCGCGCATGGCAGGCGCTGGCCTGGTACGAGCGCGAGAGCGCGCAGGAGCCGGCGCTGTGGATCGAACCCCTGGGCGAACACCATGCTGGCGCGCTGCTGGCGCGGTTCGGCGCCGGGATCGAGGGCGCGGACGCCATGCGCCCCGGCTTGCGGACCGAGGCAGAGGCGGCGGACTGGATCGCGGCCTGGCTGGCCGCGCCGGCGCAGTCATGCTGCGCCTTCATGGACGAGGACCAGGGACTGGTCGCCGTCGCCACGATGACGCAGGTGGGCGCGCTGAGCCGCATCGATGTGCTGGACGCCGTGGAGGACGGGGCGCTGGCCGAGGCGCTGGTCCTGTTCATCGACATGACCGGGCAGGCCGAACCCGTCGAGGCGGTGTTCAGCGTCGTCGATGCGGGCGGCGCGTCCGGAGCCATGCTGGAAGCGGCCGGCTTCACTCCCTTCGATGCCGGGCACGCGTTCGCGCAGCTCGGGCTGGCCGCCTACTATCTTGGCGCGCTGGAGCCCGCGGCGGCGCGTGAACGCTTCGACGCCGGCGCGTCCGGGCTCGGTCTCGGCATCGACCACTTCAGGCATTGACGATGCATTCGCCACGACACACCTTGTCCGGCCTGGCAGGCGACGGCCCCGCGCGGCCCACGAGGCAGAGCTGATGGACGCGATTCCCTACACCTGCGCGGCCGGCGTCGCGCCGGCGCTGGTGCGCCGCCTGGTCCAGGTCGAGTCAAGCGGCAACCGGTTCGCCATTGGCGTGGTCGGCGGCCGCCTGGCGCGCCAGCCGCGCAACCTGCCTGACGCCGTCGCCACGGTGCGCAGCCTGGAAGCGCAGGGCGCCAACTACTCGGTCGGCATCAGCCAGGTCAACCGCTTCCATTTCGCCCGGCTGGGCTGGCACCGCGCGCCGCACATCGCCTTCGACGCCTGCGCCAACCTGCGCGCCGGCGCGGGCATCCTGCAGGACTGCTTCGTGCGCGCCGGCGGGGCGGGCTTCCGCGGCGCCGCGCTCGACGGCCGCAACCCCGCCAGCCGCGCCGCGCTGTCCTGCTACTACGCGGGCGACTTCGCGCGTGGCGAGCGGCTCGGCTATGTCGCCAAATATGCCGGCGCGACCGGCGTTGCCGGTACCAGCGCCATCACCAAGGCCAGCGCGCCGCCCGCGCGGCGGCCAACCATTCTTCCCCTGTTTGACTAACCCTGTGAGAAAACCATGAAGTCCGCACTGAAACTGAATAAAACCGCCCTCATGCTGCTTGCCACCGCCAGCGGCCACGCCGCCGCCGGTGGCCTGGAAAAGGGCAGGACCTTGCTGACCACCGTGTCGACCTGGATGACGACGATCGGCGTGACGATCGTGACGATCGCGCTGATGGTCGTGGGCTTTCGCATGGTGTTCCAGGCCGCCGAATGGAAGGACGTGGCGCCGGTGTTCTGGGGCGGCGTGATCATCGGCAGCGCCAGCGCGATCGCGGCCATGTTCATCGGCTGAATGATGGACTACAGCGATATCGTCTTCAAGGGCGCCACCCGGCCGGCCATGATGGCCGGGGTGCCGATCGTGCCCTTCATCCTGGTGGTGGGCATCCACCTGCTGCTGGCCGTGTGGGCCCTGGTGCTGGTCAGTCCCTTCGTCTGCTTCGTGCTGCTGATGGCGGGCGCGCTCAACGTCATGTTCATGCGCTACATCAGCGCCGACGACGCCCAGCGCCTGAACCAGTACATGCTGCGCCTGCGCAGCATCGCCGGCCGCCGCAACAAGCGCTACTGGGGCGCGCACAGCATCTCGCCGTGCGACTACGCCCGGCGCCACCAGGGAAAGGCGGACTGACGTGGAGCGCAGTATCTCATCGAGCCGCGCCCTGGCGGCAAGGGAAGACCTGGCCAGTGCCCACCTGCCGTTCTCGGCCCGGATCACGCCCCAGGTGGTGTCGACCCGCGGCGGCGACTACATGTCGACCTGGTCGATCGCCGGCCTGTCGTTCGAAGGCCTGAGCGACGCCGAGGCGTACGCCAAGATGGAGGCGCTCAACCTGCTGGTACGCTCGCTATCGAACGGCAAGTATGCGTTCTGGGTGCACCGGATCCGGCGCCTGACGAGCGATGCGCTGGAGGTGCCGGATGCCGGGTTCCCGCACGTCCTGCTCAAGAAGTACTACGAGAAGCTGGCTGGCGGCGGCCTGATGTCGACCGAGATCTACCTGACCGTGGTCCACCGGCCCTTGCCCCAGCGCGCCACGGGGGTGCTGGGCAAGATCGGCCGGACGCTGGCCGACCTGGCCCAGGAACAGGGCGCGGTGCTCGACCTGATGGAAAACCTGCACCAGCAGGTATGCCGCACGCTCGAGGCATATGGTCCGGTGCGCCTCGGCGACTACCAGCACGAGGGGCGCGCCTTCAGCCGGCAGCTGGAATTCTATGCCTACCTGGTCAACGGCCACTGGTGCCGCATCCCGGTCAAGGACCTGCCCCTGTACAAATACCTGCCGATGGCGCGCATCCTGTTCGGCAACGAGATCATGGAGACGCGCTCGCGCCAGGGCGCCAGCTTCTCGGCTTTCATCGACATCAAGGACTACGCCGACTTCTCGCAGCCCGGCATTCTCAACACGATGCTCGGCCTGCCGTACGAGTACGTCGAGACGCATTCGTTCTCGCCGATGAACGCGCTGGAAGCGAAGGCGACGCTGACGCTGCAGCGCAACCGCATGATCAGCTCGAACGACAACTCGGTGAGCCAGCTGACCCAGCTGAACGACGCCCTCGATGGTGTCGCCAGCGGCAACTTCACGCTGGGCGAGTACCACTACACCATGCAGGTCAGGGCGGCCACCCCGGACGGCATCAAGGCGGCGCGCTCGGCCGCGATCGAGGCGCTGCAGAGCGCCGGCTTCCTGGCGGTCGCCATCGACCTCGTGATCGACCATGCCTTCTTTGCGCAACTGCCGGGGAACTGGCGTGCGCGGCCCCGTTCGGCACACCTGAGTTCGCGCAATTTCGCCGGACTGTGCTCGATGCACAACTTCACCCTCGGCAAGCGCGGCGGCAATCCCTGGGGCGAGGCGGTGACGATCCTGCGCTCGCCCGCGGCGCAGCCGGTGTACTTCAACTTCCACCACTCGGCGCCCGGGGAGAATTCATTCGGCTATTCGGCGTTGGGCAATTGCCAGATCATCGGCCAGTCGGGCGGCGGCAAGACCGTGCTGGCGCTGTTCCTGATGATGAACCTGTACAAGTACGGCGCCCAGACCGTGTTCTTCGACAAGGACCGCGGCGCCGAGATCGCGATCCGCGCCGCCGGCGGCCAGTACCTTTCGCTCGAGCGCGGCAAGCCGACCGGCTTCAATCCGTTCAAGATGGCGCCGACCGAGCAGAACATGCTGTTCTGGGACGACCTGGTGAAGTTCTGCACCCTGATCCCGAGCGCGCCGCACTCGCCGCGCGAAGAGGCCGAGATCTCGCATGCGGTGCGCTCCGTGGCCTTGTTGCCGGCCGCGCTGCGCGGCGTCGCGGCGGTGATGCAGAACCTGCCCAACGTCGACGCCAACAGCGTGGCCGAACGCCTGCGTAAATGGTGCCAGGACGGCCCGCTGGGCTGGGCGCTGGACTGCGAGGACGACGCGCTCGAATTCGGCGCCGCGCGCACCTATGGCTTCGACTACACCGAGCTGCTCGACGATATGCAGACCTGCCCGGCGATCATGATGTACCTGATGTTCCGGGTCGAATCGCTGATCGACGGCCGCCGCTTCGCGTTCTTCATGGACGAGTACTGGAAGGCGCTGTCGGTGCCGTATTTCGAGGATTTCGCCCGCAACAAGCAAAAGACCATCCGCAAGCAGAACGGGTTCGGCGTCTACATGACGCAAAGCCCGTCCGACACCTTGCGCAGCCCGATCGCGCGCGCCCTGATCGAGCAGACCGCCACCTTCATTTTCCTGCCCAATCCCACGGCCGACCGCGGCGACTATGTCGACGGCTTCAAGCTCAGCGATACCGAGTTCGAGCTGGTCAGGAGCCTGGGCGAGGGCTCGCGCATGTTTCTCATCAAGCAGGGCGCCAGCGTCAGCATCGCCATGCTCGACCTGAAGGGCTTCGGCGACGAACTCAAGATCCTTTCAGGGACCACCGCCAATGTCGCCACCCTCGAGCGCCTGCGGGCGCAGCACGGCGAACATCCCGACCAATGGATTTCTCATTTTCTGAAGGAAGCATCATGATCATACGATTTTCTCCCACCCTGATCGCGGGCCTGGTCGGCATGGCGCTGGCGGGCCCGGCCCTGGCCTTCCAGGCCGACAAGCCGGCCAATGAGGTGCAGGCCGTGCACGACAAGGAAATCTTCCAGCAAAACAAGACCATCCTGCGCCAGTCGACCGAGAACACCACCGCCATCAAGGAGCTGGCGGGCACGGTCCAGGGCGCACTGACGCGCACCCGTCCCGTGGGGCGGCTCGCCAACAGCGCCGCGCTGCGCGCCGTGGTGGCCGACGACGGCGAGACCGACGCGGCCATCGCCGACATCTACAAACGGGTCCAGGAGCTCGGCTGCGCCAAGCCCGACAAGGATGGCGCGGTGCTGCCGGCCGAGTACATGGACGTGTGCAAGAAGATGGAGAAATCGGCTTTCAATATGGTGACCATGCTGCGCGCCAACCTGGGGCGCAGCCGCCAGCGCGCGACGCTGATCGATACGCTGCTGACCGAGCTGGACAACACGGGCCCCGGCAACCTGAAGGACACGGCCGACCTGACCGCCCGCATCCAGGTCGAGACCGCCCTGCTGCAGAACGAAAAGACGATGATCGACGTCGCCATCGCCAACAACGAACAGCAGATGCGCCTGTATAGCCAGCTGATCAGCGCACTGACCGAGAACGGACCCGGCGACCCGGCCGGCAATACCTTCAGCCTGAAGCGCAACTGACCGTAGCCAGGACATCAGGACCACCATGCCGTTTACCGTCTACCAGGACCTCAGCTCCCAGATTCTTTCGTTTGGGGGAAATATCACCGACGTCAGCAGCCGCTTCGTGACGATGGTCACGCCCGTCATCCAGGCCGGGCTGGCCATGCAGATCGTGCTGCATGGCTACCAGATCCTCCGCGGCGAGGGTGGACAGAACCACTTCCTCGACGTGTTCTGGAAGTGCCTGCGGGCCTTCCTCGTGTTCACGCTGGTGCTGGCTGGCGGCATGTACGAGGAAAACGTCCACCAGTTCGTCATCGGCCTGGGCGACGACGTGCTGGTCGGTTTCGGTGGCGACCCGTCACTGAACAAGTACCAGCAGATCGATGCGGCCATGGACGCGGGCTTCGCGGCATTCGACGAAGTGGTCGAGTGGGGCAAGCGACACATCGTCTTCAGCCTGTTCAAGATCGACATCAGCGGCGTCTGGGCAATCCTGGCCGGTGCGCTGATGATCCTCCTGATCCTGATATTGGGCGTGATCGCCTGCGCCGAAATGCTGGTGATCGACTTCGGCCTGTACATCATCTTCGGCGTAGGCCCGCTGTTCGTGGCCTGCTACGCGTTCGAGTCGACCGCGCGGTTCTTCGATACCTGGCTGTCTGGCGTGTTCAAATGGACGTTCACCGCAGTCGTCATCACCATCACGGTGCTGATGTCGGTGCAATTGCTGAGGGCCTTCACCATCCAGCTCTCCGCAGCCGGCAACCTGTCCCAGATCATCACGGTCATCCTGTCCGCCTGCGCCGCCACAGTGGTGCTGATGGTGGTCGTGGGCCGTGCGCAGACCATCGCCGGCGACATAGTGGGGGGCATAGGCCTGAACAGCATGTCCAAGAGAGCGGGTGCTCAGCTCGCCGGGGGCATGTCCGGCATCAAGGGCGCCCTGGTCAGGACGCTGGGCGGCGCGGCGAAGGGTGGGCCGCCCGGCGCCGCCGCGACAGCGGCCAGCCGCGGCGGCGCCAGGGGCGGCGCCAGGGGCGGCGCGATGTCCCGCGGCGCGGCGGCGCAAACCGCCGGCAGCGGGCCCGGAGTGCGCATGATGCAAGCCGCCCGACGCTAGTCTTTATCACCTATCAAGGAAATCCTATGCGAATTCGACCATCTTTTTCGCTCGCCCTGCTGGCCCTGGTGCTGGCGGGATGCGCCAGCAAGGCGCCCGACTTGCTTTACGCCGACGGCAGCAACCGCATTCCGGTACGCGCCGACACGGTTCCACCATCCGGTCAATAACAGGAATACCATGTTTCGAAGAAAAGCAGTGCCCGAGGGCGCAGCCAGGGAAATCTCTGCCCTGAGCTGGGAAGCCGACATCGTGCTCAATGAAAGGCGGTCGCGCCTGGTCGCCTGGCGCGTCGCCAGCGTCGCGCTGGGACTGGTCGTGCTGATGATGATCAGCCTGATGCTGCTGCTGCCGCTCAAGCAGGTCGTGCCGTACGTGGTGACGGTCGACCGCCTCACCGGCGAGAGCAGCATCACCAGTACCGCCAAGGACTTTGTCAGCAGCAGCACACTGAACGACAAGCACTGGATCAAGAGCTTCGTCATCGCGCGCGAACGCTACCAGTTCCAGCTGCTGCAGCACGATTACGACCAGGTCAAGGTGCTGGCCGGCGATGGCCCCTGGAGCGCCTATGCCAAGCTGTACGAAGGAGCGAATTCGCGCGACACGGTGCTGGGCGAATCGACCGAGATCATTCCGACCGTGCTGAGCATCGCCCTGGGCGGCAACGGCACCGCGACCGTGCGCTACGAGCTGCGTACCCGCAGGATGCAGGGCACCGCCGAGCCGGCGCTCACCCGCCATGTTGCCACGCTGCGCTACAGCTACAAGCCGCAGGCGTCACGGCGTGAATTCGAGCTGATCGACAATCCGCTCGGCTTCAGCGTCGACGGCTACCAGACCGACCCCGAGTTCATCGGCGGCGGCGGCGCCAGTGGGGTGGCGCGATGACGCCGCGCGCGATGATGGGCGTGCTGGCGCTGCTGGCCGGTCCCTGCATGGGCGAGACGATGTTCGCGCAGGGCGCGAGCGCCAACCGGGTCGAGCGTGTCGAGTACGCGGACGACAAGGTGATCCAGATCGGCGCGATCAAAGACCAGCCGTTCCTGATCGAATTCGGCGCCGACGAGCAGGTCGAGGATGTGGCGGGCGGCACGATCGCGGGCTGGGAAGTGCACAAGAAGGGCACGCGGGTGTTCGTGCTGGCGCGCGAGGACGCGAAGCTGACGACCTTGCTCGTCACGACCAGCAAGCATTCGTATGTGTTCGACCTGTCGCCGCGGCCGGGCACGCCCGGCAACCTGGCCCAGCGCCGCTCGAAGATCGTGTTCGACTACCCGGCGCCACCGCCGGCGCCGGTGGCGCCGGCGGTGGCGCCGTACCGCAACGAGGCCTATACGATGCAGCTGGTGGCCACCGAGGCCGACATCCGGCCGAGCGAGGTGTATGACGACGGTTTGTTCACCTGGTTCCGCTTCCCGCACAACGTCGAGGTGCCCGCGATCTACAAGAGCGTGCCGGGCACGCGCGACGAAATGCTGGTCAACCGCCACGTGGAAGGCGACTATGTGGTGATGCACGCGACGTCGCCCTTGTGGAACCTGCGCCTGGGCGGCTCGATGATCGGGGTGTTCAACGAGCGCCATGACCGCTACGGCGGCACGCCACGCAACGGCACCACCGTGCCGGGACTGGTGCGGGAGGCCAAGCCATGAGCGAGGTCGACAAGCCGGCGGACAACTTCGATCCGCACCGCTTCAGCGCCGAGCCGCGCCGCCGCCCGAACCGGACCGTGGTGTGGATCGTGATCCTGTTCATCGTGCTGATGGTGCTGATCGGGGCCTCGGTGTTCATCACCAAGGGCTATGTGTCGGATTTCATGGCCGAGCGCGCCGAGCAGCGCAAGGAAGAAAAGGAAATCAAGAAGGTGGACGAGGAGGTCGGCCGCAAGGGCAAGGTGTTCGCCGAGGCGCCGGTCGGCCTGCCGGCCGGCTTCGGCGGCGCCGGTGACGCCGAAGCCGCCGACGCGCTGGCGGGCGCGATTCCCGTGCTGCGCGGCGCTGGCGGGGCGTCGGCCGCCGCCGAACCGGCCGAGCCACCACCACCGCCGCCGCCGCGGCCGTCGCTGATGGCCCCGTCCACACCCGCGGCATCCGCCGGCGACGGCGCGGCGCCGCCGGCCACGGTGGAGCAGCTGGCCGCGGTCCAGGCCAACGGCGCGGCGCTGACCGCGACGGCCCAGGCCAGCGCCGCCAGGCTGGGCGAGCGCTCGATGCTGCTGGCGCGCGGCGCCTTCATCCCCTGCGTGCTCGAGACCCAGCTGGTGTCGAACCTGGGCGGCCAGGCAAGCTGCATCCTGCCCCAGCACGTGTATTCGGACGACGGCAAGGTGGTGCTGATGGAAAAGGGCAGCAGCATCGTCGGCACTTACCAGAGCAGTGTCCGTTCGGGCGATACGCGCATCGCCATCCTGTGGCAGCGCATCAAGACCGCCAACGGCGTGGTGGTCGACGTCGACTCGCCGGCCGCCGACCAGGTGGGCGTGGCCGGCGCGCCGGGCGTGCTCGACAACCACTGGCCGGAACGCATCGGGGCGGCCTTCCTGCTGTCGCTGGTCGAGGACGCGGTGGCCATCGAGATCGCCAAGAGCAGCCGCGGCGGCAACACCGACGGCAATGTCGGCAACAATGCCGTGTCGTCCACCGCCAACCTGTCCGAGAAGGTGCTGGAGTCGACCATCAACATCCCCCCGACGCTGTACAAGAACCGGGGCGACCGCCTGATGGTGTTCGTCAACCGCGACCTGTGGTTCAACCGCGTGTATGCGCTGCGCCGGCAATGAGCACCGTCACCGAACCCCAGGCCATGCTGCGCCACGACGCATCGGTCCAGATCTTCCTGGATCCGCTGGCGCCGTGGCTGGGCGACCCCGATGTGACCGAGATCGCGATCAACCGGCCGGGCACGGTGTGGATCGAAAAGCACTCGCTGTGGAGCGAGCACCCGTGCGAGCCGGCGACCACGCGGCACCTGAAAGCGCTCGGCACGGCGATCGCGACCTATTCGAACCAGAAGTGGGACGCCAGCACGCCGATCCTGTCGGCCTCGATGCCCGACGGTGCGCGGGTGCAGCTGGTGATGCCGCCGGCGGTGGGCGAGAACTGCTATTCGCTCACCTTGCGCAAGCCGGCGATCATCACGCGCCGCATCGACGACTTTTCGGCGGCCGGGCTGTTCTCCCGCATCCGCCCGATGCAGTCGGCGCTGAGCGAGAACGAGGCGCGCCTCCTGGCGCTGCTCGAGGCGCGCGACTACGAGCAGTTCCTGCGGCTGGCGGTGGTGTCGCGCATGAACATCGTGGTGTCGGGCGCGACCGGCTCTGGCAAGACCACCTTCATGAAGGGCCTGGTGCAGGAAATCCCGCGCCAGGAGCGGATCATCACCATCGAGGACGTGCGCGAGCTGTTCCTGCCGCACGAGAACTGCGTGCACCTGTTGTACAGCAAGGGCGGGCAGGGCAAGTCGAACGTGCGGCCCAAGGACTTGCTGGAGAGCTGCCTGCGCATGAAGCCGGACCGCATCCTGCTGGCCGAGCTGCGCGGGGACGAATGCCTGTACTACGTGCGCAACGCGGCGTCGGGCCATCCGGGCAGCATCACCAGCTGCCATGCCGGCACGCCGGCGCTGGCCTTCGAGCAGCTCGCCATCATGATCCAGGATTCGCCGGGCGGCGCCAACCTCGGCTTCGATGTCATCAAGCGCCTCTTGGTGCTGACGATCGACATCGTGGTGCAATTCCAGAACCATCTCGGCGAGCGCTTCATCAGTGAAATCTACTTCGATCCCCTCAGGAAGCTCGAGGCGATGCGCTGACCCGGCGGCGCCGCTCGTCGCCCCCGGCACGCTGGAGGCGCTCAAGTGGCTGGCGCTGGTGGCGATGACGCTCGATCACGCCAGCACGTACCTGTGGCAGCAGGCCGGTCCCGGCCTGCATGCGCTGGGACGCCTGGCGATGCCGCTGTTCGCCTTCGTGCTGGCCTGCCGGCTGGCCCGGCCCGGCGCGCAGGCGCGTGGCGTCCATGCGCGCGTCATGCTGAGGCTTAGCCTTGCCGGCGCCTGCGCGGCGCCGGTGCTGGCGCTGCTCGGCGCGCTCGAACAGGGATGGTGGCCGCTGAACATCATGTTTACGCTGATGGTGGGTACGAGCCTGGCCTGGCTGCTCGAGTCGGCGTGGCGTTGGCGCGGGTGCGCGGCGCTGGTGCTGGCGTTCGGCGCCGGCGCGCTGGTCGAGTACTGGTGGTTCGGCCTGGCGTTCTTCATGGCCGCGTGGTGGTATTGCAGGCGGCCGCAGCGGGGCAGGGTGCTGGTACTGGTGGCGGCCTGCGCCGGCCTGGGCGCCGTCAACGGCAGCCAATGGGCGTTGCTGGCGCTGCCGTTGGTGGGCGGCGCGCGGTGGTATGCGGTGCGGCTCGTGCGGCTGCCGTATGTGTTTTATGTTTATTATCCCTTGCATTTGGCCGTGCTATTGGCCCTGCGCTGACGGCTGGGAGCCGGTCACGATCGTGCGGTGGCATACGCACCTGCCGGTTCACGCAGCGGTATGGACGGGTTGCTGCGCCATAAGTGCGGCACAGTAGGAGAAGAGGGGACTGCCACGGACGAAGGAAGGCATCGCGATCACGCGCAATGCCTTGCTTGATACCGGCTAATTCGTGGCAGGCCGTGCTGGGCTCAAACCACTGATCAGGGATTGACAGTCTGCGCTCCATCGACTGAACCAACGACTTGGAGGGCGCGCATTGTCAGGACGCGTCCGGTGCGTCCCAATTTGCCTTGTAGCTTGCTGACTTATTTCTTGTGCACGCCGGTAGTATCGGCATCGCCATCCTGTGCATTGTCCTGGGCATCGGGAGCGCGCTCGTGCCCAGGCGGCAGCTCGTTCTGTTGGACGGGGGCATATTTGGTTTCGGGGTCGCCCTCGATGTCGCGCTCGATCTCGTCGTCTTCTGCCTTCACTTCGCGCATGGCTTCCGGCTCGAGTTTTTCGGCGTCGGTATTCATGCGGATGAACAAGCCCCAGGTCGCCAGGATCGCGGCGGCGGCAATGCCGACCGATGCGGCGTGCGGCAGGAACTGCGGCTGGCCGTTGACGAATTTGAAGACGCCGATCAGGGCCTCGACCGACAGGGCGACCACGACCACGATCAGGAAGCGCGACAGGAAGCGGCGCACGCGGGTCGGTGCGCTGATATTGGCCGAACGCTGGACTTCTTCTTCCAGCACGGTCTGGCCCAGTTCCAGTGACGCGACGGCGATGGTCAGCAAACCGACGCATTCGAGCAGCACGTCGAAGCGGTCGTGCGCGGGCGTTGGGTTGAACGGATTGAGGGCGTGCCAGGTTTCGATCCCGGCAAGCACGATCAGCCCCATTCCGCAAGTGAAGAACAGGGCGACGATCATCAGGTAACCGAGCAGGAAAATTCTTTCGATGAGTTGCATGTGATGGCCTTAAGAGTTGTAATTACTCTAACACCAAACGTGTTCCGGCCCATGCACGCATGAATGTACGCCGAAGGATGATCGCGCGCATCAGCCATGCCCCAGGCAACCGCACCGTGCGCCTGCAGGCCGATGTCGGAATGTTGGTTTTCCGGTCGGCTTCCATGACAATTCGACCAAGATGGATTCAGCTGGATCCTATTGTCTGTGGTCTCGACCAGAGAGCGACCAGAACCTGGCCTGTCGATGGATCAACGTGTGGAAATCAGCTTCGCACAACGCAACACTTTGCGCTGCTGCGTCGTTTAGCCCAATAGCCCGACGGTGTCACCAGCATCATCCTGGAGATCGTCTCGACGCCGCAGGCGCGGTGGTACGGGTCGATACACTCCCCCAAAGAGCGCATATTCAAGGCACGGCGATACCGGATGGCGTTTTCGCAGTGTTCACGCTTGATCGCCTTGGGGCCGTCAATTTCGTTCCTGTTTCATTGCCGGTATTGGTCGAAGGGTGCGCGGCCGATTTCTTGAGGACTGCTTCAAAACGGGCGTGTATCGATTGCGGCGGCGCGCTGCGCAGATGGATAATGCATCCCTTTTCTCATGCCCTCACGCCCATTGACATGCGCACTTCCCGCCAGAGCCCAACCCCATCGACGCTGCGTCGCTTCCTTCCCGACCTCATACTCCTGCCCACCATCGCCCTCGTACTGAGTGCCATCATGGCGTGGGCGAGCGTCGGCTTCGGCGACGCTTTCCCATCGCGCTGGATGCGCGGTTTCGTGACCAGCCTGGTGCTGCTTCCCGTTATCCTTGCTTGCCTGGGCGTGGTCGAACGTGGCGTTGTCGCTGTTGCAGGCGGCTTGCCGCGCCTGGCGCAGAAATTGTCGGTTGCCATCATGACGGCCGTGTTCATCGAAAGCATCCTTGCGTTCGCGGTTACGCTGAGCACGTGGCCGGATCCCGCCGTATTTGGCGTCCAATGGTGGGTCGCCTTCAGCAGATCCTATCCGGCAGGCCTGGCGATTTCGGCCTTCTTCGTGTTCTACATGAAGCCGAAAATGCAGCGCATGCGCGGCTAGCTGGCCGGCGTGCCGAGCAGGAGGGCGAGCCGCCGGAACTCGATGATCGCGCGGTCCGCATTCCAGCGTGCCGGTTGTCCAGGTGCGCCGCGCGGAGCAGCGTGGATTCGAGATCGTTCCCTCGTTCATTCCACCAAGCGTCATGATCGGCGCCGAACCCGGCCTGCGGCGCATGCTCGATGGTCTGGTCAGCGTCATGACCGCGAAGATCGAAGCGCTCCAGCGCATGCACCGCAAGGCAAACAATGACGTTTACGAAGTCGGGGCAGGTGATATTTCGTCGTGGTGGATGCTCAACATTGTGAGCACCGCGAACGCGCTGCTGATGCACTGCGCCCGGTCTCCGGACTGCATTCCGAAGTCATGTTCCAGCAAATGCTCGCGGCGGCTGGCGGGCTGATGACTTTCTCCGATCGCTACAAGACGGCCGACTTGCCGGCTTATCGGCATGAAGCCTTGGGCGAGGTGTTCGCGCAACTGGATGCCTTGCTGCGCGACCTGGTCGATACGGTCATCGGATCGAAGTATCTTATCATCCCGCTGGTTGCCGACCGCAGCCGGCGCGCGTATTCGCAAGCGGTACCCGACCCGGCAAAAGTAACGAAACAGACACAGCTCTATCTGGCGGTCACCGCCGACATGCCAGGGCTCGAGCTGGTCGCGACGGTGCCGATGCGGCTCAAGGTCGCCGCGCCCGAAAACCTGGAGAGCATCGTCGGCTCGGCCCTGCCGGGCGTGCCCTTGGCGCACATGCCGCAGGTTCCCCCGGCAATCCCGGTGCGGCCCAACACCTATTACTTCTCGATATCCACGAAAAGCCCACTGTACGAGAAGGTGCTGGACGTGGGTGCGTTGGTGGTGTATGCCCCGGACGGAATGCCTGGGCTGAAGATCGAGTTGAGCGCTGTTACCTGAGCAGCACGGTACTTGAAGCGGCCGCCGCCGATCCAGCCCGGCTTGTCGAGCAGGAAGTCGAGCCGTGCGTCGAGCGTCCTGTGAATTTGCCGGTTGATATTGTCGACCGGTCAGCGCCGGGACTTTCCTCCTGGCGCGGTCTTTTTGGCGGCCTAGCCGATGGGAGCCGTGTCGCATACATCGCTGGCGGTAACAAGCCGTCCGGCCAGCGGAACGACTTGCGGTCTAGCCCAGCGGGCACGTACCACTTCCTGACCAGCGGCTCCCAGAGCGCCCCAGTCGAAATGCAATCTCAATAAACTTTCTCGTCGGATGCCGTCTTAACGCGTGCCCGATTCCGAGTTCAGCTCCTGCCAACGGACGATGAGCGACAGTGATCGCCTTTTCTTTAGGCTCTTCACGGATTTCCGGGCAACGCGGCTTTCATTTTTTGGAAGAAGAAGTCGCTGCGCGGGAAGTGGCAACGCAAGCCACCTTCTGGTGCAGCGACAATTCGGTCCCTCGATCGAAACTTGCCGCGGCCGTGAACGCAGTTACCGGCTCGCGCCCTTACGCGCTCCGTACGAGATCAGCCTGCGCGCCGTCTTGCCCATGAAGTCTGCGGGGCAGTTCAGACCCGACCACGGTTCCCTTGTTGTCGCTTCCAGTGCGACGTCGAGCCCTTCCCTGGTCAGCGCGTCGAGCTTGCGCGGCGGCTTTGCCAGCATCAGGTCCAGCACCTCGCCCCTGCAGCGGTCAATAACCGAGATCAGCGCGCTGCGTTCCTGGCCGGGATACCAACGGTAAGGATCCGCGCCCAGTGCCAGCAACAGCGATGCCAGGCTGTCGTCTTCGGGACCATTGCAACTGCTGCCGTCGTACGACCAGGCTGGGCATCGCTTCGCGTCGACGTTGAAGTCGTAACTCTTGGCCTTGAGCTTTTCGAGGAATACCTTGCGCCAGTGGTCGCGGTCCGCAAGCGCGTCAGTGTCGGATTCCAGCGAGTGATTCTTGTCGCAGTGATCGACGATCGTCGACATCAGCGCGCCTGGGTCATCATAGCCGGCGCGATGCATAACCGCCCCGTTGTCGAGCAGCCAGCTGGCGAATTCGAGGTTGCAGATGGCGGCCGCCCGCTTCATGCTGCGGTACCCCTGTTCGCCCCTGATCGACTGCTCCACGCTCGGGTAGCGCTGGACCAGGCCGGCGGCGATCGCTAGGTACTGCTGCCGCACCGCCAAGGTGGCTGGATACGAACCAGCTTGCGCTATCTCGGAGAGTAGGTCATCTGCCTGCTCGGGCTTGATCCCGTAGGCGAGCAGGCGCGCCAGCACCTTCGGATGGCGCACCGAGCGTTCCAGGTACTCGCCCGCCAGCTCCGAGAGTGGGTCCAGCTTTTTGGTCGACAGGAGGAACTCGAGGAGCTCGGGTTGGCTGCCGGACTCATAGGCGTCGAACGAATCGCTGAACGGAGTGGTGACGATTGTTTCGTGCACCGCCGTCCGCTTGAATGGCTCGGCTCCCGCCTTCACCAGCATTTCAACGACCTGCAGGTCCGCCGGCTTCGCGTTGACCGCGCGGTTCAGCACCTCGTCTTGGTCGTAGCGCCCGGCGTGCTTGTTGACCGCGCCGTTTCCGGCCACGTCGGCGCCGCGCTTGATTAGTGTCTTGACGATGCGCGCGTCCTGCACCTTGCCGAGGAATGCCATATCCAGCGGCGTCTGATCGCGGCTGCTCCTGGCGTTGACGTCGGTGCCCGGCGCCGCCAGCAGCTTGTCCACCTGCGCGGCGTCACCGTCACGCACCGCCCGGTGCAATGGCGATAAGCTGGCCTCGTACTCGCGCTCGTAGCGGGCTTCGCGCGCCTTTTCCGCTTCGCCGGTAAACACGCGTGCATAGGCGGGTGAAGAGCCGAGCGAGCAGGCGATCATCCGTTCTCCAAGCCGGACCTCATCCGGGTCATCGCTTTTCTTGAGGTGCTGGCCGACCTCGTACTGGGCCTGGTAGCTGTGGCGCAGCGCCGCGAATTCACCCATGGCGGTGGGTCCATTTCCCGACAGGCCGTTGGTGATGCCCGACGCCATTATCATGTCGCCTACGAAGGCATACAGCGCGCCAAGCCTGCGCTCGTGCATCCATTCCATCAGCTGGATCATCCGGAACTCCACTACAAGGTCCGGCTGGCGCCGCTGGCTCATCAGGAAGAACAGGTTGGCGCGCGCGATCCAGTTGCCGGCACGCGCAGCCTGGTTCAGCCCGTGTAGCAGCGCATCGTCGTCGCGGCTGTCCGGCAGCCCGTCGATATAGCGTTCCACCGCGTCCATCATTGGTACCGGGCCGACTTCGGCCGGCGTCTTGCAGGTGAAGGCCTTCAGATCATGGCCGGCGGCCATGTCCTTCATGACTATATCGAAGACGGCAGTGCTGCGTTCGCGGACCTGCTCCCGTGTCAGGCCGTCCGGCGCCGGGCCCAGCCAGACCAGAAAGTCCGGGTTGTCCAGTCCGCCCTGCAGCACCGGCGTTGCATGCTGGGGCGGTGCGGCCGCCGCCGCCCATTCTGCGGTGCAGGCCATGCAACTGGCACAGGCGAGGACGATGGCAAACATTTTTTTGGTTATGGCTTGTTGCATGCGCAGCATTATTGCCCTCCTGGCGGTTGATCGGCGGATCGGTCGAGCCTATCGGATTACTGCAAAGCAGTGTTGCTGGGTGGCAAAGGTTTTGGAGGTCATGGGGCGACGCCTAGCATGCGCTCGGCCAGCATCTTCTTGAGTTGTCCGGCCAGGCCGGACTCGCCAAGGATCGACTCGGCGTCCTTGTTCTCAACCTGGGCAAGCAACTAGTCGATCAGTTCGACTGGGACCGGGTATGCTGCTTTCTGTTTTTGGGCTTCTTGGTGGTCATCACTTCGGTCATGGAACAGTCCTTTCGGCATTATTTCATGACCCCGTTCCACACAGAAAATCTGACAGGCTCGACTGCTGCGGAAAACAAAAAAGGCGTCACGATCACTCGTAACGCCTTCATTGCTACAACTAATTCTGGTAGGCCGTGCGTGGCTCGAACACGCGACCAACGGATTAAAAGTCCGCTGCTCTACCAACTGAGCTAACGACCCGAAAGAGGCAGCATTATAGCCGGCGATTTCAGATTTCGCTAGGGCTGTCCGAAAATTCCAACACGAACCCGTTCACGACAGCGCCGACGTCACCTTCAATACCTCATCCGCCGTCGTCACGCCCTCGACCACCTTCATCGCCCCGGCAATGCGCAGCGGCTTCATTCCATCCTTCACGCTCTGCTCGCGCAAGGCGCGCATCTCGCCCGACTCACGGATCAGCCGCCCGAACCCTTCGCTCACCGTGAGCAATTCGTAGATTCCGGTGCGCCCCCGGTACCCCGTCTGCCGGCATTCCGCGCAGCCCACCGGCCGATACACGACCTCCGGTTTGCCGATCTTCCACGCCCCGCCAATGCTGTCCCACACCTCGTCGCTCAATTCGCCACCCGGCGCCTTGCAGGCGGGGCAGAGCGTACGCACGAGCCGCTGCGCCATCACGCCGATCAGGGTCGCCTCGAGCAGATAATCGGGCACCCCCAATTCCAGCAAGCGCACCACGGCGGACGGCGCATCGTTGGTATGCAGGGTCGAAAACACCACATGCCCGGTCAACGCCGCCTGGATCGCCATCTCGGCCGTTTCCAGGTCGCGGATCTCGCCCACCATGATGATGTCCGGGTCCTGCCGCATCAGCGAGCGCACGCCATCGGCGAACGATAGGTCGATCCCCGGCTGCACCTGCATCTGGTTGAATGCCGGCTCGACCATCTCGATCGGATCCTCGACCGTGCACACATTCACTTCGCTGGTCGCCAGCGCCTTCAGGGTCGTGTACAGCGTGGTCGTCTTGCCCGACCCGGTCGGCCCGGTCACGAGAATGATGCCGTGCGGCCGGCGCGTCAGGCCATCCCAGCGCTGCGCATCGTCGTGCGGGAATCCCAGTTGCGGCAGGGTTTTGACCACCACTTCCGGATCGAAGATGCGCATCACCAGTTTTTCGCCGAACGCGGTCGGCATCGTCGACAGGCGCAGTTCGACTTCCTGGCCGCCCGCGGTGCGCGTCTTGATGCGGCCATCCTGCGGCCGGCGCTTTTCGATCACGTCCATCCGCCCCAGCAGCTTGATGCGCGCGGTCATTGCGATCATCACTACCGCCGGCACCTGGTACACCTGATGCAGCACGCCATCGATCCGGAAACGCACGGTCGCCGATTCGCGCTTGGGTTCCAGATGAATATCCGAGGCGCGCTGTTCGAAGGCATAGCCCCACAGCCAGTCGACGATATTGACGATGTGCTGGTCGTTGGCGTCGAACTGCCTGTTCGATTTCCCCAGTTCGACCAGCTGCTCGAAATTATTACGCATCGCGACGTCTTGCCCGCTGCTGCGGTTGGCGTCGCGGATCGACTTGGCCAGGGCGAAGAACTGCGAAATATACTGGGCGATGTCGAGGGGATTGGCCAGCACCAGTTCGATGCGTCGGCGCGAGACCTTGGCGATCTCGGCTTCCCAGTCATTCAGCGCCGGATCGGCCGTCGCCACCACCAGGGTCGTGGGCGTCATCTCGACCGGCAGGATATTGAAGCGCGCCGCATAGCTGGCCGACATCACGTCGGCCACCTTCGTGAAATCGATCTTGAGCGGATCGATGCGAATGAAAGGCAGGCCGACCTTGGCCGCGCACCATTCGGTCAGCACATCGAGCGTCAGCAGCCGGTGCGGCGGCTGGCTGGAGATCAGTTTGCATTGCGCCACCGCCGTCAGCGGATGCACGATGCCGGGCGCGTTCTTGAGTATGCCCTGGGCCTGGGCGAAATCGGCTTTGACCTTATCCTTGGTGACGATCCCGTCGGCCAGCAGCCACGAGAATATCGATTGCAGGTCGAGCTTGCGCAGGCTGGCTGGCTTGTGCGGGATGGCGTTCACGGTGGCCCTGATAAATGGTCAATCGACGGCGAACAATCCCTTGACCCAGGATTTCGCAGGCAGCCTGGTCTGCGCCACGATCTGGGCGGCGCGCGCGTTCAGGGCGGCCTGGTCGAGGGTCGGGCGCGTCTTGAAGCACAGCGCCACGACATTCCCCTCGTGCACCTCGGGCAGGCAGATCACGTGGGCGAAGGCGAACTTCATCGCCTTCAGGTTCTTGGAAAAACTCGGGTGGTCGCCGAACAGGTTGACGGTCATGATGCCGTCGGGCGCGAGGCAATCGGCGCAGGCGCGGTAGAACTCGGGCGTGTCGAGCACCGGGCCGCGCGCGGTGGCGTCGTACAGGTCGCACTGCAGGACGTCATAGGTCTCGTGGTTGGCCGGGTCCTCGACGAAGTCGAGCGCGTCCATCTCGAGCACGCGCAGGCGCTCGTCCTCCGGCGGCAGCTTGAACATCGAATTGCAGATCGCGATCACCGACGCGTTGAGTTCGACGGCGGTCACGCTCGCCTCAGGGAACTGGCGATAGCAGAACTTGGTCAAGGTGGCCGTACCCAGGCCCAGTTGGGCGATGGCGTGCGGCGACTCGATGAACAGCATCCAGGCCATCATCTGCTGCGCATATTCCAGCTCGGGCCAGTCGGGCTTGCGGATACGCATGGCGCCCTGGACCCATTCGGTGCCGAAGTGGAGGTAACGCACCCCGTCCTGTTCCGACAGCGTGACGGGTGCGAATTTGGGTTTGCGCGCGGGGCGGCGCGAGGATTCGACTTGTTCGATGGATTTGCGTTTGATGAGCATAAAAGAGCCTGATGGAATCGCCCTATTATCGGGGGATGGGTTCTTCCAGCGCAAGCTCGGGCCGAAATGCAACAACGCGGCCTCGGTGGGCCGCGTTGCGCAATGTCAAACTTGGTGAAACGATCAGTACTGGCTATACGCCTGGCCCTGGCCCTGGGCGTTATAGCTGTCCAGCGGCTCGACCGAGACGCGCAGGCGGACGCGGTTGCCCGGATCGCGGCTCATCAGCGACGTATAGTTCTGGCCGCGGTATTCATAGGTCACGTTGTAGCCGGCGGTGCGCGATTCGATCGCTTCCACGGTGCGGCATTGCTGCACGGCTTGCTCTTGCACCGAGCTGCCTTGTGGACGGCCGTTGTTCTGCACACGGTCACCTACCATGGCGCCGGCGATCGCGCCTGCCGCCGAGGCGGCGACCTTGCCGTTGCCGCTGCCGACCTGGCTACCCAGCAGGGCACCGGCGATACCGCCGATGATCGTGCCGCCGGCGCCGCGTTCCTGTTGCACCGGCACTTGCACATATTCGGTACGGCATTCCTGGCGCGGGGTGCGCACCTGCTCGACGCGCGGTTCGACCCGCACCACACGGCCGAAGTCTTCGAAATCGGCAGCCTGAGCCAACGGCAGGGTGGCGATGCCGAGGGCCGAGATGATCAGTTTGGCTTGCAAGTTCATGGTAGTACCTCGTTCAAGGGGGCGACGTTCGGCGATGATTCGTTACAGCCCTCATGGTACGCCTATTCCAAAAAAACCATCGGATCCGCCTGGCAACAAAATGTAACAGCGAATAAAGTGCGGAACAACTCGCTTCAGAATGAAGACGAGCCGTGAAGCGGTGTTTTCATGTCACATCGACGCCTACCGATTCTTACAAATAGGCATCTGAAACTCACATTTGGGTTGCTTCCAATACCACAAAACGTTACCCTTACACAAATCATGGACTTATTTGCGTATAGCAACGACAGCGAGGTAAGAAGTAGCAGCGCTACCCAGCGCCGCGAGGGGTGGCGCCATGGCGCGTTATTGACAGGGCAACTTGAGGAAAAAATGAGTTTGTTGATGAGAGTGGCGCCAAATCTTGTTCAAGCGATCCGCGCGTTTCGCGTTGGCGATTTGCAACAGGAGGCCGGTCGACTCGGTCATCATTTTTTATACGCCCACTGCGCCAATACGCTCACCAAGCAGCAGGTCTGCGCCCGTATCGGCGAGAACTTCTACTTTCCCAAACCGTGCAGCAAGAATTTCGACGCGCTGCGCACCTGCCTGACCGAGACCATCCACGAAGCCGGCCCGCAGCCAGGCTTCATCGTCGTGCTCGAGCAATTGCCGAGCGCGCAGAAATTCGACAAGGAAGCGCGCGAAAACCTGCTCGACGTGTTTCGCGACGCAGCCGAATTCTGGGCCGAGAAAAAGGTGCCGTTCCGCGTGTTTTACTCGTTCGCGACGGTCCCGCCGACCGCCTGACGTCCCGGATAGCCCCCTCGGAGGGCTGCGGCTGGCAGCCGGTGTTACGGTACAATGCCGGCTATGAAAAACATCGTGATCCTCATTTCCGGCCGCGGAAGCAATATGGAAGCGGTCGTGCGCGCGGCCCAGGCCGAAGGTTGGCCTGCTCGTATCGCAGCGGTGATCAGTAACAAGCCCGATGCCGGCGGCCTGGCGTTTGCCCAGTCGCGTGGCATCCCGACCGCCGTGGTGTCGAACAAGGAGTTCGCCACCCGCGCCGAATTCGACGCAAAACTGCAGGAAGTCATCGACACCTTCCAGCCCGACCTGGTCGTGCTGGCAGGCTTCATGCGTATCCTGACCGCGCCCTTCGTCGAGCACTATGCCGGCCGGATGCTCAATATCCACCCGTCGCTGCTGCCCCTGTTCCCGGGGCTGCACACGCACCGGCAGGCGCTCGACGCCGGCATGACCGAACACGGCGCGACCGTGCACTTCGTCACCGCCGAGCTCGACCATGGCCCGTCGGTGCTGCAGGCCACCATCCCGGTCTTGCCGGGCGATACGCCAGACCTGCTTGCCGCGCGCTTGCTGGCCGAGGAACACAAGATCTACCCACGCGCCGTACGCCTGTTCGTCGAAGACCGCCTGGTCGTCGAGGATGGCGCGGTGCGCATCGTCGAGCCCAAGCAGCAAGCCCTGGCCGACACCATCAGTATTTAATTCAAGGATTTACATGAGATTGCCTCCAGCGATCGTCGCCAAGACCGAAGAAGTCTTGCGCGACATTCTCCGCTTTACGTCGCCGGCCGACGTCACCCTGTCGCGCTTCTTCAAGGACAACCCGCGCTTCGGCGGCCGCGAGCGCGGCGTCATCGCCGAAGCCGTGTACGCCGTGCTGCGCAATAAATCGTTCTTCACCGACTTCGCCGGCCATGGCAACACCCCATCGATGCGCAAGCTGGCCCTGCTGGGCCTGGCCGAGACGGTCGGCATCGAGAGCATCGGCGGCCTGAGCGAGGACGAGACCGATTTCCTCACCCGCATCAAGGAAGTCGACCGCAACCTGCTGCCGGGCCCGATCCGTGCGAACCTGCCGCAATGGCTGTTCGACAAGCTGGTGGCCCAGTTCGGCGAGCAGGAAGCGCTGGAACTGGCCGCCGTACTGAACACCCCGGCGCCGCTGGACCTGCGCGTCAATTCGATCAAGGCCGAACGCGACGCCGTGATCGCGCAACTGGCCGAAGCCCCGATCGTGGCCGAGCCGATGCCGTTCGCGCCGCTGGGCCTGCGTGTGCAAAAGAAACCGGCGCTGCAAAACCTGCCGCTGTTCAAGGAAGGCGCGATCGAGGTGCAGGACGAGGGCAGCCAGGTGCTGGCCCAGATCGTCGGCGCGCGCCGCGGCGAGATGGTGGTCGACTTCTGCGCCGGCGCCGGCGGCAAGACGCTGGCCCTGGGTGCGCTGATGCGCAACACCGGTCGCCTGTACGCGTTCGACGTCTCGGAAAAACGCCTGACCAAGCTGAAGCCGCGCATGGCGCGCAGCGGCCTGTCGAACGTGCATCCGGTGGTGATCGCGCACGAGCGCGACGCCAAGGTCAAGCGCCTGGCCGGCAAGATCGACCGCGTGCTGGTCGACGCGCCGTGCTCGGGCCTGGGCACCCTGCGCCGCAATCCGGACGTCAAGTGGCGCCAGCAGCCGAGCGCCGTCGCCGAAATGCAAGAGAAGCAGGCCTCGATCCTGGATGCGGCCTCGCGCCTGGTCAAGAATGGCGGCCGCCTGGTGTACGCCACCTGCAGCCTGCTCAATGAAGAGAACGACTTTATCGTCGAAGGCTTCCTGGCCAATCACGCCGACTTCGAGCTGGTGCCGATGAGCCAGGTGCTGGCCGAGCAAAAGATCCCGCTCGAGATGGATAACTACCTCAAGCTGCTGCCGCACAAGCACCAGACCGACGGCTTCTTCGCCGCCGTCCTGCAGCGCAAGGCGCTGGCCAAGCCGGCCAAGGTTGCGGCTGAGGATGCTGGCAACGCTGACGAGGCTGGCGACGCCGCTGCCGCCAGCTAAGGAGTGCCGATGCCGCTGTCGGACCTGTTCAATGTCCTGCTGGACGACGCCCGCCGTCCCGCCATCGCCTGGCAGATCGTCGCCCTCGTCGTGTGCGTGGCGGCCGGATGGGGCCTGGCGCGGCTGATCCACCGCTCACTGCTGAAAGACCGTGCCCGGACGGGTGGCCTGATCAGCGTCGGACTGGGCAGTTTCGCACGCGTGCTGGGCCCGCTGCTGACCGTCGGGCTGCTGGCGCTGGCCAAGACGGTGCTGGCGCAGTACCAGGGCGTGTCGCTGCTGCGCGTGGCGCTGCCGCTGTTCATGTCGCTGGCCGTCATCCGCACCTTCTTCTACCTGCTGCGGCGCGCCTTCGCCCGCCGCGGCCAGGTGGGGGCTGCGCTGCAGACCTTCGAGAAGGTGTTTGCCTTCGCGGTCTGGATCATCGTCGCCATGCACCTTACCGGCATCTTGCCGGACGTGGTCAAGGCGCTCGAACAGACGGTCTTGCCAATCGGCAAAAACAAGGTGTCCATTGCCGACCTGCTGCAAGGTGCGGTCTCGATCGTGGTCCTCATGATCCTGGCGCTGTGGGCCGGCGCCGCGCTCGAGGAACGCCTGATGGGCTTCGAGCGCATGCACAGTTCGCTCAGGGTGGCGCTGGCGCGCGTCGGCCGCGCGGCGCTGATCCTGGTCGCTGTGCTGTTCAGCCTGTCGCTGGCCGGGCTCGACCTGACGGTCCTGTCGGTATTCGGCGGCGCGCTGGGCGTCGGCCTCGGTCTCGGCATGCAGCGCATCGCCAGTAACTACGTATCCGGCTTCATCATCCTGTTCGAGCGCAGCCTGTCGATCGGCGATCCGATCACCCTGGATAAATATTCCGGCAAGGTGGCGCGCATCAATACCCGCTATACCGTCTTGCGCAGTTCCGACGGCACGCAGACCCTGCTGCCGAACGAGATGCTGATCACCGGCGTGGTGCTGAACCAGTCGTCCACCAACCGCAATGTGCGGGCGGTGACCAGGCTGGTCGTGTCCTACGACAGCGACCTGTCGCAGGTGATTCCGTTGCTCGAAGAACAACCGAAGGGCGTGGCGCGCGTGCTCGAGACGCCGGCGCCGAATGTCCTGCTCAATGCCTTCGCGGCCGACGGCTACGAACTCGAAGTCGGCTTCTGGCTGGGTGACCCGGAGAACGGGCAGGGCGGTCCGATCTCGGACGTCAACCGCAAGATCTATGCACTTGTGCAATCGGGCGCGATCAAACTCGGGCACCCTTCGATGGATACGCGGTTGCTGGACGCCCATATTGCCAGGGCGGTGGCACGCACGCCACAAGAAGAAGGTCGGGACAACACCGGGACTGGCGCAAATTTGAGCAAGTAAAACTGCCGTGCGGCAGTAGAACCACGTAAAATGCCCGGGTTATAGATGTGCGGTCACAGTGGTTGCATATCGGACAAGCCCCTTTGGAGACTGAATGAATTTCTTTAACGACGCCTTGCACGCCGTGCTGTCGTTCCTGTCCACCGGCCTGCTCGACTTCTCGGCCTGGCAAGTCGTGATCTACACGCTGGTGGTCACCCATATCACGATCGCCGCCGTGACGATCTACCTGCACCGCCACCAGGCGCACCGGGCGCTCGACCTGCACCCGATCCCGAGCCATTTCTTCCGCTTCTGGCTGTGGCTGACCACGGGACAGGTCACCAAGGAGTGGGCGTCGATCCACCGCAAGCACCACGCCAAGTGCGATACCGAAGAAGATCCGCATAGCCCGCAAACGCGCGGCATCCGCAAGGTGCTGTTCGAAGGCGCCGAGCTGTACCGCGCCGAAAGCAAGGTCAAGGAAACCATGGAGAAATACGGCCATGGCACGCCGGACGACTGGATCGAGCGTCATGTGTACACCGGCCGCAGCATGCTGGGCGTGGCCTCGCTGCTGGTGATCAACGTCGCGCTGTTCGGCGTGATCGGCCTGACCGTGTGGGCGATCCAGATGATGTGGATCCCGATCACGGCCGCCGGCATCATCAATGGCCTGGGCCACTGGTGGGGCTACCGCAACTACGATTGCAACGATGCGGCGACCAATATCTTCCCTTGGGGCATCCTGATTGGCGGTGAAGAGCTGCACAACAACCACCATACCTATGCCACGTCGGCCAAGCTGTCGAGCAAGTGGTACGAGTTCGACCTGGGCTGGGGCTATATCCGCATGCTGGAAATGGTCGGCCTGGCAAAAGTGAAGAAAGTGGCGCCAAAGCCGAAGCTGGACAAGGACAAGGCGCAGGCCGATTTCGACACGCTGCAGTCCGTGATCGCCAACCGCTACGACGTGATGGCCAAGTATGCCAAGTCGGTACGCCACGCGTTCAGTGAAGAATTCGAGCACCTGAAGCACAAGGCCGAGCTGGAATCGCGCTTCCTGAAGAGCTCGCGCAAGCTGATGCAGCGCGAGCCGGCCAAGCTGGAATCGTCGCAGAAGCAGCAGCTGGTCGAGCTGTTCCAGCACAGCAAGGCGCTGGAGACCATGCACACCATGCGGGTCGAACTGGGCGCCATCTGGGAACGTTCGCACTCGACCCGGGACCAGCTGCTGCACCAGCTGCAGGATTGGTGCAACCGCGCGGAAGCATCCAAGATCAAGGCGCTGCAAGAGTTTTCGGCACGTCTGCGTACCTATGCCTGACCAGCTTCGCTGATGCATGACACAACGGCTTCTTCGGAAAGCCGTTGTTGTTTCCGGGTCAGGCGGCCCGCCGCATTGCCGGCCACGTCAGGTAAGTCAGCGCCCGCCACACCCATTCGAGCGGACCGTACTGGAAACGCGCCAGCCACCAGTGACTCAAGCCGATCTGCAGCGCGCACAGCACCAGCGCAATGCCGACCTGCCCGATCCTGCCCATTCCCCACAGCCCCAGCCCGTGGGCATAGAACAGCAGCGACAACACCAGCGACTGCATCAGGTAATTGCTCAGCGCCATGCGCCCGAACGGGGCCAGGATGCGCACCCGGGCCAGGCTGCCGCCGCTGTACAGCGCCAGCAGCACCGCCGCGACATAGCCGAGCGAGGCCGGCAAGCTCCCCATCGTCATCAAGGCGTAGGCAAGGTCATACCCTTGGTCATCGGCGCCCGCCGGCCGCCCCGTGCTGATCAGGCTGCCGAGCAGCCCAAGCCCGGCCCCAAGGGCTATCCCTCCCGCCGCCAGGCGCCGGAACAGGGGCAGGTGCGCGCCAGCATTGGCGATCACACCCGAGCGCACGAACCAGACGCCAACCAGGAAGACGCTCACGCCGACCACCACGAAGCCGGTCTCGTCACGCATCCGTGCTTCCAGGTGACCGAGCCGCATCCGGAACGCTTCCGCATAGGTGCCGTTGGTAAGTACCTGCTTCTCTTGCATGCTGCGCGCCGTGCGCTCACGGTAATGCGACGCGGTGGTGGGCCCTGCTCCGGTGTCAGCCCCGGGCGCGCTGGCAATGCCCGACACCGCCCCCCATTGCGGCGCGAAGTAACGCATGCCGCCGTCGAGCGCGGTCAAGCCATAGGTCAGCATGAAGATCGCCATCCCGGCGCGCAGCGGCCGCGCGACCTGCGGCTGGGCGAAGGCCCAGGCCAGCATTCCCAGCAGCACGAGCGAGGCGCCGATTGCCAGCAGCGCCCCCATGTCGCCCTGGCCGCCGATGCGGTTCAGGACTGCCGCCAGCAGCATCAGGCTGCCCGGCGCGATCGCCACCAGGGGAAACAGCGCGCGCTGTCGGGCGCGCAGGTACAGGCCTACCAACGCTGCAAACAGGATGGGCGTCACCAGCCAGGAGGCGAAGCCGAAGCCCGGCACCTGGGCCAGGATCAGGCACGCGGCCAGCGCGCCGATCATCCAGCGTCCCCGGGCGAACAGCATCAGCATCAGCGCCAGGGCGCCGACCGCATAGCTGATCAGGATGTCGCCGCCCCACAGCAGCAGGTAGTGCAGCAGGCCGAACAGGCCGAGCACGGCGACCCGGCGGCCGTAAGCCGGCAGGAAATGGCGCCCGGCCGTGCGCGCCCGTTCCAGCATCAGGGCGAACCCCATGCCGAACAGCAGGGAAAAGATGGTCCAGAACTTGCCGCTGACGAAATAGGCGACGATAAAGGCCACCAGCCAGTCCAGGCCGTGCAGCCCGGCCGGGATGCCGTTGCCCGATTCGGCCACGGGCCGGTTGAAGAATTCGACGTTGGCGACGCAGATCCCGACCAGCGCGAAGCCACGCAAGACGTCGAGGGCGTCGAGACGGTGTTGGGACAGGACGGGAGCAAAAGCGGAAGAAGGGGAGACGCTGGTCATCCCGCGATGGTAGCGCGGATGTATCGGAGGAAAACAAAAAGGCGATGTACACGTTAAATATGGATGAGCGTTGAACTGTTGAGCTGCCCGGCGGTCCAACCCCTATCGTCGTCCATAGGAGTGAATCGTGAAGGCGCCCCGGTTCGCAAAGCTGGT